>JAYVFJ010000291.1:0-19938 GCA_043773225.1 Chloracidobacterium sp.
CGTCTGTCTGTTCGTTTTTTACGAACGACCCAAACAGCCCAAAACGATGCACCCCTAGCGCCGCCAGCGACGAACGACTAGCCATCATTTTAGTTACGATCTGTTCTTTGTTATCCACCAACATGAGTCTCATAACGTCGACTAGTCTGCAACAATAGGCCCGTAGGCATCTGGCCTGCGATCTCTGAAAAACTGCCATGTATTTCGCACCTCGCGGATCTTGTCCATATCGAGATCGGCGACGACGAGTTCGTCCTTGTCACGCGAGCCTTCGGCGATTATCTGGCCGCGCGGGTCGCAGAAATAGCTTTGGCCGTAGAATTCGCCGATGTTCCACGGAGCCTCGGTGCCGACGCGATTGATCGCTCCTACGAAATAACCATTTGCGACAGCATGTGCGGGCTGTTCGAGTTTCCAGAGATATTCCGAAAGGCCGGCGACAGTTGCCGAAGGATTAAAAATTATCTCGGCACCGTTCAAGCCCAAACATCTTGCCCCTTCGGGAAAATGCCGGTCGTAGCAAATATAAACGCCGATCCGCGCGAACGCCGTATCAAAACACGGATAGCCAAGATTGCCCGGACGGAAGTAAAATTTTTCCCAAAATCCGGGATTGACGTGCGGTATGTGTGTTTTGCGATATTTGCCCAGATATTTACCGTCAGCGTCGATCACAGCGGCAGTGTTGTAATAGATGCCGGTCTGCTCTTCTTCATAGATCGGGACGACGATCACCATGCCGAACTGTTTAGCAACATCCTGCATCAGCTTGACTGTCGGGCCGTCGGGAATGCGTTCGACCGCCTCATACCAACGCGTCTGCTGTTCGGCACAGAAATACGGCATCGTAAATACCTCTTGAAAGCAAAGCATCTGAACGCCCTGCTTAGCAGCGTCCTCGACCATCTTCATCTGATGATCAATATTCGCCTGCCTGATCTCCGGTATCGGCGCATCGGTTGGTGCTGCATTACGCGCCTGTATCAGTCCACATTTGATTATTCTTGACATAGTTTCAAAGTCACTAACTCATCCAATTTACACCCGCTTCCGGGTTCCATTTCGTTGTTGTTTTCTTTAACTTAGTCCAGAACTCTATCGAGCTCGGGCCCGTAATATCATTTGCTCCAAAACGCGATTCATTCCACCCGCCAAATGAGAACGGCTCGCGCGGCACCGGAACACCGATGTTGACGCCGATCATTCCGGCGCTGGCGTGTTCCATAACATATCTCGCAAGGCCGCCGCTTTGGGTAAACACAGCAGCGGCGTTGCCATAAGGATTATCGTTTTCGATCTTAATCGCTTCCTCGAGGGTATCGGTCCGCATGATCGAGATCACCGGGCCAAAGATCTCCTCGGTTGCAACCGACATTCCAGCCGTCACATAATCAATGACGGTCGGCCCGACATAGGTTCCGTTCTCTTTGCCTTCGACCACAGCACCGCGTCCGTCAACAAGGATCTTCGCACCATTGCGTTCTGCTTCGGAGATATAATCTTCGATGCGCATTTTCGCGGATTTTGAGATCACGGCTCCGAGGTTTTTCCCGGGCACGACCTTTCGTGCTTCGACAACTATTTGATCAATGATCGGATCGACATTGCCAACCGCAAGCATCGCCGACGCAGCCATGCATCGCTGGCCCGCACAGCCGGACATCGAAGCCGTTACATTCGAAGCCGTCATCGCCGGATTTGCGTCGGGCAGAACGAACAGATGGTTCTTAGCTCCGCCGAGAGCAACACAGCGTTTCAGGGTGTGCGTGCTTTGCTGATAGACGAGCTTCGCGACTTTTGTCGAACCGACAAAGCTAACCGCCTCGATGTCCGGATGAGCACAAATGCCTTCAACAATATCCTTGCCTCCGTTAATCACGTTGAAAACG
The DNA here is from genome assembly GCA_043773225.1 of Chloracidobacterium sp. Lineage (GTDB taxonomy): Bacteria > Acidobacteriota > Blastocatellia > Pyrinomonadales > Pyrinomonadaceae > OLB17. The sequence continues at coordinate 1,890 of JAYVFJ010000291.1, forward strand.
CCGTCGGGCAGTCCTGCTTCCTTTAATATTTCCGCCATTCGTACGACCGAAAGCGGCACGAGCTCGGAAGGCTTCATTATCATCGTATTGCCGAGCACCAACGCATTTGGCATCGTCCAATTCGGCACCATCAAAGGAAAATTGAACGGGACGATTGACGCGACAACTCCGACCGGAAAATGTTCCGTTCGACATTCGACACCGCGGCTGACTTCCATGATCTCGCCGGAAATAAGCTGCGGCATAGAGCAGGCAAATTCGGTCAGCTCAATGCTCTTATCAACTTCGGCTCGCGCCTCGTCGATCGTCTTTCCATTTTCTTCGGAAACCAGAGCGGTAAGTTCATTGGCATGTTTCTCGAGCAAATACCTGTAACGGAAAAACACTTGTGCCCGCTCCTTTATGGGAAGCCTGCTCCAACCCTCAAAAGCCTTTTTCGCAGACCGGACTGCTCTTTCGAGTTCATCCGATGTTGACATCGGCACAGTCGATAACAAATTGCCGTCAATTGGCGAAATTACATCGAGGTCGTCTGTCGAGACGCTCTCGATAAATTCGCCGTTGTAATAATTTCTAACTCTGTCGTATTTCATAAAACTATTTCACCACAAAGGCACTAAGGACACGAAGTTAAGATATTAATTATATCTTTGTGTCCCTTGTGTCTTTGTGGTGTAAATTCTTCAAAACGTCAGACGTGCCGCGAACTGGAAATTACGCGGTCCGCCGCCGCCTAAAAACGGATTGCCGATGCCGACATCCGGCGTGACGGTTATCGGCAAGAATCCGATGCCGCGCCCGTTTTCATCAAGTCCGTTATAACTCGCGTCCGCCGCAAAGCCCGGCAGGAGGGGCGAGGCAAAATTCGGATGATTGAGGATATTAAATACCTCGGCACGGAGTTGGAGACTTACTCGTTCTGTGATCTTTGTCGTTTTGAAAACCGAGAAGTCAACATTCTTATAACCCGGCCCGATCAATGAGTTTCTCCCCAGGCTTCCGAAATGATATGTGCCCGGAATGCACGAACCGCCCTCATCTAACGTGCATGGAACCTTGAACGCTGAAAGATTTAAGAACCTGTCGGGAGCGCCAGTGCCCGCGTAAGGATCGCCGACAAGGTCAGGCCGTGGAAAGTATTCACCAGTGCCGTTGTAATCATCAAAAAGATTAACGTGAAACGGGCTTCCCGAGCGGAGCGTGACGATCGTATTAAATTGCCAACCGCTGCCGATGCGTGGATGATCCTTTGCAAAATTTGGCAGCTCGTAACTCAATGTCGCTACGAAGCGATTGCGAATGTCGAAATTCGAATTGCCACGTTCGCCCTTGGGATTGTGGCTGTTGTCGGGCTGCGTCGCGTTCGCAACATAGTCCTGCCCGTCCGAGGCGTCGTCTATCGAATGTGACCAGACATAATTTACTTGACCGGAAAAGCCTTTGAAATTTCGTAGGTTGAGGCTTGTTTGCAGACCGTTGTAGTTCGACTCGGACGTCGTCTCGAGTTGGTTCACATAGAAAAATGTTCCACCCGACGGAGCGAACGGCCCGTTGTCAAACGGACGTGCCGTCGAGACCGCAGGATTGACAGGCTGATTTATATCGCGGTAACGGAACAATTTACGCCCAAGCGAGCCGACATAGCCAACCTGCCAAACAACATTTCGCGTCAGTTCCTGCTGGATGTTCAGGTTGTAGTTATGGATCGTCGGCGTTGCGAGGTCGCGGTCAACCGAGAACACATCCGAATCGAGATAGTCGCTAAAGATCGGAACATTGTTCTCGATCTGCGAAACGGTGGAGAACGAAAACAAAATCGGCGATGGCCCGACCGGATTGTATGCCGGCCCGGGATTGAAGGTATTGAACGGCAACTGTCCGACAAAGAAGTCCTGTGAAAACGCATCGTAAAACAAACCCCAGCCGCCGCGAAGGACGGTCTTACCTTTACCGGTCATGTCCCAGGCAAAACCAAGCCGCGGGCTGAAATTGTTCCAGTCCGACTTGTAAAGCTTATCAAGCCCGCCAGTTCCAACCTGAACAAGTCCGAGCGTCGGATCGAAGTTGCTCAGCAGATTATTCTTCTCGCCGATAACCCCGAAATAATCCCATCGAACGCCCATATTTAATGTCAAGTTACGACCGGCGCGCCAATTGTCCTGAAAATAAAACGTGTGCGAATTTTGAAAAGTCTCACGCTGCGATTCGCCTCGGGCAGAGCGTCCGCCGGACAAAATGCCCTGCAGGAAATCTTCGAGCGTGGCAAAATCGAGCCGCCCGCGATAACCGGCGTCAAAAAAAGCATCGACATCGGTGCGGCGAAATTCGTAACCCATCTTGGTGTCATGAGCATTTATCTTCCACGAAAAGTTGTCGATGAAATGTATGTTCTTATCAATGCGTGCCCTGGGCAGCGAAAGGTTAGAACCGATCGATGCAATATTACCGATAGCGTCTTCCCGAATGCGAATAAATGGCAAACCAAAATCGCGCGGATTTGTGGTTCCGTTATTCAACCCGATGCTGCGGGGATCAAAATCCTGATCTTCCGGGAAAAAGCCCTGATCGAAACGGTTGTAGCCGAAACGCACTTCGTTTACTTTCGTGCTCGAAAATATTTTCAGATATGAGAGCGAAACAAGATCAACCCGCGTCGGCGTTACGGTGTTGTAGCCGGGCAGAATGTTGCCGCCGAGAAGCGCCAGCGGGAACGACTGGTCGCTGCTGCCGTAATAATAACGGCCTGTGATCTGATTATTTTCATTGAATGAATGATCGATCTTGCCGATAAAACTATCCACATCGTTTGACGCCTTTGTGGTCGCAAAAAGATTCGGCCTTCCCGTGTCGTCACATAACGGCAAAGGTCGATTCGGCGTTCCCCACGGATTTCGTTCAAGCAGACGTCCGATCACTGGATTCAGAATGATGCCGCCGAAACGGCCTCGCTCAGGACTATTACAGCCGTTGCCATTCAGGGCAGCTTGTATCTCGCGCGGATCAGGAATGCGAGCGGTCGAATTGAGTCCGACTCGCTCGCGTTGGCCTTCGTAATTGACGAAGAAGAATGTTTTGTTGCGGGCGATAGGGCCGCCCACTGAACCACCGAATTGGTTGTTGCGAAGTTGGGTTTGCGGCTCTGAATCAATATTAAAAAAGTTACGAGCGTCAAATCTGTTGTTTCTCAGGAACTCAAACAGCGCACCGTGAAAATCATTAGTGCCCGATTTGGTGACTATGTTGACGACCGATCCTGAATTGCGTCCATACTGTGCTTCAAAATTCGACAGAACGGCAACTTCCTGAATGCCTTCGAGCGGCAGGATCGTCGCGGGCGTGCCAAAAACACCTGCCTCGTTGATCGCCGGCAGATTGCGGTAGCCGTCGTTCATGTCGGTTCCGTCAATGAGATAGTTGTTCGACCGGCCGCGATTGCCGTTTACGCTAAACAAACCAAACGACCCCGGCGAATCAGTCGCCCCCGACGGATCGCCCGATGCTCCGGGCACAAGAACCAAAAACTTTGTAAAATCGCGTCCGTTTACCGGAAGATCAACGACCGATCTACTTTGGATCGTGCCCCCAAGCGTTGTGCTGGTTGTTTCGACTTGTTCCTGCGCAACAACATTTACAAGTTCCCCACCCATGCCACCGACAGAGAGGGTAATATCGGCCCTACGTTCTCCAGCAACTTCAACTACAACGTCATTAATCTTTGCCTCGTTGGTAAACCCCTGACTGGCAGCAGAGGCCGTAAGCTCATAGGTGCCAATCGGCATCTCTGCGAAAAGGTAATTTCCATCCGAATCAGTTGTAGCGGTGCGCTGGATGCCGGTGCCGACGCTTTTTGCAGTGACTGTCGCGCCCGGAATTACAGCGCCCGTCGCGTCAGTCACCGTTCCAAGAATCTTGCCGCGAAATGACTGTGCAGAGCTATTAACAACAAGAAAGACGAGCAAAAAGGACAAAATCGCAAAAAAGCATGATGCGCGTCGGGAATTTGAACACACAGTGTTTGGCATTGGTTTATCTCTCCTCTTTAAATTTTAGAATTTAATGTTTCCGACTATTATTGCGAAACGTTTACTACAACAGACGGCGCATTTTTCGCAGCCTGTTTTTTCATTCCGCGATCAAGCGTGAATAATTCGACTGACCCGTTCTCGGCCAAGACTTCTGTTAATGCGATATAAAAACTATCGGCAGAATGACTGCAGCCGTAACTTTTTTGAATTTCGATCGCTCGTTTTATCAATTGGTTGTCATCAATCTGAACTGCAATTTTTGTCATGAAGTCCTCAAAAGACTTGATGGCCTCCGTATGTTCCGCTTCCGTCAGTTCTTTCGCTTCTACCTTTTTACAAAGAGCATAAATAACCTTGCCGACCATCACGCTCGGCGCGAAAAACTCGGCACCGCTTAGGGTGTATTCGGTAAACGCTTTTTTCGCCGCCACGTGCGTTTCAATTTCTATAGATACAATTGAAACAAGGACACTTGCATCAATAACGACAACGGAAGCACTATTCATCGGGGTCATAGCCATACATCTCACCGGCACGGCCGCGTCGTATTATATCGACAGCATTCCCTCCAGTTGGACGCATTCCTTTTTGTCTTTCCTGGACTCTCTGAATAACTTCGAGCATTCCCTCGTTCGGTTTTCGTTTTGTTTGAGGTTCAGGATCTACGATCGTTACGCGAAGATGTTTGCCTGTCAAACGCTTTGCATGTTTGGCTATTTCTTCCCAGGTGCCTTCTAAAACTTGTGTTGTCATAATAGTGCGATTTTAACACATAATTTTACGGATTTGCCGCCCGCGGCGGCGCGGCTTTCATCAAAGCCCAATGAACACCGAACGCGACGCCGAATCCAACAAACCACGCATAATCGTATAACGGCCGAAGTATAGGAATTATCAACCCAATCCAAGCAAAAAAGCAACCCAGAAGCGTCCCAATTACGGCGCGCCAATTCCAACCGCCGTAAATTCCTTTGCTGCGGTAGAGATCGCCGAGATTGAGTTCCTTGCGGCGAACGAGCCAATAGTCCGCGATCAGCACGCCCGCGATCGAACCCAATCCGCCCGAATATCCGACCAGCCAGCCAAAAATATAGCCGCTTGGGTCGGCCAACAGCTTCCATGGCTGCATAAGTATGCCGATGATGCCTGTTATCAAACCGCCAGTGCGAAATGAGATAAGTTTTGGGAAGGCGTTCGCAAAATCATTTGCGGGCGAGACGACGTTTGCGGCGATATTTACCGAGAGCGTCGCTACAACAACCGTAAACATTGAGATCGCGACGACAACCGGCTGCGAAAACTGACCGACAAGCTTTACAGGGTCCCAGGCATCGGCTTTATTCATATCAGGAAAAACAATGATCGCTGCCGACGTGATCAAAATGCCCATCGCCGCAAAAACAGTCATTGTCGTCGGCAAAGCAACCGTCTGGCCGATTGCCTGTTCACGCTGGCTTTTGCCGAACCGCGTAAAGTCTGGCATATTGAGCGAAAGCGTTGCCCAAAACCCGATCATCGCCGTGAGGCTCGGAATAAATATCGGCCAAAATTCACCAAGTGTCTGGAATTTGCCAGGCTCGTTCAACAGAAAACCGACACCGCCCGCCTGATACAATATCCACGCCAGCAAAAGGCCGGTCATTATAAGAACATATGGAGCGGCCCAGTTCTCGACTATACGCAGCAGATCCATGCCCTTGTAAATAATGGCGATGTTCATCGCCCAGAAGATCATGAACGAGAGCCATTCGGTCGGCGTGTGTCCGCCAACGGGACCGCCAAGCATCGTCGCCCACCCCGGAATGAACGCCGCAAAAAATGTCTGCAACGCCTGTCCGCCGATCCAAGCCTGAATCCCGAACCAACCACACGCAACGATCGCACGCATCAACGCCGGAAAATTCGACCCAACGGTTCCATACGCCGCCCGCGCAAAAACGGGAAACGGAATGCCGTATTTTGTTCCGGGATGCGAATTGAGCAATATCGGAGCGAGGACAATTGTATTGCCAAGCAGGATGGTAAACAACGCCTGCCACCAGTTCATGCCGGCCGAGATCAGCCCGGACGCCATCATATAAGTCGGTATGCAATGCGCCATCGAGATCCAAAGCGCGGCGTAGTTATACGTCGTCCAATTTCGCTTCGCCACCGGCACCGGAGCAAGGTCTTCGTTATACAGCGACGAAGTCTTGATGCTTTCCTCAGCCTCGGCATTTAGCTCGACTCTTCCGTCAGAGTGTTGGATAGTTTCGATCATAATAATATTTCATTCCGGCAGATTCATCCGTTTTAGCAAGCCAGCGAATCGGGGGTCGTCGCGAAGCGTGTCGAACAAGGGTTCGACCTTGCCCCACTTGAACCAGGAATCATGTTCCTCGATACTCTTTGCCAACTCAGCGAAGGCCTTATCTTTTTCACCCAGTGCACCGTAAACCGCCGCTACAAAGCTCGGGATAACGTACTGTGTTTTCGATATTTCCTTGAACCTTTCGATGATCGCTTCGGCCTCAACACGCCGCCCGGAGCGACCAAAAGCGTATCCCGCGACGAGAAGCATGTGCTGACTGTTCGGGCTGTTCCCAAGCTCTTTTTCGCTTAACGTAATAGCATCGGCGTATGCTCCGCTAGCATTAAGAGTTAGTCCATATATCAACCTCCCGATAACGAAACTTGGGTCAGCCTCATATGCCCTTCGAGACTGGATCAACGCTCGTTCGCGTTGCCCATCGTAAAGATAGATCCGGGAGAGGTTAGCGACCATGTTCGGGTCGAGAGGCTCGATCTCCAAGGCTCGTTCGACCTCGGCCAAAGCTTCCGAGGTTCTGCCTACGGAAACAAGGTACTCAAATCCGTATCGGTAGTGCGCCGCGGCACTATTTGGGTCGAGTTCGAGCGCTCGCTTAAAGCTTTTTTCTGCATCTGGCCACTTCCAGTCATACGAAGTCAACGTATTGCCCAACGCTGCGTGAGCTTCGGAGAGAGTTGGATCGATAGCTATCGCTCTTTCAGCGGCGGCTTTTGCTTTTGGAAAAGCTTCTTTGGGTGACGCATAGGGATAGTTAGACATTTGGTTGTATGCCTCGGCGATCCGCGCATAGGCGAGCGCAAAGTTGGGATCCAGCTTTAACGCCTGTTCGTAGCTTTCGATAGCCTTGTTGACGTCATCCTTCGTTCGTCGTGCAAAGTGATACCGTCCTTTAAGATAGAGCTGATACGCATCGTTGCTGTCCGTGTATTTTTTTGTTATGCCCTTCGCGTTGCTGCCGCCAAGTTGCAGTTGCAGTTTCTGTGTTATTGTCGTCGCGATCTCACGCTGAGTGGCCAGCAGTTCCGACATCTTGCGTTCATACTGCTCGCCCCACAGCGATTTGCCGTTTCGCGTATCAACCAGATTAACGCTGATGGTTAAATTATCGCCGCGTTGGGTGATTCGTCCCGTCATCACCGAATCAACTCCCAATTCTTTGGCGATAACTTGCGGGTCAGTTTCTTTGCCTTTATATCGAAAGACCGAACTGGTAGGGCTGACTTTCAAATCGGGAATCTGCGAAAGGCGATAGATCAACGATTCCGCTAAACCATCGCTCAAGTATTCGGAATCTGCATTGCCGCTGCGGTTCTCAAACGGAAGAACGGCGATGGAATTGATCGGCTCGGAAGCCACGGGCTTGAAATATCGATAACCAACCCATCCGCCAAGGACGATGATCGCAAGGAAAAACGACGCAGCCAAAAGTCGCTTATCGAAGCCTTTCGCCTTCTCAACAACTGCGACACCCAACGGCAAGATCGCAGTTTGGTCAGTCGTCTGAATCTGAGTTCGCGTCGGAGCCTCGGCAGGAAGCAAAATCAACGTCTCTGGTTCCTCGGCGGACGTCGGGCCTTCGAGGAGCGCATTTCCGTCGTCGAGACAGTAGAGCAGCGTGTCGTCGTAATAATCCCGCCTGCATTCAGGGCATCGTTTCATATAGATCGGTTAGTCCTAACGGATAGTTATCGGGTTAACGATGGCTTGCACTCCTCCGGTGATTCTCGACGGCCCAAGAGTAAATAGGAACTCCCACGCCTTATCCTTTACCATCTCTTCGGTATTCATATTTTCAAGTATGTAAATGCCATTGAGAGCCAGCAGTATCTGGTGTACCTCGTAAACACCGGCATCCTTTTCGAACGGGATCACCTCAAAGTTCGATGTGTCCGCGCCGACCATCGCCACATCGAGCGAGGCAAGATAACGGGCGCCTTGGCGGCCGAGCCCCGGCCCGACTGATATGTATCGCTTGTTGTCTTTTCCAATTAGTTTTTGCCACCCAGAGTAAAAAAGCACGACGTCTCCTTTTTCTATCGTCTTGATGCCTTGTCGTCTCATCGCACCTTCGATCTCGGCCCGGTTGAATGCCGTGCCTTCTTTTACGATCTCGGTATTGAAGTAGCCGGCCATATCGAGCAACACGCCGCGTGTCGCGATAGCAGGCACGTTCTCGATGCCGAGTTTCGTCAATCCGTCAGCTCTTGTGAAATCGGAAGCCTTGTTGCAATTGAAATACAGACCGTCAATGCCGGCGTGGCCGAGGCCGTCGATCTGTGAGCCGACTCCAACCCAACCAGTGATGATGTCGTCGTTGTACGTCGTTTTGGTAGTGCCAAGCGATCCACCACCAGCCTGATCCGGCTGTAGCACAGTTATTGCGAATTTTCGCGTGCCGTATGCAGGAGTGTCCTTGTTCGTCTCGATGCCCAATCGGTATGCCTTTCCCTTAGTGACGAGTTTAGCCGCCGCCATTGTCTTCTCAGCAGTAATATAGTTTACGTTGCCGATCTGATCATCAGGCCCAAACTTCGATGCGGTTGCACACGGTTTTGATTGTGCGGTAACCATGAGAGAGGCCGCCATGATGACGCCGCCCGCCACTAGCATTAGTCTGATATTGATTCTCATATACTCCTTGTAACGCTATTCATTTAAGAGGTGAACCCCCGTAACATTAATTGAAATCTGCCGCAGATCCTCGGCTTTTTCCGAACTGTTTGACAGCAGGATGATAGATCGTACTTTTAGATCTTTCAATATCTCGGCAGCCGGGCGATAGCTGCGTGCGTCGGCAGAAAAGCCGGCTTTCACATAAGCCTCAGCCTGGCCGAATTCCTTCTTATAAGGAATGCTCTCCATCAACGCAAGATGCCCGTTGCCCTTGCCTTCCTGGTCTAGCCAGATGATAACGCCCCTGCAATCGCGTTCGATCATCGCCTGCGCGCCTTCCATCTCTTCACGGCAAGTGCATTCGATGCTGTTAAAGACGTGCGCACCGATGCAATGCGAATGGATGCGGCAGAAAACACCGTCGCCGCCCGCGACATCGCCCCGCACGAGGGCAATCGCCTCTTTTTGCCCATCGTAATAAAGAACCTCGTTAAAGGTTCCGTATTTCGTTAACAATTCCCTTTGCGCAAGTCGAACGATCATTTTGCACGAATCAAAATCCAATAATAATTTTCACGGAAATTCCACGCTGATTATAAATCAAAACCTGATATAAAAAAATGTTTGTGATATGCTTCTCTCAGTCCTACTTTCTATATCAGTAAAAACTTGGGCAGTCGGCGTCTGAAACGAGTGCAGCGTCAGAACAAAGCCCGCACTGCTTTTGCACTTATGCGAAGTAAATAAGGAGACCATCATGAAACGCAATCTTTTATTAGTCTGTTCGCTCTTCGTCATTACGCTGACAATGAGCATCGTCACTTCCGCACAGGTCAATCGCCCGTTTAGCAACGGTTCGGTTTGGGTTATCGGCGTTATCCAGGTAAAACCCGGCATGGACAATGCCTATAAAAATTACCTCGCAAGCGAATGGAAAAAGAATCAGGAATCCATGAAAAAAGAAGGAATAATCCTTTCATACATGGTTCTCCAAACCGAAATGCACAGTTCCGCAGATTGGAACATGCTGCTGCTGACCGAATACAAAGACCTTGCCAGCTATGAAGCTAATCTGGGCAAAGCCGACAATCTGGCACAGACAGTAGTCGGCGACGACGCAAAACAAATGCAAGGCTATCGCGACCGTCTGCTGATCCGCGAAGTTCTGGGCAATCGCTTAGCGCGGGAAATCGTTCTCGAGCCAAAGAAGTAATACATAATTATTCACCACAAAGTCACAGAGAACACAAAAATCTAAAAAACTTTGTGTCCTTTGTGACTTAGTGGTGAATTTTGCCTAAACTGAAAATCATGACCCAAAAAAGACTTGATGGAAAAGTGGCAATTGTCACCGGCGCGACCGGCGGCATCGGCGAGGCAACGGCAAAGCGTTTCCTTGAAGAAGGCGCGAGCGTAATGCTCGTCGGCCGCTCGGCTGAGAAACTTGGCGAAACACGCGGGCGTCTTTCGGCTTATGACAATTTGGCGATTTCAGTCGCAGACGCAACTGACGAACAAGCAACCGCCGCAGCGGTCGCCGCAACTGTCGAAGCCTTTGGCGGTGTCGATATTCTGTTGGCGAATGCAGGAACGGAAGGCAAAATCGCTATGATCGAGGATCAAACGTTCGCGGATTTTGAGGAAGTTCTCCGCACCAATGTGATCGGTGTTTGGTTGTCGATGAAATACTGCGTTGAACCTATGAAGAAACGCGGCAAAGGTTCGATGATCGCTCTATCATCAATAGCAGGTGTTATAGGTGTGCCAGGCGGAGGTGCCTATATGGCGAGCAAACATGCGGTGTGCGGTCTGGTAAAAACAGCTGCGCTAGAACTGGGGCCATTTGATATTCGCGTCAACGCGATCGGTCCCGGCCCTATCGATAACCGTATGATCCGCTCAATTGAAGAGCAACTTTCACCCGACGATCCCGACACAATGCGAGCAGGTTTCTCGCAATTGATCGCCCTGAAACGATACGGCACAAACGAAGAGGTCGCCAACCTCGCCCTATTTTTAGCAAGCGACGAATCCTCATATTGCACCGGCTCAATTCACATGATCGACGGCGGGTTTACAGCTGCATAATTAATATTGGAGAAAAAAATGAGTGACGAAGAAATTGTGCTGATCGCACGTTTGAAAGTAAAAGCCGACAAGATCGAAGAATTAAAAACAGCGGCACTCGCAATTGTGGCTAATTCGCGTAATGAAGCCGGCAACATAAACTACGACATACACCAATTCATCGAAGACGAAACCGTCTTTTTCTGGCACGAAACATGGGCCAACAAATCCGCCATAGACGAACATTTTGCCACGCCGTTTTTTGGAGAGTTCTTTAAAGTTGTCGAACAGGTCGCAGCAGAGGCACCGCAGATAAATTTGACCAGAATGATCACCGACAAGCCCTGAGTGGCAAAATAAGGAATCAGCCACGAATGCACGAATTAATATTCTTATTCGTGCATTCGTGGCAAATTCCTTTCGTAGGATTAGATCTTCACGCACTCGCCGCGCTTTAGAAATTGTCCGTCGCCTTGTTTACCTGTGTGCTCGCCGTTCTCGATCACGACGCGGCCGCGTGAGAGAACGGTCTCGACTTTCCCGCGCATCTTCCAGCCTTCGTAGGACGAATAATCAACGTTCATGTGTTCGTTCTCGACACCGAAGATGTGCTCTGTATCTGGATTGAAAATCACAATGTCTGCATCGGAGCCGACGGCGATTGTTCCTTTTTTGGGGAAAAGGCCGAACATTTTCGCTGCAGCCGTTGATGTGAGTTCGACAAATCTATTCAGAGAAATTCGGTTCTCGACAACGCCGCCGTTGTAGATCAGGTTCATACGGTTCTCGACGCCGGGAGCGCCGTTTGGGATCTTTGAGAAATCATCCTTGCCGAGTTCCTTTTGCTCCTTCATGCAGAACGGACAATGGTCGGTCGAGATCACCTGCAGGTCGTCCATCTTCAGGCCTTTCCAAAGCTCTGCGTGGTTATGCTTTTCACGCAGCGGCGGCGTCATCACGTATTTTGCACCGTCCCAGCCGTCGCCGTAATCGTCTATCGAATGAAAAAGATACTGCGGACAAGTCTCGGCAAACGCCGGAATGCCGCGATCACGAGCCTGCCGCACCTGATTGAGAGCATCGGTGCAGCTCAGGTGAACAATATAAACCGGCGACTCGGCCATTTCAGCAATGGCAATAGCACGATGAACTCCTTCGGCCTCGGCAATTGTCGGCCTCGTCAAAGCATGATACTTCGGAGCTGTGCGCCCGTCGGCGAGAAAGCGTTTAATGATCTCGTTGATAACAATACCGTTTTCGGCGTGCATGCAGATCAGCCCGCCGCGTTGGCCCGCTGCCGACATCGCCCGAAATATCGTCGCGTCATCCGCCAAAAACACGCCCGGATAAGCCATAAAGAGCTTGAACGACGTCACGCCCTCGTCCATCAGCTTATACATCTCTTTCTCATCGCCGTCCTCAAACTCGGTGGTGATGAGATGAAATCCGTAATCAATACAAGTCTTGCCCTCGGCCTTTTTGTGCCACGCATCAACGCCCGAAGTCATAGATTCGCCCTTCGTCTGCACCGCAAAATCAATGATCGTCGTCGTCCCCCCAAACGCCGCCGCCCGCGTCCCTGTAAAAAAATCGTCCGACGCAAACGTCCCGCCAAACGGCAACTCCATATGCGTATGCGGATCGATCCCACCGGGAATGACAAGCTTTCCCGAAGCGTCAATAACAACATCGGCTTCCATATCGAGCGACTTCCCAATAGTCGTCACCGTCTCGCCGTCAATAAAAATATCCGCCCGATAGTCGTCCACCGCAGTAACAACTCGTCCGTTTTTTATCAGTGTTTTCATCGTCTTAAAGCCCTTTTTTTTTAGCGTTAGGGAATGTCGCGCTGTCGCTAGATAATATTTCCTTAGAAATGCTCATTCGGATTCTTCAACAGTATCCGGCCAATTGCCGTAATTGGCGAAATTGCTCCCAACAATCTCGAGGAACGACATGAGCTTAGGTTCCTGAACAATTGCGCGATAGTTCTCAACTTTCGTTCTCGGATCTCGATCCCAGAATTCAAATGTTCTCGTACTAAATTCAAAATGAGCGTGTGCTAACGCATTCCTGAGGTGATGAACAAACTTGTAGAGATCACCCCGGTGGCGGCTCACGTCAATCCGAATATCTATACCTTCGAGCGAAAACATCTTTTCAAGGCGTATATAAATTCCGCTATTTGACTTAAGCTCCCAAAATTCTTTCGGTATCAAGATGAGGGCGTAGAGCAATGCGATGGCTCTTGTTTGAAAAAACACCCCCATTCCAAGCATTCCTTCCGCTACACCATATTCACGCTCCATTTCGCGCGCGAATGGTTCTAAGGCCCCCGTTATGGCGGCCTTATGAATTATCTGAGCTTCGATATATGCTCCCTGTGGAATGTTCATCAAGGTTTCATCTTCCGCGTCATGCCGGATTTTTTCTCCCATTACGGACGAAGCCCAGACTCAGTAGAGTGGGCTGTCGTTGCCGTAGGCAGGGTCGCGAGCGACGCCAAGCTTTGAAAACCAGTTCCGTTTCAATAGGCACCCCCTTAACCGACCTCAATAACATCAAACCCAGCATCTTTTGCCGCCACAGATAATCTCTTATCGGCGCAGATAAACGGTCTGCTCCTCGGATGTTCGTTGCACCAAACGAGCGCGGCGGCCAGTTGAAAGGCATCCTGCGACCTTAGTCCGTATAGCCCAGGCAGAGTTGTTGCGATCTCCAGAACGAATTCAGCGGGTGTAACGACGTTTGCTTCATTCTCAAAAACTTCCCATTTTCGGATCGCGCCCGCTATACCGCGTTCATCAATTTCCGCCTGGCGTTTTAGTCTGCCAAAACCACTATGTATCTCTACACGCGTTCCCCACCAAATTACTGGTGATTTAAAACTACGATGAACTCTTCGCGCGTCCGTCGAGAACGCTTGAACGCAACAAAGCGGAACGATCGCGCTCGTATCCCAGAAGCCAACTTCAGTCTTCATAACGTTCTTCGAGAAGTACCTCGATTGCTCGGTTTCCCGGAACAAACGGCAGATCTTCTTCCCAAAAGGAATCCGGCATCTTCTCGCTACTTCGAGGTGGGCTCATCAGGCCTTTTGCAATCAGTTCTAGTTCTTCTGCTTCATAATCGTCTGTGTAATCGATAGGCACGATCTTAGCAAAAGGCACATTTCGTTCGCTTACGAGTACCTGACCGCCTCGCTTAACCTCAGCGAGATAGGCACTTAGTCCATTTTTTAATTCTGCAATATTGGCTGTTTTCATAACATGGCTATTATGGCCTACTTAGCCAAGTAGGTCAAGTTTTTTCAACACAGTGCAGCCCGTATCGAGAGCCTCGACCACGTTGCCATAAAGGCCGCCTTTGCCGACTGATTGTAAAAACAATTGGTTATTGTCCTCGCAAAATTTGCTGTATATCAGCGTTTGCTGCACCGACGTCTATCATCAGATCGCCACCACGTCGTCCAACATAATCGCGTTTCCCGTAATGCACTCGCCATCCCCAAACACCGTTTGCCAGGTGTTGACTCACGGTTATCAAACTCGTCTTAAGATCGACTCCTAATTCTTTTGCTTTCCGATTTGCCGACGCCAAGACTTGCGCCACCGAAACCGCGATCTCGTCTTGAAGCGTTTCATTTGTTAATACTGTCGCCATACCTTACCTCTCAAAAATGACTTTTGTCAGGCCGATTATATGATAATCGCCCGCAGGCTCGATCAGATATATTCGACTGTTTCCGTCGTCGCATTAAGCATCATTTCCGTGCGGATGACGTTGCCGTAGAGGCCACCTTTACAACACATATCTGTCAAATAAGCGACACAACATCAAATCCGGCTGCGGTTGCAGCTTCGCTCAATCTGTTGTCGGCGCAGACAAACGGCCGATTCCGTGGTTTCTCTCCACACCAAGCCAAGGCAGCTGCGAGTTGAAAGGCATCAAGCGAACGAATTCCGTATCGCTCAGGCAGATCAACAGCAAGCGAAAGCAGTCTGTTGATTTCTTTTATTTCATGGACCGGGCCGAGAAACTTTGCCCATTGCCTTAGTGCCACCTTGAAATTCTTTGCGTCGATCTCACCCATTCGCTTCAGCCGCGATATTGAACTGTTGATCTCAACTCTGGTGCCCGCCCAAATTATGCGTTTGGAAAACATTCGCCCGACTCGTCTGGCTTTTGGCGTCGCTTCTTGGCGAACACATAAGGGAATGATCGCGCTTGTGTCCCAAAAGGCGGAATTAGTCCTCATCGCGCTCCTGTCTCAGGAGTTCGATCGCCAGATTGCCCCGAACATGTGGCAATTTTGCTTTCCAAAATGACTCGGGAAGCGGTTTGTCGCTAAGCGGTGGGCTAAGAATGCCCTCGGCGACTAACCGATCTTCTTCCGATTCGTATTTATCTTCATCGTCAAGCGGAACAAGCTTGGCAACCCGCTTGTTTCGCTCGGTAACAAAAACTTTTCCTCCACTTTTTACCCCTTTGAGGTAAGCACTGAAGTGGGTTTTTATTTCGCCGATATTTGCTGTTTTGATGCTCATGAAAAGAGAATATCACACACTTGACCAACTTGGTCAAGTATTTCTAACACAATGCGAAACCTGCATCCAGCGCCTCGACCAGCCGGTCAACCGTATCCGTCGTTGTATTAAGCATCATTCCGGTGCGGATGACGTTGCCGTAGAGGCCGCCTTTGCCTATGAGGACGCCTTGGCGTTTGGTTTCTTCAAAGACTTTCAGGACGGCTTCGGGATTAGGCTCTTTTGTTTTGCGGTCTTTGACGAGTTCGATCCCGAGCATGAGGCCTTTGCAGCGCACGTCGCCGATCACTGCGTGCTTTTCCTGCAGTTCGAGCATTCGTTTTGATAAATAATCACCGACAACGCGGGCGTTTGTTCGCAGGTCGTCTTCTTCAATGACTTTTATCACGGCGAGGCCGACTGCCGACGAAACCGGATTGCCGCCAAAGGTCGAGAACGTCAATCCCGGAAACGCATCAGCAACTTCGGGCGTAGCAATCGTCCAACCGATAGGCACGCCGTTGCCCATGCCTTTTGCCGATGTCATAATATCCGGCTCGACGCCCCAATGCTCAATGCCGAACCACTTGTCGCCCGTGCGGCCCCAAGCGGCCTGCACTTCGTCCGAGATAAACAGCCCGCCGTGACGCCGAACGATCTCCGCGACACGCGGGAAATACTCCTTCGGCGGAATGATAAATCCGCCAACTCCGAGGATGGTCTCAGCGATCATTCCGGCGATCTTTCCGGTGGTCGTCGTCTTGATAAGCTCCTCGACATCATCAGCGCAAGCGACGCCGCACGACGGATATTCGAGCTTGAACGGGCAGCGATAACAATAAGGCGCGACGGCATGAACAATACCCGCGACCTGTGAGCCGATAGGTTTCCACGTCGAATGCCCGATCGTCGAAAGTGCGGTCGCCGAACGCCCCGCATAAGAATGCCGCAGCGCAATGACCTCGTTATTCCCTGTCGCGATTTTTGCCGCGAGTATCGCCGTATCGTCAGCCTCAGTGCCGCTGTTGGAAAAGAATGATTTTTTCAAATTCCCCGGCGCGATCTCTGCCAGTTTTTCGGCTAGGTCGCCCTGAGGCCCATTTGCGTAAAGCGTCGAGGTATGGGCAACGGTATTGACCTGATCGATCCACGCCTTGTTGACGCGCGGATTCGCATGCCCAACGCTCACCGTCAGCACGCCGCCAAAGCAATCGAGATACTCATTGCCCTCGGCGTCCCACACCTTTTCGCCTTCGCCCTTAACAATGGCCAACGGCTCTTGGTAATACATCGCCACGGCCGGGAAAAGAAATTCCTTGTGCTTTTCAATAGCACCTTTTAACGAAGATTTTTGTTCTGCTTGTGTCATAAAATTTATTAACCGCGAAAAACGCAAAAATTACGAAAAATAATTCAGATTATTTTACTCTACTTTCGTAAATTTAGCGCTTTTAGCGGTTACTATTACAACATATTTTCACGTTTGACAGGCAAACGCGATTTGACGAATATGTTCGTATGCTGAATTCGATCAAATATTGGCTTCCGGCGGATCTGGGAAGAGTTCTTCAAAATGAGCTTGACAGTTGGCGCTCCGATGGCAAGATCAAGCGTCTTTGGGCAAAGGACGCGAGCCTTTGGACCGGCGATGACGAGGCAAAATGGCTCGGCTGGCTCGATATTGTCGATGAAGAACTGGCCGATCTGCAAAAGTATCGCGTTCTGTCTGACGGTATTGCAGCCGAAAGTTTTACGGACATTCTCTTGTTGGGAATGGGCGGCTCGTCGCTTTGTCCCGAGGTTCTTGCTCTCACGTTTGGCAAAACGAATTTTCACATTCTCGATTCGACCGTTCCGGCGCAGGTCAGGACTGTCGAGAATAAGATTGATCTTGAAAAGACACTATTCATCGTCGCCAGCAAGTCAGGCTCGACACTTGAGCCAAATTGTTTCAAGCAATATTTTTATGAAAAGGTTGTCGAAAAAATTGGACGTGAGAATGCAGGACAGCAATTCGTCGCTATTACAGATCCAGGCTCAAAGATGGAGCAGATCGCGAAAGATGATGGTTTTCGCCAGATCTTCCACGGCAAGCCAAATATAGGCGGACGATTCTCGGCGCTGTCGGCGTTTGGCTTGACAGCGGCGGCTTCGATGGGACTCGACGTCGAGCAATTCTTGCGTCGCGCAAAAGAGATGGTCGAGGCTTGCAGGCATTCCGATCCAAACGCAAATCCAGGCGCCTTGCTCGGCGCTATTCTCGGCACCGCTCACAAACATGGCCGCGATAAGCTGACGATATTTACTTCGCCGGAAATTCATGACCTTGGAGCTTGGCTCGAACAATTGATCGCGGAATCCACGGGCAAAAACGGCGTGGCGATCCTTCCCGTTGACCGCGAGCCGTTTCAGCCCGTCGAAACTTACGGAACCGATCGCGTTTTTGCTTTTTTAAGTGTGAAAGACAGCAGTAATTTTGATGCTGAATTTGACGCCGTCTCTACGGC
>JAYVFJ010000292.1:0-9157 GCA_043773225.1 Chloracidobacterium sp.
CCGCCAAAGGCGTCATGGGCTCGATCAAAAATTTCTTCGGGTTAAGATGAAAAATTAACCACAGATAAACACAGATAGACACAGATAAAGACTAAGAAGATTTATCTGGTCTTTATCTGTGTTCATCCGTGTTCATCTGTGGTTAATTTTTCTTTGCGTCTTTGCGTTGATATATTTAGTTGATCTTGTCGTAAATATCGTGAAGCACTTCGGAGATGGATTTGCGTTCAGAATCTGCTGCGGCGGCGGCTTTGATATTCTGCCGTTTGCTCTTGTCGGTAAATGCGGTCTCGGTCATTTTCGGCTCGTCCGTTTCGCGGTATTTCGTGAAATCAACTACAGATTCTAATGTTTGCCTGCTTTGTGAAATTTGCGGCGCATCGCCGTTCAATTGCGAGCGGCTATGATCCAAAAGCTGTCGTCCTTTATTTTTCCGAGAGCGTTCGAGCGAACGAACGGCAGATGAGGTCAACGGAGCCTCGGCGGGTGCGCGTTCTATTTTTCTTAACATGCGGACGTATTCGCGCAACTCTTTTGTCGGATAGACTATGGCGGATTCGGTCGGGGCCGATTCGCCAACGGCGTGTGAAAGATTTTTGACAGCCGAGTTGTGGTCATCGAGCTTTTGATAAAGAGCACCAAGTGAAAAATAGACAAGCGGCGGAGCGGCGCTCATCGAGCGGACAATAGATTCACCGCGTTGAATGGTTTCCTGTATCTCAAAGCCATACCAGCGCCGGTCGTCTTCGCGTAGGATTTCGTTTGCAGAGAGATAGAACTCAAAGATTTGCCGCGTCTCGTTTTTGCTTTCTATCGAAAAAACCTTGAACAGGAAAAAACCCAAAACGCCGATAAAAAGTAAAAGAAAGATCGGAAAACCGGCGTAGAAAAGCATCACCGTGATAACGCCGAAAACAAGCGAATATTGCGTTTTTTCCTTTAAGGAAACAGGATGCTTTTTTTCGATGGCGGTTTCTTTCACAGCTAGGTTTTTTGTGCTTTAGGCGGCGGTTTTTTGGACGCGCCCGGCTTCGATTTTGGTGGAGTATTCTGATCGTGATGAGTGGCTTTTTTGAACTCGGCCTCGACCTTTTTGCCAAAATCGGCTAGGACTTCGCCCAGCCTGTCCGCCGCTTTCATAGACTCATTGAGGCCGTAACTAAAAGTTTCCTGCAGCGTGACGGCCTCCATCCGCAGCAGCGTTTTAATCTTTTCTTCAAGAGGCAGCTCCTTGAATTCGTCCTGGAACTTATCTTTTTTTGGAGCTCCTTTTTCTGTTGATTCTTTTTTTCCGTCTGTCATATTCGCCACCTCTCCGGGTTAGTAGTTTTTGCCTCGCTGGCTGATTCAATTAGTCCTACGCCCGTTTTCAGAGAAATGTTCCAATTACGGCAATGGCACTAATGCATTGCCGTCCGCACCTTCACGCGCGGCTGTGCGCCCGGCGGCGCGGTAGTATGCAGTTCACCCTCGGCATGTTGACATTGAGCACAAACGCCCCAAAGCCTCAGGCTGTGATGCGTCGGCTTAAATCCGAAATTTTCCGCCATCTGATCCTGCAGCAATTCAATGTCCGGCGAGAAAAATTCGATCACCTTGCCGCACTCGGTGCAGATCATGTGATCGTGATGCTCATGATTGTAATGATGCTCGTAATAAGTTTTGTTGTCGCCAAAACGCACCTCGCGTGCAAGTCCCGCCTCGGTCAATAGTTTGAGCGTCCGGTAAACGGTCGTCTGCCCGACGGTCGTATCAATCCTGCTGACCAGATGGTAAAGGTCTTCGCTCGTCAGGTGCTCCTCTGTGCTAAGAAAAGTTTCGAGAATAAGATCGCGCTGTGTCGTGCGGCGGAGGCCGGCGGCTTGAATATGTTCAAGAAACACTTGTTTTTCTACTACAAAACGCTCTTTTTTCTTAACCATTTCCGTCTTTTCCGCTTAATGCGATACTACCATTTCAACTTCGATTTCGCTATCGAAACTTTTGTCCGCAGCCTATCAACACGCTCTTGGCTGACGCCCTGTTTTGCCGCAAGTTCGAGCGACCGTTCGCCCAAAAGCAGGTATATCTCAAGAATCTCATCGGAAACTGTCGTGTTCAATACCTTCAGATGCTCGACAAAAGTCTCAACATCGGCGCGGGCAAATGTTCCGGTCAATGCCGACGCGGTTGATTGCTCGCCAATGTTTTGAACAGTGCTCTTAACAAGCGGAAGCAAAATTTTCTTCGATTCTTCTTCCGAAAGTCCGCACTTCGTCATCATCTCGACCGCCGCATCAAACAACGCCACCAGATGCCCACAGGCTGTCACCGCAGCAGCATGATAAAGCGTCTTAAAACCGGTATCAACCGAAAACGAAATGCCGCCGAGTGAAGTCACGATCTCTCGTGCCAAATCAAGAGCTTCTTGCTGGCCTTCAATGCAAAAATACGAGCCCTTGAATCGCTCAGGCCCCGCTTCGGCGCTGCTCACCGAAACAAGCGGATGTATCGAACCCGTTCTACAGCCGACAGCGCTCAGATCGTCCAACACTTTCGACGAAAGCGCACCGCTGGTATGAAAAACAAACGGCTTGCCGGATAAATTCAAAGCAAGGTTTTTTGCAACACTGGCGATCTCGGCGTCTTGAGTCGTAATAAATACTATATCCGAAGCGATGTCAGATATATTTGCAAAGGTAGATATTGACGCGGCACCCGCCAATGATGCGAGATCCTCAGTCCGTTGCGCATCGCTTCTAAATATCAAATTTTCGATTGAAAAATCTTTTTTCGGAAGAGCGAGCGCGAGAGCTCCGCCGACTCTACCCGGACCAATTATCGATACGCTTGTCATACCGATAAAATATAGACGAAAGAGAGAAAAGTTGAAACTAGCGAGTCAAGAAAATAATTATCCGTTCAGATTTGAAAAATCGGTCAGACTCTCGAGCTCATCTTCGAGTTCCTGCCAATCGTCCTGTTGAAATCCGACAAACGATTTGAGCGGAGATCGGCGACGGTCAGAGTGGATCGGAGCAGACATGTCCATCTTGCGTGTCGCATTTTTTAAGATGTGTATCTGCGAAGCCGTCAGTGCAGGAAAATCCTGAGTGTTTTCAAGAGTTGGAACGAGGTCTTTGACTTTTGACAGTGTTTCGCGATCCTGATGCCTATGGCTCATGTCGCTAAGCGACAGGTAAAACGCAGATTGTTCAGCAACCATTTTCTGTCGAAAATAGTCAATGCCCTGTGTAACGGTATATGCCAGCTCGTCAACTTGAACATCGCTGTTAGCTCCATTTGCAAGCCTGAACGAGCAATCGCAAAACGGCCGCGCTGCAAGTATTTTTCGCACGTCAGCATCGCATTCCGCTATACGCAGCTCGCGTATCTTCGACATTGACATCTCCATATCGTGCCGCCCAAACCACGGTATTTCCGAGAGTGCTGAAAATGTAGTCCAAAGGTCAGTGCCGAGAAACTCATTTAGTTTTCTATTATCGCGGCCCGACGCCACCACTGCATCATGCTTTTCGACGTAAAACTCAGAGTATAGCTTCTTAAACTCAAGCCACTTTTCTCTGATGTCATTGAGAGCCGTGCCCTGCTGATCAAAATAGCCGGCAGCGATCGTATCCATCAAAGCAGACCGCAGTTCTTCGATTTTTGGTTCGCCCGTCGGTTCGCACAACGCAAGATACGTATTTATGTCATCAAGTTCGCCCGACCGGTTGATAAATTCCCGCAGTATCAACAAGTCTTTTTGCTTGCTTTCATACTCGTCTTCAGAATCGGCAAACACGTCGGCGATGGTTTGAAGACATTTATCAAGCGTCACGGCTTCCTGCAAGAGGCCGTCGATAGTTTCGGCAACTATGCCAAAAGTCTTTCTGACATTTGAAGCCGTGCGCCAAAGTTTTGAATTGAGTTTCTCGTCCGGCAACGCATCAAACTGTGCTACAGGATCTGCTTTTTGCCATTCGGCAAGCCAGTCCGACAGCACGCCGATGACCTTTAGGCGGGCGTCGGATGGTTTTTGACTGTTAAGGGAAGAATCTCCCGTCAAAAGGCTCGCCCATTTCAGCAGCCTGTCGCCGGAATATGCCTCGCCGGACGGTTTTGCAATGCCGACGATGTCTTCCCAAATAATCTGTAGATCCAACGACCGGTGATTGATGCGGTTTTCGCTCGACGTGACAAATTCAAACTGCCGCTGCGCAACTAGTGCCGCCAGCACCAAATGCCGCACTTCCTGCGTTAAGCCATAAGGAGCCGCCTGCATTCGCAATGACACCTCGTTCAACGGAATTACATCCGTTTTGTCGAGCTGAGTTAAGTCTATAACTTCCTTGACGATAGTTGACGCTGATAGAGCGTCCGCCGGAAGCGGGAAAAAAAACCCTGCATTGTCATATACAAGGCCAAGCGGGAATGCAAAATTAGCCGCCAGTTTTTGAATCTCAGGATTGTTGCTTCCGGACCCGCTGAATAAATGCTCGATCAACGAAGAAACTTCATTTGAGCCGAGGACATCTGAAAAAACAGGATGAGCCGGAAACTGCTTTTCGAGTTGATCCTCGAGCATTTGGGTAAACAACTGCGCGAGATTATATGACGACTTTGCCGATTCGTCGAACTGATACTCGTTAGCTCCCGAAACCAAACGGCTTTCATCAAGGAATATTTTTTGCCAGATCTTCTCGACGGCGATCGAGTGCATGTGAAGCATCGTGGAGATGGAATCTCGAAAATTCTCCCGAAGTTCGCTGTCTGTCTGCAGAACATGAAACCTGCGGATTGTATCAATATCGTCTGTCGTGAGATCGCCGAGTTTCCAGACACTGGCAGGCCATGAAAAGGCTTCGCTTTCGGAATCTGTCAACGAGCCGTAGCGGATAAAAACCTTCCAATTGCCCGATTCGTCACCGGTTTCAGGAATCGGTGTCCCTTCGGAAAGCCAGATAACTTCGCCCGGCCTGATCCCGCCGCGCCAAACCATATAGCACGTCGCCCAGATGATCGAGCCGTCATCGGAAATATCAAAATCCGAAAATTTCTCCGCCGTCATCCTTCTCAAAATTGATTCAACATCGTCGGTCGAAACTGTTTTGATGGCTTCGGCCAGTACGCTGTTCAGGTCTTCACGACTCCCGATCTTTATTCCGAATCTGGCTTCGCGGCCGGCATTTTCTGACTTAATGACGGCATCCGGCTCAGCTTCAAAAAATGCCTGAAGCATCGTCTCAACGCTTGCCACGCCCGCTGCCGGCTGCGCTTCGTCAAATATCATCATTGACGACGCAAGCTCGGTTGGGGTCACTCCTTCGCCGCTTAACGACAAAAGGAGGAACCCTTTAAGAACAAGTTTTGCCTCGTGGCGTTTCATCACGGGAGCCTTTGCAACGACGCTATTGTTTAGCGAGTCATACGCTGCAAATGCGCCTTTTAGATCATGGATGCTCCGCAATCGAGTCTCTGCACTGTCAAAAACCTCTTCCAGCCCGATAAGCGAATTGGCCGGACGGCCGAGTATCCGCAGCCCCGCTTCAACTGCAAACCCCAACAGCGCAAAATCGTGCAAATAAAGCCGAACGAACGGCGCAAGTTCCAAGATAGCCGGATGCATCGGATAAAGGCTCGAAAAACGGTGTTCGCTCCATCGGAAACCGGGCATCGCCTTGCGATAACTTTCGTAGATGTCGTGCAAGACGGGCCGCATCTGATCGTTTTTCGGAAACACATGCGTATCCACGACCTTGTAAAGATGCTCTTGATCGAGATAATCAATCGTAAAATTACTGGCGATCGAGGAATTTGATCCGTCGGCTCCGGCAATGTCGTCATCGAGCGCGATCCCGACAAAAATTCCGTGCGCGATAGCCGCTGCCGCGATCTCGCTGAGCATCGCTCCGTCGTCGCGAGTTACTCGCGCTTCGCGCCCAACCGCCGTATCTATCAGCAGAACAAGCGGCATATCGCCGCTTTTCTCCGCAGCAGCCAGCAATATCTCATTCAGCGAATCGCTAAGTTCCTTGTCCCCGGTTATCCCTGCAACTGCCGTTTTAAGTTCGGACAATATCGAATCGCTGGAACCGCGCTGCAGGTGTGCGACCATGCCGTGCCGCCGTGACAACCGCTGGGCGGTTGACGTCACATGCGTATCGGATATCTTTGTTCGCAACTCAGGCTGCGAAACTATCGCGCTCAAGACGGCAAGAAAATGGCTTTTGCCGACCCCGCGAAATCCGGCTAGCGCAAACGCCGCGCCGCGCCCTTTTTTTACGTCCGCGATCTGGCCTATCCACTTTGCCATCAGATCGGCAGTAATGTCGGTAAAATGGTAGCCCTTGAGCGTTGTTGCGGGATCGGCAAAAAAATCGCTCAGCCCGGGCGATGCGCGAACCTCGACAATGTCTTTTACTTTATGATCTAAACGTTTCATGAATTTCGCGGGAAAACTAAGGGGAGATATGCAGGCTTGGAACCTGCCCTTTTATATTTTAACAAGTTTTTGCACGTTTGGAAACAACTTTTTATGCCCCAATCTCTAATCTATTATCTATCATCTATCATCTATTTCGGAGCAGATGATAGATGAAAGATAATTGATGATAGATAAAAGCGAGGCTGCATTATTTTTTGTCAAAATCACAACTAAATCCTGCTTTATGGCATCATATGAACGTGCTTTTATTTTTTGAGCGGTTGAGGTTGAGAGTCAATATGCAGAACGTATTTGTTAAAAGATCAGGGGCCTTTTTGTTGGTTGCGAGTATTTGGTTCAGCGCTATTGCAATGCCGTCGGCAAATTTTGCCCAGGAGCAGCCAAAGGAACCTGCAAAAAAAGACAAAAAAGCCAAGGCGGACAAATCAGCCAAACCTGCCGCGACACCGCCGTCAACACTTGGTGCCAATGACGACCCGTCGCAGATCGGCAAGCGAAACATCAACGGTGGCTTAGACAAGCTCTACGGCAAGCTCGGCGGCTCGCTCGAGCGAGAGATGATTGAGGGGCGTCGGCTCGCTCTCGAGATCGAGCAGCAGGCAAAAATGGTTGATGACCCGGTAGTAACCGAATACGTCAACCGCATCGGGCAAAATATAGTTCTTCATTCAGACGCAAAAGTTCCCTTCACAATAAAGGTCGTTGACAGCGACGAGGTCAATGCGTTTGCATTGCCGGGCGGTTTCTTTTTTGTCAACAGAGGCCTGATCCTGGCAGCAGATAACGAGGCGGAACTTGCCGGTGTCATGGCTCACGAGATCGCGCATGTGTGCGCGCGTCACGCGATGGAAATGCAGGGCAAAGGCACACTGATCAACTATGGAGCGATCGCCGGCATTATCTTTGGCGGGCCGATAGTCGCAGGGATCTTGCAAAACGGCGGCGGGATCCTAGCCGGATTAGCAGGACTAAAGTTCACCCGCGGAGCCGAGGAAGAGGCCGACAATCTGGGCGTTCAGTATTTATACGCCTCGGGTTATGACCCGACGGCGATGTCAACAATGTTTGAAAAGCTCGCCTCGCAAAATAAGAAAAAGCCGGGCACGCTCGGCAAACTTTTCTCGACGCACCCGCAATCGGCCGACCGCCACGACCGCAGCCTGCAGTTGGTCTCGCGTTTCCCCGAAAAGGAAGAATACGTCATCAGCACGTCGGAATTTCAACGCGTAAAAAGCCACCTCTTCAAACTAACAAACGCCAAAGCCGGCATCACGACCGACTACGATCAATCCGACGACAGCAAACCGACCCTAAAAAAACGCCAGCCCGAAGCGTCTGATTCACCCGACGCGGCTGACGGCGAATCAACCTCAAACCCCGACGGGCCCCCAAAACTCAAAAAACGCGACCAACAGGACGCAGAACCCGCCGCCTCACCAACTCCATAGACTGGAACGCAGGCATCCTGCCTGCCAGCAGCCCGCACGAAGTAAGGGCATCTTAAGAGCGGGGGCAAGCCCGCCTTCCATACTGCAAGTGACTTACGGTTTGTTATTCTTCCCAACTTAATAACTGAGCAAGTTAAAAAAACACTACTCAAGTTCCCCCAGAACAGTCAGGAAGGCGGGCTTGCCCCCGCTCCTGCGCCTACTGCCTACGGCGCGGGACGCGCACCCGCATTCATCCAGTTCCCCGAAACCTCGCCCATCAACAGGGCGACAAAGTCCTCGCCTGTTACATTGCCGGTGACTGATGCATAACTTCTGTTTACCGGCATAAATATCCAGTTTCCCGCCGAGCCTGATCCGCCTGTGGCAGCCACATACCGTGCGATCTGTCCCGCATCGAACGATGATATAGTACCGTTCCCGCTTACCTCCGCAACGACCAATTGATTGCCGATCAATGGCGTAGTTCCGGCAACGTGGAGCGCTATCTTCGCGGCATCAAAAGATGAAATTGAACCGTTCACACCGCCCGTCTTTGACGGCGTAACCGTATAAGCACCGGAACCAAATCCGCTGAGCGTGTAAGTCCCATTTGGAAAGGAAGAAGATGCCGAAACCGGAACCGACCCCGCACCGCTCAAAAGAACACCCGAAACAAACCTTGGGATCGGAGCACCGACTGCATTGCCATACGTTATAACACCGCTTACCGAAGGCGAAGACTCACTGTAATGTCCAAAGTAGCCTGAGACATGACAGCCCGCCGTCGTGAAGTCTCCTCCCGCGTAAACATCCGTTCCCGACACTGCCAGAGCACGCACCGTGCCGTTCATCCCCGTGCCGAGAGTTGACCAGGTTGTCCCGTCCCATTTTGCGATTCGATTGACACTCACGCCGCCCACTGTCGTGAAACTGCCTCCTGCATAAACATTCGTTCCCGATACTGACAGGGCAAGCACAGAGTTGTTCATCCCCGTGCCGAGATCCGACCAGCTTGTCCCGTCCCATTTTGCGATGTTATTAGCACTCACGCCGCCCGCTGTTGTGAAAAGCCCTCCAGCGTAAACATCCGTTCCGCAGACTGCCAGAGCAAACACAAAGGGGTTGAAGCCGCCGCTCATTCCTGTGCCAAGAGCCGACCAGCTTGTCCCGTCCCATTTTGCGATGTTATTAGCACTCACGCCGCCCGCTGTTGTGAAAAGCCCTCCAGCGTAAACACATCCGTTCCGCAGACTGCCAGAGCAAACACAAAGGGGTTGAAGCCGCCGCTCATTCCTGTGCC
>JAYVFJ010000293.1:0-2160 GCA_043773225.1 Chloracidobacterium sp.
GCCAGTCACTTTTTGCGGAACATCGGGTTTAAGGGTTACGCGATTCTCGACAAGCATGTTTTACGATGTCTGGCGGAGTTGAAAATAATCGACGAGCCAAAGCCACCAAACACACGTTCGAGGTATCTAATGGTTGAAGATAAGCTGAAACAACTCACAGAGATGACACAGATCGACTTTGATGAACTCGATTTAGTGCTATGGTCGATGAAAACAGGTGTTATCCTGAAATAGAGCCCTCGGTTTGCCGGGACGGAGTTTGCCGATGAGGTATTGCGGTATTTGTCTAAATTTTTGGAACCTTTCTATAAGTCTGAAACATTCTGGTTTCGCGTCTCTCATATTGCTCTTCGCCCTCTTCTTTGTCGCCCCAGGCACCCCGGCACAGCCCAATAACTCTGAAATAAAAAAGCTGGTCAAACAGGCGACCAAGCTCACCCGCTCAGGCTCGCTTGAACAGGCCGAAGCTCTTTTGCATAAGGCCATCGAGATCGACGGCAGCCGCTCCGATTTAAAGCTCCAGCTTGCGTTTGTTTTCAACAAACAGCGCCGTATTCGCGAGGCTTACGAAATTTGCTACGCCGTAGCCAAGGCTGAGCCGCAAAATTCCCATGCCTTTGCCGTTCTTGGCGTCACGCTTGTGACCGCCGGCCGGTTTGACGACGCCCGGCTGGTCTTGTTTAACGCAATAAAGCTGAATAGAAAAGAGCATCTCGCATGGGCTGGTTACGGGATGCTCGATTTTTATGAGAACAGGATAAATGATAGTCTGGCGAATTTACAACAGGCCGTGAATTACGAGCCGAACGAACCGGACTATCTTTTTTCTCTCGCACAGGTTTCGGCCCGTTCGGAAAACTACCGCGATGCCGCCGAGGCCTATGACCGCTTTCTTCATCTGCCAAATAACGCTGACGCCGACCGCCGTGCCAGGATCAAGGGCCTTATCCAATTTTTGAGATTTTTAGGAGACGTCGGCACATTGTATGCGCCGGTCGGAAGTCAGGAAACCTCGATCCCGTTTGAACTGGTTAATAACCGTCCGATAGTTAAACTTCGGGTAAACGGCGGCGGCAAGCCGCTGAGTTTTGTTTTAGATACAGGATCGGGCATCTCCGTTATCTCACTGGAAACCGCAAAGCGTTTAAAGATCAAGTCGGTTGCCAAAGGCGGGTTTGCCCGCGGACTCGGCGGCGACGGCAAATTTGAGATCAATTACGGTATCATCCGCGAGATCAATATTGGTCAAGTCGGTATCCGGAACGTGCCGGTTTACCTTCGTAAATTTCATAGCGACGGCCAGGCGATCGACGGCTATATCGGCTTGGCATTAATCTCAAAATTTTTGACGACCATTGACTATGGCAATCTAAGTTTTTCGCTGACCAGAAAAGATATTGACGCCAAAGAATTTCGTGATAAAGGTGCTTTATCTTTGCCGCTGCGTTTGACGTCGAGCGGATTTCTTAGCGGAGAGGTCCAATTAAAAGGGATCGAAACACCGTTAAATTTTATTGTCGATACTGGAGCGAGCATTTCTGTAATATCCGCTCAGGTTGCTGCGACTGACGGCATCACTCCGTTTGAGAACGAGAAACGACTGCGGGTCATCGGCTCGGCCGGCGTGACGGAGGATGTGCCGACATTTCATTTGCCGCTTGTGACTTTTGGCAGTCATTCGCGCAAAGACATAATGGCCGTTGCTCTCGATCTTGATCTTATCAATGAAGCCTCAGGATTTGAGCAGTCAGGCATCTTAGGCGGTAATTTTCTTAAAGATTATCGTTTGACCTTTGATTTCAAAAACTCCAAAGTGACTTTCGTTTTAGTTAAGCCTGAAAAAGATTAGCTGATGTCAGAGCCGGCTAGGTTAGTGTTATTAGATTGGCCGGAAAAAGGCGCAAAATAAATTCCTTTTTGCGTATTCTGCGCCTTTTTGCGGCTAAAATAGATCCTTATGAAACTTAGCCTTTACTTAGAAACCTCCGTCGTCGGTGCTTATCTCGACAACGGCGATCCGTTTCGTCGCGATATGACCATCCGATGGTGGGAGCACGAATTGTTTGAGTATCGTGCGTGCAGCTCGATTCTCGTTCAACGCGAGCTCGAACGCGTCGCCGAGCCGCACCGCAGCGGCTATCTAAATCTGGTCAAGCCGCT
>JAYVFJ010000294.1:0-9870 GCA_043773225.1 Chloracidobacterium sp.
TGCGTTTTGAGCGTTAGCAGATTTTTGCAGGGCAAATGGCGAGGAATCGCCGTAGATATCGAAACCACCGCCGCATAAAAAAAGACGCTCCGGTTAAGAAGCGTCTTTTTATATTCATGGCCCCCTTATAGCCGCATTGGATGTCGAAACGCAACTTTCAGGGGCCACTTGAGCCGCCATAAGAACGGCGGCTCTTGTATAATTGATGAAAACCAGTCCTTATGAGTTTGCCTAAATATTGCAGGTAAAGAAGTTGAATGTATGCTGGCATACATAAGGCAGTTGTTAGATGCAGATGTCAGATGTCAGATAAAATATTAGTGACACTGGCGACGGTGTAAAACGGATTACTTATTCGGAGTTTCGGCGTCGGAATTTTGGAGGTTGCGGAATTTTGGGTCTAGTTGGGCGGCTAGTTGGAAGTGTTTTTCGGCGAGGGTGGTCATGCCGAGGTTTTTGAGGCGTTGGCCGATCATCCATTGGAAGTAGGGGTCTTTGGGGGCGTTTTTGTCGCCTTGTTGCTCATAGCCGGCTTGTTCGTCGTCGGCGCCCAGCGTGGCGGCGGCTCCGGCGAGGTAATAATTTGCCAGGACGAGGCTCGGATTGGCATCGACGGCGTCGGCCCATGTTTTTACGGCTTCGCGGCGGCGGCCAAGCTGCCAGAGGGCTTCGCCACGCTCCTCGTGTGCGACGATTAGGTCGGGGGTTTCTTTTATCGCTTTATCGAGACTCGCCAGAGCGTCGTTGTAACGGCCCAAACGGTTGAGGATCGCTCCGCGGTAATACAGGCTGAGGGCTTTTGGCTTGCCTTCCTGACGATTTGCGGCCAGGTTGAGAAGTTTGACGCCCTGGTCGGTGTTGCCGGACAGGTATTCGAGCCACGCCAGCTTTGGCAGCAGCGTGTCGTTGGTCAGAAAACCGGCATCAAAGGCACGATAAAAATGCAGTTTACCGTCGGTTATGTTATTTTTGTCCGAGGTGCTTAACCATCCGTCAGGGTTTGGCTGCGCCAGAGCCAACTCATCGGGGATTTGAACGCTTTCATAACCGATCGTTCCCGCTCGCTCGTTGTATCGCACCCAGCCGCTGTGGGCATTCCAGCCGATCCACAATGTTGCAAAAAATAGAAATGCCCATCCGGCTCGTTGAATTTTGCCGGATGATCTTAGTTTGAAACGGTAAAAAGACTGCTCTCTCGCTTTAAACAATTGGAGCACTCTGACAGCGAGAAAGGTTGTGACCGTCGCAATCCCGAGCGACATCAGCATCGGGACAAGCTGGTAAACGTCCCAGACTGCGAAATAGCTGACGATGAAAACAACCGCGGCGAAAATCTCTTCGGGCCAGGTCAGGCTGTAGTTCGATTTTGGATTTTGGATTTTGGATTTTGGATTTGCAATTATTGATGGTTTGCCAAAGCCGAAATATAGAGCATCGTTTGGGCAGACGCTGATGCAGTCCATGTGTTTCATGCAGCCGGGGTCTATGACCATGCCGTAATCCCGGACTTCCTTGGCGACCTGAACATTTGCCATGCATGTGATCGTGCAGTGGCCGCATTGGTTGCAGTCGTCGGTGACGCGTATCTTGCCGGGAGCAAACTTGTCGGCGATAACAAAAAATCCGCCGTAAGGGCAGGCGTAGGTGCAGAAACCCTTTGATCCCAGGAAATACACTGTCATAAATCCGCAGATGAAAAGAAACGGCACGGCGACGAAGAACGGCGGAAAGGTTGCCCAAAACTCGGTTGTGATCAGATGATTTGTAAACTGCGGGAATAACGGCTCGGTCTCGGGCTTATACAAAAACTTGAGCAATGTCGGCCAGACGAACATATACAGCGCCGCAATAAGCGGCACATAGATCAGCAGCCGCGATCGAAACTGTCTCGGTTTGAGGCCGAATTTATTGAGCAGCCAAGCGCAAAAATCCTGAAGAGCAACGATATGACAGCCCCAGCCGCAGACATAGCGTCCGAAGATAAGCGTCGCCACGATCGCCAGCGTAAAGAAGATAAATCCGGCATTGATAAAGCCATTTTGGATCGTATACATCGACTCCGAAGGCTCGATCGGCGACACAGTGCTGCCGGTCATGCGCCATTGTATGTAATGAGCGATCATCAACAATGTGAGAACGATGAGAGACGCGGCGCGCCAAATGCTTGTGCGCGAGTGGCTTATGCCGTCGGCATCCGTAGCAGGCGATTTTGCGAGAACGGGCAGCTCGGCCCGTTTTTTCTTGATATCCTTGCTTTCGCAGCCGCTTTTCATAAAAAAATCGCTGTTGAGACCTGCACAAATACAGGCTAATTTGGCTTGATTTGATTAGAACACATAGAGCGTGAGTTTCAATAATTATCTTGCGGTTTTAGGCCAATTAGATATATGATAAGTAATAGAATTTTGCAACGTTTTGCGGCGTCATTTAGACGTCGTAGTATTGGTTTCAAAACAGCCCTCTTTTGTTTGACTTTATCAGCGATTTGAGTTAGAGTGTTAGGCTTTCATACGAAAAAATAGTTGGTCATTCAAAAGCGCCGCTTCGAGACCGACGTTAAATCTAAAAGGAGTAAAAGATAATGAATAAGAAATTGCAGGACGGCCGATTTCATATCGTTTCGTCGGCGTTGGTATTTTGTTTATTGATCGGTGTGGTTTTTGGCCTGTCAGCACAGGCTTCGTCAACCGGTCAGGATGGTGACAGCGGAACTTTTGAAAAAATGATCGTGGCAAACGGAAACGTCACGATGGAAGTTGATTTGAATCGGCTCAATGGAGCAAGCCCGTCAGACCGAAAGACGACTCTCAGTTTCTCGGCGGTGCAGGACACGTTCTTTTCGATTCTCGTTATGAACGGCGAGCTTCGCGGCCCGGTTCCGAGCTCGATGGAAATTATGCCCCGCAATAGCGCGGCATTGCCCGCAGCGTTGAAAGCGTCATATCGCCAGCTCATCATCGAGAACTTGGCATGGGGCGGAGATTATGAACTGGCCGTTCGCGATAAGAAAACGGGCTTTACGTTCTTCAACATTGAAGGACAGCAATACACATTCGATGCGAACCAACGCGTGTTTGGCTTTCAGGATGCAAGACTTTTGATCTCGCCGGAGTTTGCCGCAGCATTAGGGCGGCCGTCCGACACCGGCGTGACAGTTGGAACTCTTTCGGTCAACACAAACATGCGTACCGTCGAGACTGTCCAGGTTGAGAACGGCGAAGCAACCGCCAACTCGCTCCCGCCGATGAACCGCGGCGAAGCCGGCACCGTTCCCGGCCCCGATGTGATCGTAGGTGACCTCTCAGGCTTGGCTCAATTTGGCAGCAGCAACGGAACACAGGTTGGCTTGGCTGTCGGAACAGATTCATGCAACTTTGGCACGATTGAATTGAACTGGCTTCAAAATCCCAACAATGATCACCCGGTGATACCGCAAAACCTTTACAGAATGAGCTCGAGCGGCGACCGCATGGAACAGATCGGGCAGGGTAGCATGAAACATGCTTTCACTGCTTTACAGAATAACCTCTGTAATCTTGGCTGTGTTTCCTCCGGCACCGGTACCCGGCTTGGCTCAGGATGTTCCGATCCATACGGAGCGGGCCTCAATTCCGGCCCGAGCCTGGGTTCGCGTGCATGGGTAAATCCGTTTACTGGATTTTTCCCGACCGGCACGTCCACAAATAATTTCCATACCTCTCATACGCACAACGGCACGTCGCATCGCGTCCTGACCGAGATCGCTGACCTGAACACGACCCTCAACGCCGGTGCAACATATTATGCGGAAGCTCAATATGTCACGCCGCATGAGTATGCGTGGTGTCAGGCAAATCCGGGACAGTGCAATATGTATAACAATGTCTCTTACAGACAATACAGCGTTAGCGGAACCGCAAGCCCATTTAGCTTTACGGCGGTCGGTTCGACAGTTCGGACCAAACCGGCGGTCGAGGGATGGACAGGCGCGACCCGCGTAACGATTGAACCGGAACGAGGGCTTGATGGAATCGGAACACTCGCGTATAAAGTGACCAATACGGCACCCGGCGTATGGCATTATGAATATGCCATTTATAACATGAACCTCGAACGCGCCATCAGGTTATTCAGCGTGCCTATCGGAACAGGTGTTAGCATTAGCAATGTTGGTTTTCACATGCCGCCGCAGCATCCGGCTTGGGAAGCAGACGGCACAATGAATAGTGCCGGTTTTAGCGCGGCAGGCTGGACGCAGACGCAATCTGCTACCTCGATGATGTGGAATACGGAAACATTTGCCCAAAACCCGAACGCAAACGCGATTCGCTGGGGCACGATGTATAATTTCCGTTTCGACGCCAATCAGCCGCCTGCAATGATGTATGGAACGATCGGATTCTTTAAGAACGGATCGCCCATCACGGCTTTGGTTCAGGGGCCGCGTTCAACTACGCCGTCGCCCTGCGCACGCGTTATCTCGACAAGTTCAAATCCGTGTGCTTCGTCGAACTAATAAGTTAAAGCATTTAGCAAATAAAAAAGCGGGAAGATCCATTTGGATCTTCCCGCTTTTTTATTAAAACGAATGAATAATTATTAATTAGCCCATTCTTCCTCGTAGTTAAGCTGCCAATGCCTCGTCACCCACTTTTGAGCAGCCGTGATTGCCGTCGTGTTCCATTTTTTTACGTTCTGCAAAATGGATAGAGCGGCCATCGGCTTGCTCGGGTCGCGTTCGACTCTGATGACCTGGGTTGTGACCTCGATGATCGATTTTCCTTCTTCCAATATTTTCAATCGGACCTCGGAACCGACCGGCGGAAGGGTCTCGAGATTAACCAAAGCGCTGTTTTCGCCTATATTTTCGGTTAAACCCTCGACCTTTACCTTTTCGCCTGTTTCTGCGTCAATCCAGCTCGCTTGAATCGGCATGCTTGCCGTGATGCGATGTTGCAATGGCGTCTTGTATGATGATGTAGCGTATCCTAACTGTGCCATTATTCCCCCTTTTTCATTATTATAAATACATTTTTCACCGAATTTATTCTGCTCGTTAAAAACGTCTGACCAATGTAGTTTAGTTTTACTAAAAAGTCAAGTATTAATGCCTCGCTCGTAAAAAAATCGGACAGTGTCTTATTTAATGGTGTTAAGAATATAGCCACGAATGCACGAATAAACAGCCATTAGTTTTCATAAAAAGTGATTTATCCAAAGTTTCTTCATTCGTGTAGTCGTGGCATTCTGATAAACGACACTAAAATCAGGCACTCTATCTTTAACGCTGCCGCCGGTGTAAATGTTGCGATGTTTAACACATCGGACTTGAATTGCGGAACTGAATTTGCCTTGTAAATTCGGAACGCGACTCAAATTATCTTATATCGGTGCGGAATGAAACCGCCAAAAACTCACATAGCTCAAAAATACAGGTATTTATAAACTTTTCATGTAAAAACGGCAGCGAACAGCCTTGCTTTTCGGCAAAAGAAAGAATATCTTTTTAGCGTAAAGTTCAAAAAAGCACAGTAAAGATCCAAAAACTAACCATGCGCTTTTCAAAAGGCGCCCATAGAGGAACAAGAAAAAATTCAAATGAGGTCAAAAAAATGACTAACAATATTTCAATCAGGTTTATAACGGTAGCATTGCTCACTGTTTTTGCATTTGCGGGCAGTCTGTTTGCACAGGCCGGGGGAACCGGTTCCATCGCCGGCGTCGTTACCGATTCAACGGGTGCGGTCGTCAAGGGAGCCTCGGTTATGCTTACGAGCAAAGCAACCAATTCATCACAGACGGTCACGACGGGCGATGACGGCTTATACAGCTTTGTTTTGCTGCAGCCCGGCAACTACACGGTCAAGACAAGCGCCGCTTCATTTGGCGACTCGACGTCGAATGTCGAAGTGCAGGTCGGACGCACGACGGATGCGAACGTTTCGCTCGCGGCGGGTTCCGTCTCAGCGGTCGTTCAGGTTACCGCCGAGGGCATTCAGACGACGTCGAATACCTTTGACTCGGTTCAAAATGCGACCGCCATCCAAAACCTGCCTATAAACGGGCGTCGGTTTCAGGATCTTGTGGGCGGGACGCCGACGGCATTGATCGAGCCTTCACGCAACCAGATCTCCCTTTCGGGACAGCGCGGCATCAATACAAACGTCAGCGTTGACGGAGTTGATTACAACCAGCCATTCTTTGGCGGCATTCGCGGAGGCGAGAGGTCAAATTCGGCCTTTACGCTCCCACAGGAATCGATCCGCGAGTTTCAGGTTGTCGCTGCCGGCTACTCGGCCGAGTTTGGCCGTAGCTCAGGCGGGGTTGTCAACGTATCTACAAAATCGGGATCGAACGATCTTAGCGGCTCGGCATTTTTTATGTGGCGGCCCTCCGATCTGGCGCTTGGGAACGAATTTACCGATGCTTTGCGCGAACAGAAGCTGAGAGATCTTAACATCCCTCTTATCATTGCTCCGGATCAGAACCAGTTTGGCGGCTCACTTGGCGGCCCGATCAGCAAAGACCGTGTGTTTTTCTTTACTTCCTACGAACAGCAGCAATGGTCTATCCGGCGTGCTGTTACTCACACCACTCTTGTTAACTTCACACCCACTCTGCCTCAAACTGAACCGTTTAATACTTTTAAGGCCGAACAGACGCAGTTTAACCAGACAAATGACGCCAAGGCTTTTATCGGCAAGATTGATTGGGATGTTAACAACTCCAATCGGTTCAACATCCGTTACAATCACAGCCGGAACGAGGCTCTGAACGGTGTTTCCACTGGTGAGACAGTGCTCGACCCGACCACGAACCGATCGCTCGGGACCAATGGCATCGAAGGCAATCGGACAAATGCCGCAGTGGCACAACTTGTCAGCACTTTCTCGCCCCGTGTTCTAAACGAATTTCGTTTCCAATGGGCAAAAGAGGAGCGTCCGCGTCAGGCAAATGTCGAACAGGTAAGCGTGGTGTCGAATGTTGGAGAGCTCGGAACGCGGACATTTTTGCCAACAGTGCAGGACGATAAGCGTTATCAGTTCGTGGACGCAATGACTTTTATTACCGGAAGCCATACGCTAAAGTTCGGCGGCGAGTATAGCAAGATTAAGGTCGCTCAGGACTTTGGATTCAATCAATTTGGCAACTACACATTTTCCGGTCTTAACGCAACAGGTGATATTTTGAATGCGCTTTCGGCGACTCCGGGCACGCCGACCGGCAGACTCGGCAGGTTCGATGTTTCTCAAGCCAGGTTTAACCAGCAGATCGGTAATCTGCAGGCAGCTTTTGATATCAGCGAATTGGCATTTTTTGGCCAGGACTCGTGGCGTGCGACACAGAAACTGACGATCAATTTCGGCCTGCGCTATGAAAAACAATTTAATCCGACTGCTGAAGCCAGCAACACGCCGGTCATCAATGCCATCACGTCGACGACGTTCCCGCTTCTTGGCGGCCGTTCGGTTGATCCGACAAAAATTCCGGACAGCAAGCATCAGTGGGGCCCGCGGCTCGGATTTGCCTATGATCTCTTTGGCGACGGAAAAACGGTGGTTCGTGCATACAGTGGAATCTACTATGCGAGAACTCCGGCGATCGTTTTGGCCGACCCGTTCAATAATTTCCGAAACCCGCCGGGCAATCTTTCCGTTACTCTAGGACCAACCGCTTTCAATTCATCGACCTTCAACCAAGCGACATTTGACGCTGCGAATCCGCAGTATGTTGCGATCGTCGGAGCGGGTGTGGCTCCAAATACGGTCTATCGCCAAATCGCGATCCTTGGGCTCAATTTGAATAACTTCACGCTGAATAATCTTCCGACGCTGACCACCACTCAATTGCAGTCCATTGCCGACCGAATACAGGCAGCCCGCACCGGCCCGGCTTCTGCTTTGGGATTTTTCCAAAACACAAATCTGACAGGAATTTCGCCGGATTTCCAAAACCCGATGTCGTATCAATTCGGCGGCGGGTTTGAGCGGGAAATATATCGCGACTTTTTCTTCGGTCTTGATTTTTCTTGGGTAAAGACGGTTCACCTGCAGAGGAATGTTGACATCAATATTCCCGCGCCGTTTTCGCCGGACGCGTATGTGGCTTATTTACAGTCGGTAAATGCGCCGGATGTTTTTGCCCAATTGGCGGTTGTCACCAATAACTTTGCAGCTATCAGGTCAACCGGTCGTCCGATCATTGCGGTAGCGCCTCCCGGCACCATTCCCACATCTGTTACGATAAACGGTGCTCAAAGAAGTGTGAGTCTTAGCCGTCCCCGTCCCGTGTCGAGCCTCGCCAGTATTCAGCTTCGCGACTCGACGGCGAATTCTCTTTACCGTGCGGCGACCGCCAGGGCCAGGGTGAATCGTAAATGGGGGCAGATGTATGCCTACTACACATGGTCCAAAAATCAATCGGATGACGACAACGAACGTGATTCCGGCGGCGTTCTTTATGACGACCCGTTTAGCAGACGCGGCGAATATTACGCATCCAGACTCGACCGCACACATCAGTTTGTTGCAACCCCCGTATTCTTCCTTCCATGGGGCGTTGATGTTTCGAGCAGTATTCGGCTGCGTTCCGGTAGCCCCGTGAATGTAGTGGTCGGGTCTGATCTGAACGGCGATGGTAATTCCGGTAATGAACGTCCCTATCTACAGCCGGGCGTTGAGCTTTCGAGAAATTATTATCGAAACAATTCGATATATGACATGGATGTCCGCGTCCAGAAACGTATCAGTCTGGGTGAAACTGCCAAGCTGAGTTTCTCGGGCGAGATATTCAATGTTCTAAAACGGTCTAATCTACAGCTCGTGCAGAGCACTTCTACGGGATCGGCGACGCTTTACTGTGTTCCGGCGAACGCCCGCTGCGGGCTGGATGGAGTATCCAATGTCAATTTTCTCCAGCTTCGCGATCAGCGGACGGGCGCGACTTTTGACAAGATTAATCTGTTAAACGCCCCCGGCAGCCAGCCTTTTCAGGTTCAGCTCGGTGCACGTTTAACTTTCTAGTTTTCGCTTTTGCGAAAACCCTTCGGCACGCTTCTTTATGAGGCGTGCCTTTTTTTGTTTGGCGGTTCGTTATAAACTGTGCGTCATGCGGATATTGCACGTTTCATCGGCAAAAACCTTCGGCGGCGGCGAGCGGCACTTGGTTGATCTCTGCCGCGAACTGATCGTGCGCGGCCACGAGGTCTTTGTCGCCCTCAGGCCGACCAACGAGTGGCAGAGTCGGTTGGATTTTATCCCACCTGAAAATTTTTTACATGTTTCGATACGAAATTCATTCGGCATGTTCAGCGCAAAACGCATCGCTCGGTTTATTGAAAACAAAAAGATAGATATTCTTCACGCTCATGTAGCCAGAGATTATCTTGCCGCCAGCATTGCATGCCGCAATGCGAGCCAAGCAAAACTTATCCTGACGCGGCATGTGGTTTTTCCAATGAAACCCTTTCACAGGTTTGCTCTGCGTAATGTTGATGCCGCGATCGCTGTTTCGTCGGGCGTCCAAACTCAGCTTGAGAGAATATTTCCCGCCAAAAAAGTAACGTTGATACCAAACGGAATTAATGTTGCCGATCAAACGGCAGAAATTAAAAATGCGCTCGCCGCCGAGTTTCGTGAGTTTCATAATATCCCGCCAGTGGCTCCTCTCGTCGTGACGCTTGGCGAGCTTAAGGTTCTAAAAGGACAGCGCGATTTTGTGCTCGCCGCCAACGAAATTCTAAAGAGGCATCCTGATTGCCGGTTCGTAATCGCGGGCAAGGACAATTCCATTGACAAAAAATTTCGCCGCGAGCTGCGCCGTTTAGTAAAAGTTCTGGGTCACGATGAGCGCTTCATTTGGCTCGATTGGCTCGACGATATTTCGCCTTTG
>JAYVFJ010000295.1:0-13863 GCA_043773225.1 Chloracidobacterium sp.
AAAACTCGCCCACGCCCGCTCAGGTGACAAAGGCGACACGGCAAACGTCGGGCTTATCGCACTCGACCCTGCGAATTATCCTCTGCTAGTGCGCGAAGTAACCGCCGAGCGCGTAAAAGAACATTTCGGCGAAATGGTAAAAGGCAATGTCGAGCGCTTTGAACTTCCGAACCTAAACGCGCTCAATTTCCTATTGCATGGTTCGCTAGGCGGCGGAGGAACGCTGAGTCTTATGACCGATGCTCAGGGAAAGACATTTTCCACCGCATTACTGCGGATGTATATTGTCGTGGAGGACTAAAAATTGTCGGTTGTTAATTAAGTAAAGAGATTTTCTTCCAATTTACAATTAGCCAATGGACAATTGACAATCGAAGAACATGATTAATAGTGACAATCCGATAGTCATTAAATCGTTTGCGTTTGCGCTTCGGACAATTAAACTCTGTCGCTATCTGATGGACGAGCATAAAGAGTTTACGTTGAGCCGCGAACTGTTATCGTCAGGAACTAACATTGGCAAGTTTGTAGTCTCTGCTGTCAGTGGTGAATCTCGGGAAAGTTTCACTGTAAACATGAGTAAAGCATTGCAAAGGGCAGACGAGACGGACTATTGGTTGAAACTGATCCACTTTGCTGAATACATCAACGAAAAAGAGCATTCGTCTATCGAAGCCGACCGAAAAGAACTAGCAAAAATGCCCACAAATATCGTAAAGACCTCCAAAGGAGATCAATTGTAAATTGTCCATTGGATAATTGTAAATTGGAAGTAAATTTCCTCTTGCTAACACATGAATGAAGTTCTCATAACCTATAGCGACAGCATTCGTATCATCACACTCAACCGCCCGGAAAAGCGAAATGCGTTGAATGATGATCTCATCGCTGCGTTGAAGGATGCTTTGCGTGAGGCTGATGAGGATGAATCACTGCGCTGTATCGTGATTCGCGGTGCGGGGAAAGATTTTTGTTCGGGTGCTGATCTCGCTTCGTTACAAAAAATCGCGACGGCTTCGTATGAGGAGAATGTCGAAGATGCGCGGAGTTTGGCGGAGTTGTTTTTGCTGATAAGGAATGTCCGCATACCGGTGATCGCGGCGGTGCATGGGCGGGCGCTTGCGGGCGGCTGCGGATTGGCGACGGCGTGCGATCTTGTGGTTGCGACACGCGACGCGCGCTTTGGTTATCCCGAAGTCAAGATCGGATTCGTCCCCGCAATGGTCGCCGCGATCCTGCGGCGAAATCTCGGTGAGAAAAAGAGCTTTGAACTGCTTACGCAGGGCTCCGAATACACCGCCGAAGAAGCGGTCGCACTCGGTCTCGTCAATCGCACGTTCGACGAAGAAGATTTCGAAAACGCCGTGCTTGAATATGCCGCTGTTTATACGAACGTCAGCCGCTCAGCCGTCGAAATGACAAAGCACCTGCTTTACTCTATTGACGGCCATAACATCACAGACGCGATCGAACAAGGTGTCGAAACCAACGCGCGTGCCCGCATGACTAACGATTGTAAAATTGGAATTGCTAAGTTTTTGGAGAAGTAGATGCCCCCGGAGGAACAGCGTCGTCTGTGGTCCCTAACTCAGAATTTAGTTTGCGAAAGCAATGCAACGCCAGTTCCCGTCCATTAGTTTCCAGGTGTTCATAAATATAGTTTGGGAAAATCTGCTTCCACCTTCTATGTCTATGTCAGCTTTCTGGATTCCTGTAGCGATGGCCGTGTCTCCGTATATTTGGATTCGCATCTCACCTTTTTCCACTGAGAAATACTTAGTATCTGTAGCTTTTAGAAATGCGATGAATTGTTTCTTGTCGGCAACTAGCCCCGCGACAAGGACGGTGTCAGATAACAACACGTCCAGTTTGACCGCATCTTTCAGGCGAATCGCATCGGCAAGCTGATGTTCAAGAGATTCGATTTTTTGTTCGGGCTTTCCTTTGAACGTGGGGTTGAACTCCCGGACGACCGGCTGCCTTACCACCCGGATTGTTTTAGGCTCCTGCGAAAACGTATAGCCCGTGAGCGGAATGATGATGGTTACAATCACTACAAAAAATCTTAGCAAGCGCATAATTAAGCCTCCACGATTTCGACTTTTGTTTCGATGAGCGACTTTGGAATCAGGGCGGGGAAGTAGGCCATGATCTCCTCGACCTTTGGGCGGCCGCCGGCGAAGCCCGTGACGGCGGGCGGGCCGGTCAATATCAGTGGTGCGATCTCTTTTGTAAATCTTTCGACATCGGCTTTGGTTTGTCCGCGAACGCCGATGCGGAGTTGGACTTCTGGAATATCGGCAGGTGGTTCGCCGGCGAGATGGCCGTGCGTCGCGTTGACGCCGACGAATTCGGTTAGAATCACATCGAATTTAAGGCCGAGGCGGTCGAGGCGTTCTCGCAGGATTTTGTCGGCAGCCTTTGCTTTTTCATACGCGTCGGGCCATGAATAGACGAGCGTTCCGACGGATTTCCAGCCGGCTGAATATGCGATCGACACTTTGTAAAAATCGGTTTTTGGATGGCCGGTGATGCCGAAGACTTTTACACGATTTTCTCCTGCATCCGCTAATTGAATCGAGGCAAAATCGGCGACGACATCGGGTGTGATGTATTCGTGCGGGTCGCCCATTTCGTAGAGGAGCTGCTCTTTTACCGATTGAATATTCACGCGGCCGCCCGTGCCTGCGTGTTTGGTGACGATGAATTCGCCGTTTGGCGAGGCTTCGATGATAGGGAAGCCGATGTTCGCCATGTCGGGAATCGACTGCCATTCGTATTGGCAGTTTCCGCCGCTCGATTGTGCTCCGCATTCGATAATGTGGCCGGCGATGGTTCCGGCAGAGACTTTATCCCAATCGTCAAACTTCCAGCCGAATTCGTGCATCAGCGGAGCAAGGGTTAAGCCAGTGTCGGTTAAGCGTCCGCCGACAACGATATTAGCGCCTTTGCCGAGAGCCTCGACGAGTGGCGCGGCTCCTAGATAGACGTTTGCAGATTGCACTTTGTCGCGGATCGCGGAGAGCGGTTCGCCGGTTTCCATATTATTGATGGCAACGCCGTCGGCGATGAACCGATCGAGTTTGTCGAGGATGTCATCACCGGTGATGACGCCGATTTTTACCTTTCCGGAAAGACCTAAATTACGCGCCGCATCGCGAATACCTTCCGCACAGCCTACGACATTGACGCCGCCTGCGTTTGAGAGGACTTTGATATTTTTCTCGACACAGTCCGGCAATAATTCCTGCATCAACGTAACAAAATCGCGGGCGTATCCGGCATTTGGGTCGCGGGCGCGCTGCTTTTGCAGGATCGACATCGTGACCTCGGCGAGATA
Organism: Chloracidobacterium sp.; assembly: GCA_043773225.1. Taxonomy (GTDB): domain Bacteria; phylum Acidobacteriota; class Blastocatellia; order Pyrinomonadales; family Pyrinomonadaceae; genus OLB17. Next base: position 3,341 of record JAYVFJ010000295.1, read on the forward strand.
ATCGAGCATCAGATAATCAATCGGGCCGTTTCGCACCTGATCAACCGGTGCTGTCAGCAGATCGCCCCAGAAACCTTGTCCTCCCGCAACGCGCACCACATTTTTCATACTAAATGATTTGGTATTAAGAGAGGCGGCCAACTTCCGATGATCTCACCGAAATCCGAACGCCTCGCAGTCGGTAACCTCCTGAAACACAATGGCTATGGAGTTTTCTTTTCGGGACCCATCATGACCTCTTTGGTTTTATTGACCGTTTGGTGGCCGTAATGATTTCCTTTTCGCCAAACCTTTTTGGAAACTTTTTTGCCCTTGTGCCATGTCTTGACCGTGACCCAACGACCTTTTTTATAGACTTTGCGCGAAACCTTTTTAGTTTTTGGCACCACCTGCCCTGCCGAGTTAATCGACGGCGTCTCGGCCATGGCTGTTAAACCACCGCAGAAAACTGAAATTGCCATAATGGCTGCGAACAAAACTGCTTTTAATTTTATCATTGTAATTCCCCCTTTAAAGTAATAATAATTCATTCTCACTTGACGACAACGCCACCTACTGCATTCTTACATTTTTACGGATGAAGTCAACTATGTCTTCGGTCGAGGTGCCCGGCAAAAATATTTCGGAAACACCGTTTTCTTTTAACTTGGCGATGTCCTCCTGAGGCACGATGCCGCCGACCAAAACGAGTGTATCGTCCATTCCGTTTTGCCTCATAAGATCGACAATACGCGGGCAAAGCGTGTTGTGAGCGCCGCTGAGGATCGAGATGCCGACAGCATCGACATCTTCCTGCAATGCCGCCGACGCGATCATCTCCGGCGTTTGCCGCAGACCTGTGTAGATGACCTCCATACCGGCGTCACGCAATGCGCGAGCTATCACTTTCGCTCCGCGGTCGTGTCCGTCTAGGCCGGGCTTGGCAACCAACACTCTTATCTTACGTTCGCTCATAAAGAAGTTATATACTAATTGAGTTCGTCAAAAAACCATATCTTTAATATTCAAAATCTGGTTTTACCTAATAGCCGCCAGCTACTGGCTTGTCAGCTGCTAGCCAGCAAACTTATAACTACAGTTTTCAAAGACCTCTAAGTCTCTGTTTCCGCCGTATTCATCCGAGCCCTTGCCGACAGCTGTAAGACAAATTATTACAATTTGTTACAGATTATTACAGCTTACTGCCCGCGCAAACGGACTTGCAACGACTAAAGTGTTGTAAACATTAGGTATGACCATGTTTTCGACTGTCCCGGGTGTCCCACGTGTCCCAGCGTTTTTTCCAAACAGTTGATCCGCGATATGTAATGTGCCGTTGCTCATATCGGGAATGATACCATATATGCAACGAATTGCCAATCGGATAAACATAGTTCATTGGTTTACTGAACTTGAGTATAGTAGCATCAAAATATCAGACAAATTACGTAGTTTTCATGATAAAAAAGATTCTAAAAATACTTGCCGTTGTGATCGTAGTCTGTTTTGTTATCATGCAGTTTTTTAGGCTCGACAAAAGTGCACCCGCAATCGTACAGGCTGAGACGCTGGAATCCAGTGTGAATGTGCCTCCTGACGTGGCGTTGATACTGGGGCGTTCGTGCAATGACTGTCACACAAATATCACGATCTATCCGTGGTATTCCAATATTCAACCGGTTGGATGGTTCCTGAAAGATCACATTGACGATGGCCGCAAGCAATTGAATTTCAGCGTTTTCAACACTTATGCGCCAAAGAAAAAGGCCAAGAAGCTAGAAGAAATATGCGAGCAGATTGAGTTAAAAGCGATGCCGCTGCCGTCGTATTTGTGGATGCACTGGGATTCGGCCTTAAAGGAAGGCGAAGCGAAGGCTTTGTGTGATTGGGCAAATCAGGAAAGGGGAAAGATCGTGGTTGAATAGCGATGCGCAAGCTCGCACGTTAGTAAGGGCGATACACGCAACGCCCGCTATCGCCCTTACTTATGTGCGGGCTTGTGCAACTCGTCATAACCTGACAAATTATTGTAAAATAATCAGATGCCTTTGCTGCCCATATTTCATTATCCTGATCCCGTTTTGCTTTCGGTTGGGAAGCCGGTCACGGGCGACGACTTTGACGGCAAACTCGAAACGCTTGTTGCGGATATGTTTGAAACGATGGAAAAGGCCGGCGGCGTTGGGCTTGCGGCTCCGCAAGTCGGCATTTCGAAGCGGCTCTTTGTAATGGACACGCCACGCGAAGACGGTGATAACGAACGTCACGTTTTGATCAATCCTGAGATAATCCATATCGAGGGCGAACAGGTTGGCGACGAAGGCTGTCTTTCGTTTCCGGGGCTGTTTCAAACTGTGAAAAGGGAAATGCGTGTCATCGCGCGGGCACGGAATGTGAAAGGCGAGGAATTTGAACTGGATGTAACGAATCTTGCTGCCCGCTGTATTCTGCACGAAACGGATCATTGCGACGGGATCGTTTTTTTGGATCGAATGACGCCGCTCAAGCGTGAAATGGCAAAGCGAAAGATCAAAACACTGCAAAAAACGGGAAAATGGAATTAGGCGTGAATATTCAAGAAACAAGATTGACGGCGGAACTTGGTTCGAGCGGCGAACTCAATAAGTATCTCAGCGAAGGCTGGGTTCTGATACTTAGCTATGCCAAACGCACGAATGATTCGCAGCAGCCGCGGTTTGTTGTTGCGTGGCAGAGTGACGGTCCGCCCGTTTTTCCCGAATTGCTGGACGAATGGGAACAGCGTGAGATTCGCCGAAATAAACATCGCTAATTGCGCGGAGAATGGCGGAAACGCGAGTGTTAACGAGTGTACCGACAGCCAATATGCTCGCTCGTTAACACCTGCGCTTCCGGCCTTTGCCGGTTATGTTAAGATATAAAAAAAATTTGCCGGTTTCTGCCTAAACCGTAAAATTTATAAAGAGTGCCGAAAAGGAGCGAATTAACTATGTTGCAAATAGACAATTTCCTTATTCGGGCCGTATTTGCCTCGATCATTTTGGCGATAGCTGCTTTTGGGCTATCGGCACAGACGACGATATTTAATATCCCGACAGCCGACACATTGCCGCGCAAATCGTGGAATCTCGAGGGCGATTTTGTTGCTAAACCTGTTTCGTATGACAAAGGCGGATTTCAGTCTTATGGGTATCGGGTTGCTTACGGACTCACTCATAAAACCGAGATCGGTTCGAACTTTTATTATTCCTGGAATGGCCGGGAATCTACCGGACAAGCCGAATTCAGCTATAAACGAAAGCTTTATCAGAACGAACGATACGGTGTCAGCGTTTCGAGCGGGAGCGTGGCGTTTATGCCTTTGAGAGCTAAGAACGGCGACCGAACTGCCGTGATGATCTATGGCAACGCCCGTAAGACGATTTCACAGCTGCGCGGTCTGACCGTAACTAGCGGCGCGTATCATATTTTTAGAGGAAGCAGACAATTTGGGACCAGAACCGGCACAATGCTTGGAGTGGTGCAGCCGCTAAACCCAAAGTTTAGCTTTGTCGCGGATTGGTATTCAGGCAGTAATCGTCTCGGTTACGGTTCCGCAGGGTTGAATTTGAATATTACTAAACGGCAATACCTGCTGGCGGGATACAGTTTTGGAAATTCGGGCCGAGGCAATAATGCGCTGGCGGCTTATTACGGATATACATTCTGATTAAGTCTGCTTATAAACATAAAATTCAGAACCTATGCCACCTAAGATCCGTGAACTGATTGCCGAACTTGAACGAAACGGCTTTATAAGTCGTGGAGGCAAAGGTAGTCACAGAAATTATGAACATCCACTGGGGGAATTGGTTACGGTTTCGGGTAAACATAGGAGAGGACGCTAAGAAGTATCAGGAGAAACTCGTAAGAAAATCTCTAAGTAAGGTGAAAGGAAAATGAAGAGTATAGCCGATCAATACGAAAAGATTGTGGTTTGGAGCGATGAAGATCAATGCTTTATCGGGACTTGCCCGGAGTTTTTTTCGGGCGGGGTGCATGGAGATAATCCCATTAAGGTTTTTGAGGAACTATTGGAAGTTGTAGATGAGTGGGTTGATATTTTTGAAAAAGACGGCAAGCCTCTACCCGAGCCCAAAAAAGCAGTTCTTCTCGCAGCCTAGTTTTAGATAGCCACAGGTGATTATGCAAACACAACGAACATTGGACGAATTTAGAAACGAACCCTTTACCGATTTCTCGCGGACTGAGAACGCTGAGATGATGAGCGCAGCGATCGAGAAGGTGCGAAGCGAACTTGGCCGCGAATATCCGATAATCATCAACGGTGAGAAGATCGCGTTGGAAGCAAAATTCAACAGCATCAATCCGGCGAAGAAAGATGAGGTCGTCGGTGTGTTTTCCGAGGGCGACTCGAATGTCGAACTCGTGGAAAAGGCTATTGCGGCAGCTTCAGAAGCGTTTAAATCTTGGCGGAATATTCCGCCCTTTGAGCGAGCCGATTATCTCTTTAAGATCGCAGACATTATGCGCGAGCGTAAGCATGAGCTTTCGGCGTGGATGGTTTTTGAGGTTTCAAAAACATGGGACGAGGCGGATGGCGATACTGCGGAAGCGATTGATTTCTGCGAGTTTTACGGACGCGAGATGCTGCGTTGGGCAGATGAACAACCGGTCACTCCCTATCCCGGAGAGAAAAACAGGTTTGAGTATATTCCGCTCGGCGTCGGTGCTGTCATACCGCCGTGGAACTTTCCGCTTGCGATCATGGCGGGCATGACTATGGCTGCTGTTGTTGCAGGAAACACTGTCGTTCTAAAACCTTCGTCCGATTCGCCGACTATCGCTGCGAAGTTTATGGAGATCGTCGGGGAAGCAGGGCTTCCCGCGGGTGTTGTTAATTTCATCAGCGGCAGCGCAAAGACCGGCGAGGCGATGGTCACTCATCCCAAGACGAGATTTGTCTCATTCACCGGCTCAAAAGGCGTCGGCCTGCATATCAACGAAGAAGCTGCCAAAACTCGCCCAGGACAGATCTGGATCAAGCGTGTTGTCGCCGAAATGGGCGGAAAGGACGCGATCGTCGTTGCTGACGATGCCGCTGATCTTGACGCCGTCGCAAGCGGTGTTGTGGCTGCTGCATTTGGTTATCAGGGACAGAAATGCTCGGCTTGTTCGCGGCTGATAGTTGATGAAAAAGTTCACGACGCGTTGATGGAAAAGATCGTCGCATTGACCAAGAATCTCAAGATCGGGTTGCCCACCGAAGGTGATACAAATGTTGCGGCCGTTATCAACAAACGCTCGTTCGATACGACGCTAGGTTATATCAAAAAAGGTGTTGACGAGGGCGGCAAAGTTTTGACCGGTGGCAGCGGCGACGATTCAAACGGTTTTTATGTTGAGCCAACCATCATCGCCAACGTCGCTCCCGGCGCAACTATCGAACAGGAAGAAATATTTGCGCCTGTTCTTGCAGTCATCAAGGCGCGCGATTTCGATCATGCTTTAGAAATCGCCAACGATACTGAATTTGGTTTGACCGGAGCATTATATTCGGCTTCGCAGGAAAGACTAGACCGCGCGCGACGTGAATTTCACGTTGGCAATCTCTATTTAAATCGCAAATGCACAGGAGCGCTCGTCGGCGTTCATCCATTCGGCGGATTCAACATGAGCGGCACAGACTCGAAAGCCGGAGGCCGTGAATATCTTCTGCAATTCATGCAAGGCAAGTCGATTGCTGAGAAAATCTAATTAGGAATTTGTTCATGAATTAATAATTAATAATTGTTAATTAATAATTATTAATGAATGAAATGTTAACTTCTAAAATGAAGTTAGCATTTTTTTAGGCCGTTAATGAGATGAAAATTGTCTTTATGGGCACGCCGAAAGCGGCCGTGCCAACATTCGAAAGGATAATGTTCGATGGCCACGAGATCGCCGCCGTTTACACTCAACCGGATCGTCCGGCAGGTCGCGGTAATAAGATCACGTTTTCTCCGGTGAAGGAATACGCTCTCGAAAAAGGCGTGCCTGTTTTTCAGCCACAGAAAATTCGCACGGTTGAGTCAATTGAAACTTTCAAATCGCATAACGCCGATGTTACGGTCGTTGTTGCATACGGGCGGATCTTGCCTGAGGAGTATTTGAACGCTTTTCCGCTGGGAGCGATCAACGTGCATTTCTCGCTTCTTCCAAAATATCGCGGAGCGGCGCCTGTAAATTGGGCGATCGTCAATGGTGAAACTGAAACCGGAGTGACGACCATGCGGATGGACGCGGGGCTTGACACGGGTGATATTTTGCTTCAAAAAGCAACGGTGATCGGCAGCGATGAGACCGCTATTGATCTAATGGAAAGACTGTCGGTGTCCGGTGCCGAACTATTGTCAGAGACTTTGACGAAACTAGAACATATTGACCCTAAGCCGCAGGAAAATGATCTTGCGACCTATGCTCCGATTATGAAAAGGGAAGTCGGGTTGATCGATTGGGGTATGAGCGCCGCCGAGATCGCAAATCGTGTGCGTGGCTTTCAGCCTTTCCCGACTGCTTTCACGTATCACAAAGAAATGCGTTTAACGCTTTGGCGATCTCGTCCGCTAATGGTCGAGCATGATAGAAAATTTGTTCCAGGTGAGGTTCTCGAAGCGGGTGGCGACCAAATTATGGTTGGTTGCGGCGATGACTCAAAATTGTCGATCGAGGAATTGCAGATCGAAGGTAAACGGCGGTTACAAGCGCGTGATTTTCTTAATGGTGTAAAATTACAAGTTGGTGACGTGTTGGGCGGATGACCATTTATGGAATTCGAAAATCAAGTTCAAATAATTTCGTTCTATGAATTCAAAGAATTGAGTGAGGTCGCAGATCTCAATGAACTGAAGGAGGGCTTAAAGGCGATCTTGCGCGAGTTGGATGTGCGCGGGACGATAATTATTGCGAACGAGGGTTTTAACGGAATGGTTTGCGGCGAACATTTGCAAATTACGCAATTTATTATACGCGCAGAAAATATTCTGGACACGAAACTTTCTATCAAATCATCGTTTTACGGCAAAGCTCCGTTTAGGAAGATTGATGTCAAGATCAAGCCTGAGATCGTTACGTTAAAGAAATCGGTTAATATTTCGATGGGAAAAGGCACGCATGTAAAAGCGAAGGAATGGAATCACATCATTTCCGATCCTAATACTGTTGTTCTCGACGCACGAAACGATTACGAATACAAAACCGGCACATTTAAAGGGGCGATCAATCCGCAGACACGGAAGTTCAGCGATCTGCCTTCATTCGTAGCTGAAAATCTCGATCCGGACAAACATAAACGTGTCGCTATGTTTTGCACCGGCGGCATCAGATGCGAAAAATTTGCTCCGTATCTGAAGCAGATCGGCTTTGACGAAGTATTTCAGCTTGAGGGCGGCATTTTGAAATATCTTGAAGAAACTCCGGTTGATGAAATGTTGTGGGAAGGCGAATGTTTTGTTTTCGATGAACGCGTGACGGTCAATAAAAATCTGCAAAAGGGAACCGGTCCCGATTATTCTCAGCGGCACGCCAATGCCAAAAAGCCGCCTTACAAGATCAAAGAATGAAGATCTCACCGGCTCGTTTTGCCGCATTTAACGTACTTCTGAGGATCGAAACCGAAAAGTCGTTTTCGTCGATCTTGCTGCCCGTTTATGAGAGCGGGTTGTCGGCTGCCGACCGTTCGCTTTGTCACGAGTTGACGCTTGGAACATTGCGTCGTCAAATTTATATCGACAAAATTATTGATAATTATTCAAGCGGCAAAAAGCTGGACGCTGCCGTGCGTGTCGCGTTGCGGTTGGGTGCGTATCAATTACTTCATCTCGACAAGGTCCCCGAATATTCAGCCGTCAACGAAAGCGTAAATCTTGTTCAGATTGCTAAGAAAACTTCGGCAAAAGGTTTTGTAAATGCTATATTGCGCCGCATTGGAAAAGATAAACCGGCGTTAACATATTCGGATGAGATCGACCGATTAAGTGTCGAAACATCGCATCCAAGATGGCTGATCGAAAAATGGATAGGTGAATTTGGCGGCGAGCAAGCCGCAGCGTTGGCAGTCGCCAATAATCAAGTTAGCGAACAGGCGTTCCGGCTGCTCGGTGACGGTTCAATTGACAATTACACAGCCCGGTGTTCGGAATTTGTTGATGGCTGCTACTTGACTAATAAGATCGACAGCACCCTGATTGCTGCTGCCGAAAATAGCGAGATCTATTTCCAGGACGAAGGCTCGCAAATGATCGCGTGCTCGATAGAGATACCGGCAGGCGGAAACTTTTTAGACGTTTGTGCGGCCCCTGGTGGAAAAACGGGAATGATAGTAAAACGAAACGCATCAAATGTTCAATTCGCTGTTGCGGGTGACCTGTATTGGCAGCGTGCGACGGTCTTGCGTGACAATTGTCTGAGACAGGGAGTCGGAAACGTCAATGTGGTTCAATATGATGCCGAAAACGCGCTACCGTTTTTCGATAACAGCTTTGACACGGTTTTTGTTGACGCGCCGTGTTCGGGAACCGGCACAATTCGACATAATCCGGAATTGCGATATTTTCTAACACCGGCGGACATTGTTGAATTATCTGCAAAACAACTCAAGATACTTGCAAATGCATCAAAACTTGTAACACGCGGAGGCTCTTTGGTTTATTCGACCTGCTCGTTGGAAACGGAAGAGAACGAGATGGTTTGTCAAAAGTTTTTAAGCGAAAACGCTGATTTTCAGATCGTCAAACCTAATGTGCCGAAGCGTTTTATTACGAGTGAAGGTTTTGCCCGAACCTTTCCGCACCGTGATAATATGGACGGGTTTTTTATTGCACAATTACACAAGCGGTGACCGAGCTTTAGCAACACCCAAGTTCCTTGTTTTTTGTAAAAATGATAGACTTTCGATAGATTTTGGAGTGATTAGATAGTGAGTTTCCTCAAATCAGGATTTTCAGCGATCGGCCGGTTAGCTGCTTTAGGGGTAATTGCGGCGGCATTTCTGTTTGGGTTGGCGGGCGTCGTTTATATGTCGCTTCAGGGGGCTGAAATCACTGTGCCTGAGATCACCGGTAAAGATTTTTTGCAAAGTGAAAAAGAGCTTGCCACGCTCGGGCTGAAGATCAAAAAGCGGGCTGATCGCAATAGTTCTGAGGCGCCGAATACCGTAATTGAACAACTGCCAAAGCCGGGTGAGACAGTCAAAACCGGTCAAATGATTCTCGTTGTAACAAGCAAAGGCGAAGGCGAGAACGGTGAAAAGGGCTCGTCATTGAAGAAGATCGCAGAGGAAGACGACTCGGAAAAGATCGAGGAAATGATCGATGACAAGCCGAAGAAGCCGAAGTCGAATTCAAACACCTCACGGAAAAAGGCTGACACAACCCGCGACGTGACCGCGAACACAAACTCAAGTTCTGATAACACAAATTCTTCAAATTCCAATAAGAAAGAGAGTGGCTCGAACGATAGTTCAACTGAGAAGTCAAACAAAAGCGAGCAACCAACTGTCAATAATAAACAGCCTAATTCCGGCACCAAGCCGTCCGGCGAGACTCGTCCGAAACCGCCAAAAAAACCTTGATATGGCAACGGTAAGGCCGCTTATTGCAACAAAATAACGAGAATGTTTGAAATAGCACCGTCGATACTTTCGGCAGATTTTACAAGGCTCGCTGAGGAGATTGCCTCGGTTAAAAGCGGCGGTGCAAAGATACTGCACGTCGATGTGATGGACGGGCATTTTGTGCCGAATATCACTATCGGGCTGCCGGTCGTCAAATCGATCAGGAAAGCGACCGACATGACGATTGACACGCATCTGATGATCACCGAGCCGGGCCGTTATGCGGTCGAGTTTGTTCGAGCAGGTGCCGATATGGTTTCGGTTCACGTTGAGGCTGACGCTCATCTGCAACGAACTTTGACTGCTATAAGAGATGCCGGTGCAAAATCGGGCATCGCAATAAATCCGGCGACTCCGATAGAGACTTTGACAGAGGCTTTGCCTTATGCCGATTTTATTTTGCTGATGTCTGTCAATCCCGGATTTGGCGGGCAAAAATTTATCCCGACGATGCTTGATAAACTGCGGCGGCTGAAAGAAATGATTGTCGCGCGCGGATATTCGACGCTGATCGAGATTGACGGCGGCATTGACGGTGATAACATTTCTGAAATAGCTGCTGCGGGCGCAAATATTGTAGTTGCAGGCTCGGCGGTTTTCTCGCAGGGCGATCCGGCTTCGGCCGTTGCCGGGCTTCTCGAAAAAAGCGCCGTTTGGGTTTAAATAGAATAACTGAAACATTATGTTTGTTCTCGCTAAAAGATTATTTCTTCTTTCATTGTTGTTGGTTACGGGCTTTGCCGCGTCGGCTTTTGGACAAGCAAAACCGGGCGACGGCACGACGGCGCAGCGGCTCGAAGTGATGGGCCAAAAGCTGACGATCATGCGGCGCTCGCTGACCAGCGCGGCGTCAGTTTTAAAAGAAGAGAGCAAAGCCGATAAATCAAAAAAGGACGATAAAAGCAACGCC
>JAYVFJ010000296.1:0-5159 GCA_043773225.1 Chloracidobacterium sp.
GAGTTAATATCCGGCGGCTCGGCTTCAATCGGAAATTCAGCAAGTGCCTTGCCATTCGCGGGCGCGTGGCTTTTGCGCACGGCCTCTACAAAAAGATCAACGTCATAATCAGCTTCGAGCGCCATCTCGCGACGGACCTCAAGCAATATTTCCAAAAATTTTGGCCTGCGATACATACGTCACCAACGATCAATTGTTAACCGCTAGGCGCACCTTCGTCAAACTGAAAGTTTCCTGAAAATGAATTCGTGTTCGTTATTGAATCAATTGAAGCGTCGGAACCTCGTCAAAGTGAGTGTTCGGCAGTGCAATGTCATTTCCATCAAAAATGAATTCTCTAAGCTGTTCAAAGGCCATCGGTTCGGCAAAATAATAACCCTGCCCGCCTTCACATTCGAGCAGTCTTAATTTTTCAAGCTGGGCTTCGGTCTCAATACCTTCGGCGATAACGCCTAAGCCGAGATTTCGCGCCAGCGTCACAATTGCGCGGACAATGTCGTCGTTTCCGCCATCGTCATCGATCATCGAGACAAACGACCGGTCGATCTTCAACCTCGAGATCGGCAGCTTCATCAAATATCCGAGGTTCGAATACCCTGTGCCAAAATCGTCAATGTCTATTTCAATGCCGAGTTCTCGAAGGTCTTGCAGCATTTCGATCGCGCGCTCCGCGTGCTCAAAAAAGACCGACTCCGTGATCTCTAATTTTAGATCGCGTGGCGAGAATGATGTTTCCTCGAGAATGCTCTCAATGCTTTTTACCAGAGTTGGTTGAGCAAACTGCCGGCACGAAATATTGACGCTCATCGAAAGTGGAAAGTCCTCACCGAGATCTTTTTTCAATGAGCCGATATCGCGGCATGCGCTACTAATAACCTGCGCGCAAACTTTGTCAATTAGCCCGATCTCCTCGGCAAGCGGTATAAATTTGCCCGGCGATATTTTGCCTAATTCCGAGTGCTGCCATCGTGCCAGAGCTTCAACGCCTTCCATCTTACCCGTCGCAAGCGCATATATAGGCTGATAATAAACTGTGATCTCTTCGCGCTCGACTGCACGGCGAAGGTCGGTCTCAAGCTGGAGTATCTCCTTCGCGGCACTGTGCATTTTTTCGTCAAAAACCTCGTGCCGCGCTTTACCCGCACGTTTGGCCTGATACATCGCGGTATCGGCGTCGCGCATAATGTCTTCAGAAACTTGATGTTTGTCGGACGCATGAAGTATGCCGATGCTGGCCGAACTGTAAACCTCATGGCCTCGAAGATTGAACGCAATGGAAAACTTCTTCTGAATCCGTTCGGCTATCCTGTTGACCTCGTTAATGTCGTATCGGCCCTCAACGAGGATCGTAAATTCATCGCCGCCGAGCCGGGCGACCATGTCTGCCGGACGCAGGCAGTCAGTCAGGCGGGCAGCAATTCCCTTTAACAGATCGTCGCCGATAAGATGTCCAAGACTGTCATTGACATACTTAAAACGGTCAAGGTCTATAAACAAAACACTGACTTTGTAATCTTTGATCTCACGGCATTTGTCGAGCGCGTCGCTTAGGCGGCTCATAAAAAACGCTCGATTCGGCAACCCTGTCAAAGCATCGTGCGTCGCTTCGTGCTGAAGTTTCTCTTCGGCTAATTTTCTTGCCGTAATGTCCTGTATCTGGAATATCAGATTTGGCTGCTCAGATTTTGCATCGCTTGCCGCCGACACGCTCCAGGACGTCCACACAGTGTGACCGCTTTTGTGGACAAAGCGCTGTTCCCTTTGATAATTAGCGATCTTGCCGGTAAGCAGTTCGTGGACTTTGATCAGGGCGTCACCAAGATCGTCCTGCATCGTCATCGAATGAAAATCAGCGTCAAGAAATTCTTCTTCCGAATAGCCCAGTATCTCGATCATAGCCCGATTGACCTTAAGCCATTTTCCTGCCGGGGCGACCAAGCCGATACCGATCGGAGCATAGTTGAACGCGCTGCGAAACCGCTCTTCCGATTCGCGAAGCGCATCTGACTTGGACTCTAAATTTTTTGCGTATTCTTCGGCCTGTTCAGCTTGTTGAATCGAGATCTCGACATTCTTCAGATACATCCGGTAGGATAAAAACACAAAGAAGATAACAGGGAAAGTTGCCAGAATGACGCCTAATCCCATTACATCGGCAATTTGAATCAATATCCCCGCGCTTGCCACTCCTATAAAATAGGAAAAAAACGTCCAAATATATTTGCTCTTCCAAGTTTCCCAAAATGGAATGTTGTCCTTGAGAGTCCGGTGATAAGACGCCAGTGTCGTGTTAACAATAAACTGCGTCAACGCAATAAGCGAAAGTGCGATGATAAAGCTCTGGCGATTATCCGCGCGTCCGTGAAGCTGGCTTTCGGTGTATAGCCCGAATGCTTTCACAATCCAAAAAACAGCGCTCGTAGAAATCGCCATTGTCGCGGCGTTAAAAACTACGGTAATTTTTTTATTGCAAAATCTCCACGAGGACGCTGTCGCTTCGGCAGCAGCAAGCAAAACGGCAAATTCTCCGCCGTAAAGCAGCAGGGTAAGGAAAATGAAAATATCCGAAACCGAGATATGAGACTTGAATCTCGGCATCTCGATTGTAAGCCGCGAACCGACGGCAATCGTAAATAGCGATAAAAATGCCAGATAAATATCAATGCGCGCCAAATCGATATTTAAGACTGCGGCGAGAAAACACGCAGCCCCTACGACAATTACTGCCGCTATATAACGATCAGATAGCTTGGACTTATCCATGTGTTACATGCCTTTTCAGGTGGTTACTGTGAGAAGCTGCTGGTCAGTGTACTAAAGGGAGATTCAAATTTTACTGAGTCGTTAGTGAGATGTGGTGACGGGCTGTGCTGCAAGTAAAAGGAGCCTGATTGCAACCTTCTATATTATCGCTTGTTAATAATGAGTTTGTCCACTGTTTTCTTTGGTCTAACATCGAATTTGTCCGCAAAAGACACCTGCTCTTTTACTATAAAAATTGATGAAAAAGGCCAAGCCCGAAGACTTGACCTTTTTTTGAGGGTTAAGGCAGGATGCTGAAGGATTATCAAGGAAATTAAGGAGCCGGCGACATGCAGGCGGTGTTATCGCCAAAGACTGAATTTGCGATTCCGTCCCCGACCAGAACTCCGTCACCTACAAGAACTCCATCTCCGACCAGAACACCGTTAACTGTAATTCCGTCACTCACAAGCACGCCCTGGGAATTATAGAACGGCGTCGGGCTGCTGCCCATTGCGTTTGAACTCAGGAATAACGTGCCGTCGCTGACGAGAACCCCGTTATTATTGATTGCTCCTTGATAGAGGCTAAGAGTTCCGGACGTCATAGTCGTCGATTTCGTAAGGCTGCTGCCAGAGAATGGCGTTCCGTCGCTGACGAGCACGCCGTTGGCATACATGCCCTGCCATTTGTTCATCAGGTCGTTGCCATACAGAAAACCATGGTTGGTCATTACGCCTTTGCCCCAATAGGAAGTGCTTCCCCAAAAGTCACTCGATTGCGAAGCGGGCAAAGAACTCTTAAGCAATGCCGAGCCGTTTGTGGTAGGCAGCGTGGCTTTGACAAGACGGGCGATGCGAACCGCTCCGTCAATATTCAATAAGCCCGCCCCCTGTTCAAATGAGTTAAAATTGTCCAGCGGTTCGGCCGAATACATCAGGATCGCCTTGATAAGATTCGGCGTTAGGTTTTGGTTCGTGGCGACAAGCAAACTTGCGGCAGCCGCTACTATCGGAGCGGACATGGAAGTTCCGCTCAAATACATGACCTGTTCATCAGCATTGCCGGATGTTCCGTTTACGCGTAATGACGTATATGTTCGTGACAACATATTTTCGGTTCCATTGTAGTAAGCGCGGGCTCCGATGATCTTGTTGCCGGGAGCGATCAGGTCGGGTTTGATGAGGTTGTCGTATTTTCGGACGCCGTTAACGGTTCTATAGCTGCGTGTCGGTCCCTTTGAGCTGAATGAAGCAACCGTATCGTCACCACGCCAGTTTGTTCCGAATGTGTTTGCCGCGCCGACAGTGATAACCGACGGCTCGATTCCGGGTGAACCGATCGTGCCGTAGAGTTTGTTACCAAGCAGGTCTTTGCCATAGTTTCCGGCAGAAGCAACAACAACGACGCCAGCATTAACCGCACGACGCGCCGCTATACAGATCGGATCATTAACGTAGCTGTCACGAGCGGCTGTTCCGACGCTCATGTTTACAACGCGAATATTCCAGGCAGTTTTGTTTGAGACAACCCAGTCAAGAGCAGCAACGAGATTGCTGGTCGTGCCAAGGCCATAACCATCGAGCACCCGGAGGCTTATAAGGTTGGAAGCAGGAGCGGGAGCTTGATAAGCACCGCTGAAAAGCCCCTGATCACCGGCGAGCATCGACGCGACGTGCGTGCCGTGGCCGAACGGGTCACCATTGATGTTTTGTCCCGTGAAATCTTTGTTGTATTTGGTTTTCGAAGTATTGCCCCACTCCAGCAACCCATGCTGTGCTATTCCGCTGTCGATTACGGCAACGTGTCCGACGCCGCCGGTCAGCCATGTGCTGGAATTGGTGTCGCCTGCATCGCTGATTCCCGGAATGTAATAGCCGGTAGTAGTCCCTATATGCGTGAACGACTGAATTTCACGGTCGGGCGAAACATATGCAACTTCGTCCTTTTCAACCAGCTGCCGCACTTTTGACAGTGGTAGCTCCGCGCTTACGAGGCCGACGCGATTGAACGCACCGTTCATGTGACCACCCATCGAGGTTAGATCCGTTACGAGAATTCCGGCATTGTCCTTGTTGCTTTGAACTTCCGCAGCCAGCATGCGTTTCTTTTCAGCCGGACTTACTTCGTCGCCAATAACATTGTTGAGGTTCGTCGCCGACTTTAACTGAATTATTACCTTTTGTGTCCGATCGGCTCTCCGGCCATCAGCCAGTTCGGCCATGCTTTCTTCCAGATCAGGAGCGATCTTGGTTTTCACTACATCTTCCGGATAGGAAGGCGGATCAGTATTTGGTGAACCCTGATAAGGCGAATCCGTTTCCATTGTGGCTTTGTCGAATCTAGCTGATTGACCAAACGCCGCGAATGGAACCATCTGAATCGCTAAAGCGGACAGAGCCATCGTTGCAATAGTT
>JAYVFJ010000297.1:0-2236 GCA_043773225.1 Chloracidobacterium sp.
CGGCGTCAAATATTTCTACGAAAATCACTTCGCGGCAATTATTGCCGCTTTTGCCTGAACCTGCGGTCGCAAAGCCGACGTTTCGGTCATTTTCATTGATTGAAACAACGTCATCGCTGTCAACTTCATCGGTGAGGACTCGGCCATTGCAGCAATTATTGATTGAACCCGTGATTGCAAAACCGACGCTCAGAGCCTTTGCATTGACCGGGACAACATCGCCGCAGATTACGACAATTGTTGCTGAGAGGGACTTGATGCCGCTTTTGCCCGTGGCTTTGTTCCGTTCAAATATGACGGCTGAAACTTTGTCATCGCTCGTCTCGCAGGCCCCCGTCACACGACAGTTGATGCCGCTCTTGCCCAACTCTTTGACCCGTCCCTCGTTGTTGACGGAGACAACTTCCTCATTGGCAACATCACCTTTGGAGGGTCGTAGATTGCTGCCGCTTCTGGAATTGCCGGTTATAATTAAGCAAACAAAACCGGTTGCGGGAACTCTCGACGCCGCATTGACGGCGGTAAATATTCCGCCTGCACGCGATCCAAATCCGGTTCTTATTAGCGGACAGCGGGCGCTAAATCCCTTAGGGATTATTCCGCTCCCGTCCGAGATGCTGATAGCCGAAGTGGAAACCAAACCGGCCAGCGGCCCGTCAATAGAAGCCTCTCTTGCCAATGAAAAAGCGAACACGGTTAAACCGTCCGCCGCACCGCTTCCGCTGCTCATTACGGCACAGAACGGATTTTCCACCGATATGCTAAGGCCGATGAGCGCAAGACCGGTCTTTCCGCCAAACCCCAACTCCGGCGCGCCGATTGTCACTGCGGACAATTCGAGTTCATCCGCCGCCGACGGCAGCTTTTGTGATCAGAACTTTCAAGGGCCCCCGATCCGCTTTTCACAAACGGTAGAATTGAAACTTGATGATCTGCTGAATCAGCTTAGCCAAAGGTTTGGGGTCAATTTTATTGTCGGACCGGAAATCAGCCAGCTTCCGTTAAATGTCAAAGCCGGAAGTATTCCATGGAATGTGCTTCTCCGATCTCAGCTATATCTTTCCGGTGTTCGCGCAAATTGCATCAACGAAAACACAATTGAGCTTGTTCGCACAGACAAAGTTTCGGCACTGGAAAAGGCCAGAACTGAGGCAGAGAATTTAGAGACTCGATATTACAAGCTCAAATACATACAGCCGATTTCAAGTGAGACTAGGAACATCGCCGGGCAAACTTCCACCAGTACCGCGGGCGGAAGCCAGAGTGCGGGAAGTAACAGCAGCTCCGGAGGATGCCAACAACAGAATTCTGGCGCGGGCGGCGGCGGCGGTTCCGGCGGCGGCGGTATCGGCGGCGGCCAATCAAGCAATTTACCTCAGCGATGTAAATTTGAAAGGCTGATGCAGGAAATAAGGCAAATTCTCGGCATAAATGATGGTGGGGGCCTTGAACGCATCGAATCGAATGGCGGATCGACCGTAACCTTGAAAGCAACCGATTCAGGAAGGCGTGCGTATGTCGGCCAGGTTCCCGGGCGCAATATGCTTTGGATTTATGGAACGCCAAGTCAATTCAGAGAGATCGACGACCTTGTCAAACGCACTGATGTTCCGCCGTGGCAGGTTGTCATCAAGGGGCTCATTTACACCGCGAATGAAGACAAGATAAAAGACGTAGGCCTGCGGACGACAATAACGACGGGAACCGGTAATCCGAATGGCGGCGTCTTTGGCGATACGCTTGGAACCCTGGGAACTCTATTCGATTTTTCGGCACTGATCGGAACGGTTGATTTTAATGTTCAGGCTTCTGCCTTGCAGCGCGACGGCGTGATTTCGATAAAGGCCCGACCATTTTCAACTGTCTTAGACGGCTTTCCGGCCGATCTGACCGTTGGTCGGCAGGTTCCGGTTATTGTTCAGGCGGTGAATCCGATCGGTGGTGCCGCTCCCGGATCACTGACCATACTTCAGGCGGCTAATCTGCTCAACGTTACGCCGCATGTGATTGACGATGATAATGGCGTCCCGATTGCAGTGAATTTGGAACTCAACCTCAATTCGAACGAAGTTGACGCGGCTGTAAGCGGCCAGGGTATTCCTATCATCGCGGTCCGATCAATCCAGTCAAACTTTAATATAAATATGGATCAAACGGCCATACTTGGCGGCTTCACAGTCGATTCCGACAGTAAGACTGTTTCAAAGACACCCGGACTGGGCGATATCCCTCTTAT
>JAYVFJ010000298.1:0-6953 GCA_043773225.1 Chloracidobacterium sp.
CGTCCTTTCTGAGTGAACACGGTCTGTCCATCGCCGAGAAATACTCTCGCCACATTATAAGCCTGCTGAACAAGCCCGCCGCCATTATCTCGAAGATCGAGGATCATCTGCCTCATGCCCTGCGCTCTGAGGGACATCATGCCTTTAACGAATTCGCTGTAAGTCGTTTTGGTAAAATTGCCGCGCATCGCAAAGTAGCCGATGCCCGGACGGATCATATAAGCCTCGCTGATAGACGGCTGTGAAACCGCCCCACGAGTAATATCAACGGTCTCAAGTTTGCCCGTGTCCCGACGCTGGACGGTGACTTGAATGGTCGTGCCGCGCGGCCCGCGTAAAAACGAACGCACTTCAAAAGATTGCTTGCCGAGCATTGATTCATTCTTGACCTCGGCGATCGTGCCGTCAGGCTTTACACGCTGTCCGGTAAAACTGACGATCTTGTCGCCGTATTTGAGACCGGCCTTGTTTGCCGGAGCACCCAGAAAAGTGGCCTTAATATAAGTGCCGATAACCTTGCCGCTCGGGTCGCTCATGTCGCCGATTGTCGCTCCGATGCCAAAATACTCGGAGTTTTGTTCGGTGCGAAACTGCTCATTGTCCTTGGCGTCAAAGTAGTTCGAATGCGGATCAAGCGTGTGAAGCATCGAGTCAATCGTCGTTTTGAAAACGTCGTTGTAATTCAACGTTTTTCCGTCAACATAACCGCTCTCGATCACCGCCAGTGCCTCGTTAATGTCATCTTTGATAACCTCAACGGTCGCCGTCTTTGCAGCTTTGCTGTTATTAGTTAACGACTCTGGGTTTTTAGTGTCGATCTTTGCGGTAGTGGACGGGTTTTGGGCAAATGCCGCGGCCGACAGTGACATCATAGCGGCCAGACACGACGAAAGTATAACGGTTTGTTTCACAACTAAATTCTCCTGGATTTACCACGCGACAGGCACTTTGCCTTCAAAAAAGAATATCACTCATTTGAAGAAAAAGCGACGAAAATAGTTGCACCGCTATATGGCAAAAGAATGAAACCGCGCAACTTTTCTAACGTAAACTATTGCGTTACACTTGCCTTTACCTTTGACGGAGAAATTTAAATGTTAAAACGAATGCTGTCAGCCCTTGTGGCCGTCTTTCTGCTTGTGGTTTGCTCTCAGGCGCAGACCAAACTTTTGCGCTTTCCGGATATCCACGCCGACCGTATTGTTTTCACCTATGGCGGCGACCTTTGGACAACGTCAACCGGCGGCGGAACGGCAACGCGCCTGACCGCGCATCCGGGCGTCGAAACTTATGCAAAATTTTCGCTGGACGGCAAATGGATTGCATTTACCGGACAATACGACGGCGACGAGCAGGTTTATGTAATTCCGTCGGGTGGTGGTGAGCCAAAACAACTGACATTTTACCCGTCAAAAGGCCCGCTGGCTCCGCGATGGGGTTTTGACAATCAAGTGCACGGGTGGACAAAAGACGGCAAGATCTATTTCCGCAGCCAGCGAGATTCCTGGGCACTGCCTATTGCAAGGCTTTACACTGTCTCTCCGCAAGGCGGCCCGGCCGAAGTTCTGCCGATGCCGGAAGCCGGTTCGGGTGATTTTGCGTCCGATGGAGCGAAAATGGTCTATTCACCGCGTTTCAGAGACTTTCGTCCCGAAAAACGTTACAGCGGCGGACAGGCGAACAAACTTTACATTTACGACCTCGCGACCAATGACGTGAAACTTATATCGGACAGTCCGCGTTCCTGCCGCGACGCTATGTGGATCGGCAGCACGATCTATTACAACTCCGACAAGGACGGCAAATTTAATTTATACGCCTACGACACGTCGAGCGCAAAGACCACACAGATCACAAAAAATCGCGATTGGGACATACGCTGGCCGAGTTCCGATAATCAGAACAACATTATCTATGAACGTGACGGCGAGCTCGAGATAATGACCGTCGGTTCGAAAAAAACAACAAAGCTCTCGATCACTGTGCCGGATGACGGTGTAAGCAAACGCAAACGACAGGCGTCTGTCGGAAATCTGATAGGTAGCTACGCTTTGAGCCCCAAAGGCGAACGGGCATTATTTTCTGCCCGCGGCGATATTTTCTCTGCACCGATCGAAAAGGGCGGAGTCAGAAATCTGACGAGATCATCTGATGCCAACGACCGTTTTCCCGCATGGTCACCCGATGGTAAAACCATTGCTTACATCTCGGACAAAAGCGGCGAAGAAGAAATTTGGACTGTCGCACAGGATGCTGCGGCACCGCCGCAACAACTGACAACCGGCGGCAGTGCGCAGCGATATGGCACGTCGTGGTCGCCGGATGGAAAGAAGATCGCCTTTAGCGACAAGGACGGCAAAGTCTATGTAGTCACTGTCGCATCGAAGCAGCAGCAGCTAATTGCAGACGCAACTAACGGCCAAATTCGCGATTACGACTGGTCGCCAAAAGGCAATTTTCTCGCCTATTCAATGCAGAGTCCGAACCGTTTTTCGGCGATCTACATTTGGAGCGCGGCGGACAATAAAAGCACTCGAGTGACACCGGAAATGTTCGGCTCAAGAAGTCCCGCTTTTGATCCAAGCGGAAATTATCTTTATTTCCTGAGCGACAGAGAATATGCGCCCCTGCTCTCAAACTCGGAATTCAACTACGCAACAAACAGAAGTACCCAAATATATTCGCTCGCATTACAAACGTCTGGAAAAAATCCTTTCCCCTATGAAAATGACGAAGTAACTATCACAGAAGAGAAAAAAGACACTCCACCATCTGCATCAGCTACGCCTGACGTATCGCCTAAACCAAAACCGGAAACACCCGAAGTTATCATTTTTGACGGCATCGAAAAACGCGTTGTAAAAGTCCCTTTGCCGGCTGATAATTACGGTGGCCTTTCGGTAAACAAAGGCAATCTTATTTACAGTGTCCAGCCGCCGCCTTATTACGGCCGACAAGCTGAAACCCAAGGCTCACTTCGCATCTACTCGCTCAAAGACCGGAAAGAAACCACGCTCCTGCAGCCCGGTGGCGGATATACACTATCGGCCGATGGGATGAAGATACTTGCAGGTGGGCAAGGCGGGTATTCGATCCTGGATGCAAATCCAAACGGCGACAAGACAAAAAAAGCTGTTTCGACGACCGGGCTAATAACCGAGATAGACCCGGCTGCTGAATGGAATCAAATTTTTAACGAGTCATGGCGGCGTTACCGCGATTGGTTTTATGCGAAAAACATGCACGGCTATGACTGGGCCGCCATTCGCGAGGATTACAAAAAATGGCTCCCCTATGTCGCTCACCGTTCCGATTTGAATTATGTCATCTCAGAAATGTCGTCCGAATTGACTGTCCAGCACGCATACATAGACGGCGGAGATTTCAATCTGCCGCCGAGAGTTCGCGTCGCGTTGGCGGGTGCCAGATTTGATGTTGATAAAACGGCGGGACGTTATAAGATCAGCAAGATATTTGGCGGACAAAACGAAGAAGAAATTTACCGCTCGCCGCTTACCGAGGTCGGAAGCGAAGCAAAGGTCGGCGATTATGTTCTCGCTATAAACGGCGAGAATGTTGCTGCCGATAAAGATATTTATTCTTATCTTCGCGGCAAGGCTGATACGGTTGTTTCTCTTACATTAAATAGTTCGCCGTCGGTTGTCGGTTCGCGAACGGTCACATTTCGCCCGATCGGCAACGAATCGGATCTGATCTATATGGATTGGGTCGAAGGCAACCGCCGCCGCGTTGACCAATTGTCGAATGGAAGGCTCGGCTACCTGCATATTCCCGACATGGGTGCGCCGGGCATACGCGAGTTTATCAAATGGTATTATCCGCAGCTCAACAAAGAAGGACTGGTCGTTGACGTGAGAGCGAACGGGGGCGGAAATGTTTCGCGGATGTTGATCGAACGCCTCAGCCGCAAAGTGCTGGCATTCAATTTTTCAACCGGCAATCAGGATGCGTCAACTTATCCGGATGGCGCATTTTTGGGGCCGATGATCGCTCTCCTAAATGAAAATTCGGCGTCGGACGGCGATATTTTTCCGTATATGTTCCGCGAAGCCGGACTTGGCCTGCTCGTCGGCAAGCGAAGCTGGGGCGGCGTAATCGGCATCGGCAGCCAAGGCCCGCTCATAGATGGCGGAACCGTCAACGTCCCGTCATCTGCTTTGGTCAACACAAAAGGTGAATATATAATCGAAGGCTACGGCGTCGATCCCGACATCGAAATCGAAAACGATCCAAAATCCGTCATCGCCGGCGGCGATCCGCAACTGGAGCGTTCGGTTTCCGAGCTGATGACAAAAATAAATGCAAATCCGGTCAAGCTGCCAAAACGCCCGGCCGATCCGGTTAAGACGCAACGGAATTAGGTAGTATAATTGTGTGAATGCGAAAATGCCTTTTCATCATACTTCTTTTGCTAGTTTCTGATTCAGTTGGAAGTGGTCAGGCCCCGATGAGCGCCGCCCCGATCAAGTGGCAGCAATATTCGATTCCGGAAAAGAAAGTCTCTATTTCCTTGCCAAAGCTGCCCGTGCGTTTTGACAGCATAAATGTCTGCGATGAATTGGCGCAAGATATTCTTTATGCTTATGCGGATGAAACTGTTTACGAGTTTCGGATAGTCACGAAAAATTCTGAAAAAGTCCCGTCGTGGTGCACCGAAAAGACTCCTTTCGGCTCACTCAGTCTTGTGAAACGAATGACGGAGATTGAGACGAAAGACACAAAGGCAGCGAGTTTTCAAAATGACGAATCCGGGAGACGCATAAGTAAAACCAAAGCACCTAACTGGATTCGTTGGGTGATTGACGATCTAAAAAATAAACGTTGGATAGAACTGTCCATGTCGAGACGTGGTGGTCTGTCAGAAATCGATGCGAATTTTGCATCTTCGTTTCGGCTCAAAGAAATTTCGGGAGCAATTGATGTCGGGAAAGGATCGAGCGTGACACTAGGAGACGAGATATTGACAGAAGGCTATACTGCCCCATTGAACACCAAACCATCAAACGAGCCGCCGAAATCCGAACCTATGATGCTCATA
Organism: Chloracidobacterium sp.; assembly: GCA_043773225.1. GTDB lineage: Bacteria > Acidobacteriota > Blastocatellia > Pyrinomonadales > Pyrinomonadaceae > OLB17. The sequence continues at coordinate 5,060 of JAYVFJ010000298.1, forward strand.
GCAAAACACAGGCCGTCATATACTGATGCCGCCCGACGCGCAAATACTCAGGGCTTCGTGCAGCTTCGAGTAACGTTTCTTACTAATGGTGGTATCGGATCTGTCATCGTTGTCAAGGAACTTCCTCACGGATTGACCGAACAAGCGATAGCGTTCGCCAAGAGACTTGTATTCATACCGGCCAAAACAAACGGAACTAGAATTAACGTTGTGAAAACGGTGGAATACGGTTTTCACATTTATTGATTTCGATGCCGCCACTTCTCGAAGTCACGAATCTTCGCACACAATTTCCGACACGGACCGGACTAGTAAAGTCAGTTGACGGCGTGAGCTTTCACATTCGCGAAGGTGAATTGCTCGGGCTTGTTGGCGAGTCGGGCTGCGGCAAATCGATCACGGCACTTTCGATAATGCGTTTGATCTCGCCTCCTGGAAAGATCGCTGGAGGTTCGATCAAATTCAAGGGTGAAGAATTGACGAACACATCTGCCGAACGCCTGCGCGAGATTCGCGGCAATGATATCGCCATGATCTTTCAGGACCCGATGACGTCGCTCAATCCTGTTTTTACGGTCGGTGAACAGATCGCCGAAGCACTGCGGCTGCATCGAAAGCTGGATAAAAAACAGGCTTGGTCAGCGGCCATCGACGCAATGAAAGAGGTCTCGATACCGTCGCCCGAGCGCCGCGTTTCCGATTATCCGCATCAGCTTTCAGGCGGTATGCGTCAGCGTGTAATGATCGCGATGGCTCTCGCTTGTAACCCCGAATTGCTTATTGCAGACGAACCTACAACTGCTTTAGATGTAACAATTCAGGCACAAATACTTGAACTATTAGATGAACTTCGCCAAACCAGAAAATTAGCCGTTTTGCTCATAACCCACGACCTCGGCGTAGTCGCCGAGGTCGCCGACCGAGTTTGCGTAATGTATACGGGCAAAATCGTCGAAGAATCGGGCGTTGACGAGCTATTCGCCGCGCCGAAGCATCCATACACTCGCGGCCTCCTCCGTTCGGTGCCGAAACTGACCGATGCCGGCGCCGCAAAAGCGGTCCGCCTACAAACCATCGAAGGCACTGTACCAAGTCCGACTGCTTTACCGTTCGGCTGTCATTTCGCACCACGCTGCGAACATCGAATGGAGATCTGCACCGAGGGCGAAATCCCTTTAACCGAATTGCCAAACGACGTAAAAGTGCGTTGTGTTTTGCATGATGAAAAACTGAGATTTAACATTGCGAGGGAGAAAACCTTATCCGCAGAGGCATAAAGCTGGGAAGGTTGGCGGGGGCAAGCCCGCCTTCCTGACTGCAAGTTGTTAAAGTCATTGCTTATTTCTTAGCTTGGACTAGAACCAAGTTTTAAGAAATCAAATTCAAGTAAAATTAGAACAGTCAGGAAGGCGGGCTTGCCCCCGCTCAAGTTAGCAAATGAGCAACATTGGGGCCAAAACTCACAAATCAAACCTACTTGAGGTTCACCATCTCGTAAAACATTTTCCGGTCGATAACAGCGATGACGTTGTGCAGGCGGTTGATGATGTTTCGTTTCACCTGACGCAAGGTGAAACGCTTGGCCTTGTCGGTGAATCAGGCTGCGGTAAATCGACGGTCGGCAGATGTCTTTTAAGACTGATCGAACCGACGAGCGGGGAAGTTTTGTTTGAAGGCGAAAACATTATTGGCCTCGACAACAATAAAATGCAGGCTCTCCGTCGCGAGATGCAGATCATTTTTCAGGACCCGTATGCCAGCTTGAATCCGCGCCTGAGTATCAGAAAGATCGTCGCCGAACCGCTTAAGATACATAACATCGGCAACAAGTCAGAACAGAACGAACGTGTCGCGGATCTGCTGCAAAAGGTCGGCCTCGACCCAAAATACGCCG
>JAYVFJ010000299.1:0-4938 GCA_043773225.1 Chloracidobacterium sp.
TGCGCTCACAAAAAACTCGTTAGTGATGGTATAGGTACCGGCGCCGGTTATATTTAAGGAATTTATCCGGCCGCCTCTTTGATTCTCATATGCTGCGCCGGTAAGGTTCGGCCCTAAGGATGGCAATCCCGTATTAAGTTCAGCGGCGTAGCCAGGGACACCCCCCGGCGGACCGACGTTTATTTCCGGGCTCCACCTGAAAGTAGAATTCAGATTCAGCTTGCTGAAGGGCTGGGCATCAAGTCTTCCAAAGACTCGTTCTGCGCGCCTATAGGTGTTGTAACGCTGAGGAGTGGGCGGCAGGATTACGTTTGGGTTCTGTGAATTCCGCAAATTGATATGAACGAGATCGCGTTCACGCTTAAAGATCTGAGGAGCATGCGCGACCGAAAACCACACGCGGTCTTTCCAGATAGGACCCCGCAGGGCTCCGGTGAGACTGTATTCATCGTCAGGAGAACGGCGGGCCGTATAATAACTGGGTATTGGAAGCCCTAATGATTGACTCGTGGTCCGGCCAAGCAGCGACATTGCTGGGGTTGGCTCCAGCCGCCAACTTCTCCAGTTAAAACCGAGATCGCCGTGGAACTGGTTGTTCCCGGATTTCGTGACCAAATTGATAACACCGCCGAGCGCTCCGCCAAACTCTGCCTCAAAACCCGTGTTCTTGACCTGAGTTTCCTGAAGAATCGAGAGTGGCAGGTTCACGTTCCGGTTCAGAAAACCTGAACTTATATCCGTCACCTCCTGCCCGTCAACGATAAATGTATTTTCCGCTCCGCTCGCACCGTCAATTTGAAACTGGCCTGATCGGGGTTCCGGTCGGGTTGCCGCAGAATATTTCAAAATAGAAGTAAAATTGGGCCCCTTGGGTATCAATGCGACTACCGCGGCGGAAAGATTGGTATTACCCTTATCATCCGTAAGAAGCTCTCCTGCGGTAGTAGTAACCGTAACCTCATTCACAAGGCTTGTTCCCATCACGATAGAAACCGGTGATGTCTTTCCTAGTGCCACACTAACTGCGGACCGCCTTTCCGCAAATCCCGATAGCGGAGCAACGGTAACCGAATATTCCCCCGGCGGGACCTGTATTATCCTTAAAAAACCCGATTCGTTGGTAGTGCCGGTCCTCTTAAAACTGCCCATGCTCTCTACCGTAACGTTCGCGTTTGGAACTACTGCATCAGCCTCGTCCTTGACGGTAACTTCAATATTTCCAGTCGTTTCCTGTCCGAACGAAAAAATCGCGAACATGGCTACGAAAAGAAGTGAAATCAATACAAAACGTAAATCCCTTTTCATTAGATCCTCCAAAAAAAATCAATCTAAAAACTTAATTCTTGCAGTAAAAAAATGCGAAAATTACATAAAACGTAACTCAATTTCGTAATCGAATTTTTTCGGATTTAAGATACTGCAATCTTATGCCTTATTGAGGCAATTCTTATGCCCGTCTTCTGACGCTGTGTAATTGTTGCATACAAAGCGTTTAGAATCGGCTCGGCGAATCAGCATCGCCGTTTTTGTCCAAATTTATGAATACAATACTAGAAACGTGAATATACCAACTTCCGTAAGATAAATCAACTCAGCGGAGCGGCAAATGCGTCGTTGCCCGTGACACGCACCAGATGCCGCGTGTCGTTGAGCGCCAAAACGCGGACGTTGCGCTGGCCGCGCAGTTCAAAACGATTGATGCCGCAATTAGACGTGACGATCCATGGCGTATTTTTTGTCCCGCGATGGATCGCTCCCAACAAATGAAGGATAACAAAGCAGATCGCCCCGGTATGAGAATAGATCGCGATGCGCTCGCCCGGATGAGAACGGACGACGTCGTTGAGCTTTGCGGTAATGCGTCGGAGCAGTTGGCGGTAACTTTCGCCTTCGGTTATGACGTGGTGGATGTTGCGATTTACAAGCGCGTAGTAATCCTTTGGGTAGGCTTGTTTCGATTCGTCAAAAGTCAGGCCTTCGAGTACGCCGACGTGCCGTTCACGAAAGGCATCTGACTCATTGACCTTCACGCCAAGCAGTTTTGCGAGCGGTTCTGCCGTCTGCACCGCGCGATGCAGATCGCTCGAATAAATAACATTTATCCCCTCTTTTGCAAGCACCTTCGCCGTCTTTTCAGCCTGCTCAATTCCCAATTGAGAAAGCGGCGTCGTCCCATGCCCGCCAAAACGCCCCTCAGCATTCCCGCCAGACTGGCCGTGTCGGATCAAGTATAGGCGTGTGGGCTGGGGCATAAATCAAGCATTAGCAGCTAGTCCAAATCCTCAACCCCAAGTCTTTTGGCCAAAAGATCACGGACGGACACCTCAAGCGTTTCGATCTCCGTCTCAATGATCTTCCAAACGCGGTCGAGATTAACGTCGAAATAGTGATGGGCGATCTTGTCGCGAAATCTGCGAACTTGTTTCCAGGGAACTTCAGGTTTTTCTGCCAAAATATCTTCGGGAATATTTTTTGCTGCTTCACCGATAATTTCTAAATTTCTGGCTACCGCGTCAACAGTTTTTCGATCAACCACGAAATCCTCAAACGTCATTCCTGCCGTAAAGGACCGGATATGTTCACACGAGTCCACGATATCCGCCAAATAATGGCTATAGATTCGGGACATACACGACCTCACGAAGTATTCTTTTTTTAAGAAACGGCTTTATGTCTTCCTTTGGAACTAAATCCACCTTTCTCCCGAAAAGCTCTTCCAAAAAATCCAACACCTCTACATAAGCTCCGAACGACTGGCCTTCCATTTCCACAAGAATATCCACGTCGCTATCGGATTTTTGCTCACCTCGGACATACGAACCAAACAATCCGAGACGATTCACTCCCAAGCGGCGGATTGTATCACGCTCTCTTTCAAGAAGTTCGAATATATCCTCGCGACTTTTCATACTAGCAATGTTATCCAAAACTCTTGATAAAACAAAGTTCCACTAAACGCCGACCGCTTCGGCCTTTAGTTTCTCGGTTTGGTAATGCGTCCGCAGCGTTTCGATAAATTCATCGAGCATCCCTTCCATCACCAGGTCGAGTTGGTGGACGGTAAGGCCGATGCGGTGGTCGGTGACGCGATTTTCCTTAAAATTGTAAGTGCGTATCTTCTCGGAGCGGTCGCCGCTGCCGACCATTGACTTGCGTTCGGCCGAAAGCTCGTCATGTTGCTTTTGCTCCTCGATCTCCTGCAAGCGGGCACGAAGCACGCGCATCGCCTTCTCGCGGTTCTTTATCTGCGACTTTTCGTCCTGCATCGAAACGACGACATTCGTCGGCAAGTGCGTGATACGGACCGCGGAATAAGTCGTATTCACCGACTGTCCGCCCGGCCCGGATGAGCAAAATGTGTCTATGCGCAGATCGTTCTGATCAATTTGGATGTCAACTTCTTCAACCTCAGGCAGTATGGCAACAGTTATCGCTGACGTGTGAATTCGCCCGCTCGATTCGGTCTGCGGCACACGCTGGACCCGATGAACGCCCGATTCGAAACGCATTCTTGAATAAACATTGTCGCCCTCGATCACCGCGGTCGCGTCTTTTATGCCGCCGACGCCTGTGTCGGTCATTTCGAGAATGTCCATTTTCCAGCCTTGCCGCTCGGCGTAACGGGCATACATCCGCAATATCTCAGCCGCAAAAAGCGTTGCTTCGTCGCCGCCGGTTCCCGCTCGGACTTCGAGAATAACGTTCTTTTCGTCATTCGGATCTTTTGGCAGGAGCAGCAGCTTAAGTTCTTCTTCGGCAACGGGCAGCTTTTCTTCGATCCCGGCGATCTCAAGCGTCGCCATCTCGCGCATTTCGTCGTCATCTGCCGCGTCAAAGAGTTCTTTTGCACCCTGCAGGCCTTCCTGCATCTTTCGCACCTCACGATATTTTTCAACGATCTCGCCCAAACTGCGGTGCTGTTTCATCAACTTCGCATACACCGACATATCCGACATAAACTCCGGCTGTGATATCTGCTCCGTCAGTTCGTCGTAGCTTTTTTCGATCTGTGCAAGTTTCTCAAACATAGGATTTTAGCCCGCGAAATACGCGAAAAGACGCGAAAATAAAAATTGCTTTGTTTCGCGTCTTTTCGCGTGTTTCGCGGGCAATATTCTTTAAGCTGTTTGCGGTTCCAGCTTTAGAGACTCGTCCAGTGCCTTGATCGCGACTTCGAGTTGCTCTTTGTCGGGTTCCTGGGTTGTGATATTTTGCAGCCAAAGGCCGGGCATCGTCATAAACTTGAAGATCGCACTCGATTCTTTTTTGGCGGCGTAACGAATGACCTCATACGACAGTCCTGCGACAAGCGGCATCAGGGCGATGCGAACGACAAGATTCATCCACAAAGCGTCGAACTTGATCACCGAAAACAACACGATCGCGACCAGCATCACCACCATCAAAAACGAAGTGCCGCAGCGCGGATGCTGACGCTTTTGCATCGTGGCATTGTCGGGCGTGAGATCAAGGCCTTTTTCCCACGTGAACACGGTCTTGTGCTCGGCTCCGTGATATTCAAAAACGCGGCGAATATCCTTTAAATACGACATCGAAACGATCATCACCACAAAAAAGAACATGCGCACGAGGCCGTCGAGCAGATTAAAAGCGACCCACGAATGCGGCTTGATCTCCCAAATGTAGCCTTTTATCGTGGCAAACCATCCGGCGCCGTCAGCGATCACCGGTGCTTCGGCCCAACCCAAATAGATAAAGCCAAGGTTCGTCAGCAGCAGCGGAGCAGCCAAAAAGAGCAATATATTAAATAACAAAGCAAAAATGATCGAGCCAACGGCTGTGGCAGATTGCCCGGCAGCCTTTGCCTTTGATAGCCCGGCGATCTGATGCAGGACTTTTGGCGCCCGCGATTTCATGCGTGTGCCTTTTCCCGCCGCCAGAATGACGACGTGGAGGTCATCCACGGCGGGCCGGATC
>JAYVFJ010000300.1:0-6151 GCA_043773225.1 Chloracidobacterium sp.
AACCTTGGCAAAAAGCTGTGAAAAAAATTCAACACTCTATCCTAATCGATCATTGTGTCAGACACCAATTTTTGCGCGGGCATATTAATCACAATTAGGAATGCCCAAAAAGCAAGGCGCCTGATCTTTGACGATACTCGCCCAGACAACTGCAATCAGAAGCGCAGAAGCTGTTCTGAGCAGAAAACTCGTCGGCGTTGCCAAAATGCTTTTGCCATTTCGGGCGTCTCGAATGAGGGGCATCATGACAAAAATGCAAGCGAGCGAAAGCAGCCATAGCAAGACAAACAGCACAAACGGGAAACCATAGCGGCTGGCGCTTCCGTTTATTACCTCGACAGCCATCAACGGCAACAGCAACAAAAAACCAAAACCGGCGGCAGATCTCAGATCCGAAATTAGATTGTTCATTACTTTAACTCTCCTTCAGTAAACTCCTGCCAACGACGCCGCAATTATAACACCATATTTTGTGATCTGAGCGCAGTTTTTGTTTCGTTGCACAAATAAAACTCTTGACTGCATATGCAATGTATGCCAAGATAACAATAACGCTTAATAGATCTTTGACAACTGAAAAGCGCGGATAGTGAACAGTAAGAGCCTGTCCCAGCAAAGATCGGCCTGTTCCAAGGATAGACATTGGTCTAAATATTGCAATCACAGGGTTTGTAGATTTTGTAATACATTGTGTTTATTTTTTTTCAAAATCGTGGGACATAGGCATTTTTGCTGGGCTAACCCATTTAGACGCAATATTTAGCGTGTCCCACATTGATATGGGACAGGGGTGGGACACAAGTTCAGAGTGCGGGCTTCAGCCCGTCTTTGCGCGATGAATCGAGCACTCTGAACTAAGAAAAATCGCTGGGACAGTGCGAGACTTGAGACAATTATCTTGTCAGGATGCGAATTGCTGGCAAATTCAGACTTTTTCACAGGTTTCAGCGTCTAAGTTATTGAATGCGAAAAGGTTCGCATTGTTTGGCCTTTTGAGCTATTATTCTCGTGGAAAATGGCGTTAACACGAGTTGATGTTGATAAATTTAACGGATGAGCAGCTTGTCGAACTGGCAGTGTCAGATGATTCTGAAGCCTTCGGCGAAATCGTTAGAAGGTGGGAGCGAAAGATCTTCGCTCTCTGCTTCGGTATGCTCGGTAACGGGGACGACGCCCGCGATGCCTGTCAGGAAGCTTTCATCGCTGCCTATCGCAATATCGCGAACTTTCGCGGCGAGGCAAAAGTCTCATCGTGGCTGCACCGCATAGCGGTCAACCAGTGTTTGACAACCAAACGCCGTCAGAAGTCTCGTGCCGAGGATTTTCTCGACGATGAGGAGGGAGCGGAAGACCGAGCATTCGTTGCATCACCGCTTCTTTCGCCGGCAAGAAAGACCGAGCAGGCCGAGCGGATGACATTAGTGAGGCAAGCGGTCGGCGCATTGCCGACGGACTTGCGACAGGTGATCGTAATGAAGGAATTTGAAGAAATGACCTTTCAGGAAATATCGGAAACCCTCGAATTGCCGCTCAGCACTGTCAAAAGCAGGCTTTACACGGCGCTCAAACAGTTGAGAATGAGATTGGAACGTACACCCGTTGAGGTGATTTAGAAGAAATGTTGAATAACGGTAACAAAACGAATTGTGGATTCATGGACGATATCGTCTCGTATATTTACGACGAGATCGGTGAGGCAGATCGCACAAAATTTGAGACGCATCTGCGCGGTTGCCACGAATGCACTAATGAATTTGCCGGCATCTCAAATGCGCGTTTTTCAGTATATGAGTGGCGGCGCGAAGAATTTACCGATCTTCCGACGCCGGAGATCGTAATTCCCTATGTGACGAAAACAACGGTAGAGGAAGAAACTTCGGTAGGGTTGTGGGCAGGGCTTCGCGGCTGGCTGACGCTTGTAAAATTCCCTGCTGCCGTCGCCGCCGGATTGGTATTGTGTCTTGGCCTCGGATTTTTGGTTTTACGTTATCTCAACCGTGTCGAACAGCCGATTGCTGCTAATGTTAAAAACATATCACCGATTGAAACACGCGAAGTTCCGATCGCCTTGCCGACCGTTAATGATAAGAAACCGGATGTTGCTCTTACTACAGAGCCAAGCGTGAAACCGAGCCGCGAAATCCGATCGGTGAAAGTTATGGAACAACGCCGAGCTAAAAACGAAAAACATTTAACGGCAAGTAATCCGGCAAAACGTAATGCAATTCCTAACATTTCCAACGCTCCGGTCTTGAGTGAAAATATTGAGGAAGCCGACGACAATTCGCTTCGGCTGTCCGATCTGTTTGCGGACGTTGACGGTTAGAATTTAGATCGCAGATAAATATATGAAAAACTTAATCTATTTCAAAACTTTTTTGTTCCTCATAGCGATGTTGGTATCCGTTTCGTCAGCAGCGGCACAGGACGCTAAACCTCCCGAACCGCCGCCGCAAAATGCCGAACAGCGTCCAAGCGCAATTCCGCCCGGTAATCTGGGAACGATTACGCTCAAACAGCTTGGACTATCGGATGAGCAAATGCAGCAGATACGGAAATTAAAATCTCCGACATTGCGCCTTTCGATCGAAGCTCGCAAACGAGTGCGCGAGGCAACGCGGCTGCTTGATGAAGCGATTTACGCCGACTATGCCGACGATGCTGATATTCAGAACAAGTTGCAGCAACTTCAACAAGCTCAGGCCGAGGTTGCGAAACTTCGCTATTTGAACGAACTTGCCGTGCGCCGCATCCTTACGTCCGAGCAGCTTGTCCGGTTCCGCGAGATGCGTCAGCGTTATGAAGAAATGAAAACCGAAAGGATGAAACAAATGCGCCTCGACCTCGAACGCCGAATGCCGCGTAAGCAAATGACGCCTTCTCAGCAGCGTTTCATTCCACGCGTAAAAGAGAAGCCGATTTTATAGAATCAACCGATTGCACAAGATGCGCGCGTGAGCAAGGGCGATACATTCAACTTGAGAGTATCGCCCTTGCTAACGCGCGGGCTTCTGCATTATCCTTGACCCAACATTATTTGCCGACTTTCCTTGATGAATCCGATCACAAATTTTTTGTTTGAGTTGCAGGAGATAACCAATCTTTTCTGGCGCTCTATCAAAGGGCTGCGCAAAAAGCCGAGATACTTTGAAGAGATCGTTAGTCAAATGGACAAGATCGGCGTTGGTTCGATGGCGATCGTGGTGCTTACCGGATTTTTTACCGGTGGCGTGATCATTTTGCAGTCTTATCCGACGCTGGAATACTACGGGGCGCAAAGCAACGCCGGTCAGGGTGTTGCAACGGGCATGATCCGCGAATTGGGCCCTGTGCTTACGGCCTTGATGGTCGCCGGCCGCGTCGGTTCGGCGATCTCGGCCGAGCTCGGGTCAATGGTCGTTTCGCAGCAGATAGACGCGATGCGGGCCTTGGGAACATCGCCTGTCCGCAAGCTGGTCACGCCACGCATTATTGCCCTGCTTCTTACGCTTCCGCTGCTCACCATTGCCGCGGATATGTTCGGACTGATCGGTGGCGGAATAGTCGCACACCAACTGCACGGACTGGATTTGAATATTTACATCTCGTCTGTTCGCACCGGGACGAATATCGACGATCTCGTCGCCGGACTCTTAAAACCGGTTTTCTTTGGAATAATCATCGGGCTTATTTCCTGCTATAAAGGCCTGAGCACAAAAGGCGGAACGGTCGGCGTCGGAATCTCGACCACGCAGGCGGTTGTAACGTCATCAATAAACGTAATTATTGCTGACTTTTTTCTTTCAAAGATATTTCAGTCCGTGCTTGGCAGCACGCTATTTTAAATCGAAAAGATTCTTTATGACTTTCGACACAAGTGAAAATCCGGAGACGACAGAGTGGACTAACGGATCACATTCTGCAAACGGACGACTGCTGCCGGCAATCGAGTTTCGTGAAGTCGAGTTGGCTTTTGACGATCAGATAATTCTCGACAAAGTTAGTTTCTCTGTGCGACGCGGCGAGACGAAGATTGTGCTCGGCGGGTCGGGCAGCGGTAAGTCAACGATCATCAATCTCATCCTCGGCCTTCTGAAACCCGACGCCGGCCAGGTGCTTGTCGAGGGCGAGGACATTACCGATTTCGACGATGTCGAACTGATGCGCATCCGCGAAAATATCGGGATGGTGTTTCAGGAAGGAGCGTTATTCGATTCCCTTTCTGTTTATGATAATGTCGCTTACCGGCTGCATGAGGAAGACATAGACGAAGACGAGGTCGAACACGAGGTGCGCCGGATGCTGCAATTTGTCGGCCTGGAAGACGCAATAGATAAAATGCCGGCAGAACTTTCAGGCGGAATGCGAAGGCGCGTAGGCATTGCCCGCGCGCTCGTCGGAAATCCGGGCATTGTGCTTTTCGATGAGCCAACCGCCGGTCTCGATCCACCGACGGCCCGCACTATCTGCGAACTGGCGATTAAACTTCGCGACCTCGAAGATGTATCATCTATATTCGTAACACACGAGATGAATAATCTGGAATATATTTCATCCGAATACGCAACGATTGACAGAAAAGGCGAGGTGCACTTTGAACTCGAGGGCGACAGATTGTGCCTACTCAATACCGAAGTTATGATGCTGCGAAGCGGAAAGATCATTTTTAGCGGCAAGGACGAACAGCTTCGGGCGTCTGACGACGCGTATATTCAAAGGTTTATCCGAGGAAAGTAATTTTAGATTTGCGATTTTCGATTGAAAAAATTCGCATATATCAATATGCCGAGACGTCAACAGAAACTAACCTTGAGCGAGCTACGGGTGGGCATATTTATGCTTGCCGCTTTGCTGGTCACTGGGTTTTTGATCCTCAACTCGAGCGGAAACTTTAACCCCTTTGAGAAAAAGCTCCATTTAAAAACGCGATTTGAAAGCGCCGACGGTCTGCATCCCGGAGCCGATGTGCAGCTTGCCGGAGTTTCTATCGGCAAGGTCGAGGACGTAAAATTCCTTCCGCCCGATTCGCCCGAGGGACAGCGTATCGAGGCGACATTGACGGTCGTCCAGGTGCTTGATAATAAGCCTATTTCCGATTTGATCCGCAGCGATTCAAGAGCTCAGTTGATCGCCACCTCGATTCTTGGAAATGATAAGATGATCAACATCTTTCCCGGCACCTCAAAAGGCACGCCGGTTGACGAGAATGATTTGATCGAATCGAGCGCCGGCAACTCACTAACCCAACTGACCGAGACGGGTAACGACCTTCTCAAACAGATCAAGAAAATATCAGTTCCGGCGAACGAAATCCTTGACAAGGCCAATCAGGGTGAGGGCACTCTGGGCCGTGTTATCAATGACGAGTCTCTTTATAAAAATCTCGACAGCGCCGTTGCCGAGACTCGCTCGACAATGACACGTTTGCAGACGACTATCGAAAAGATAAATAAAGGACAGGGCACAGCCGGAAAACTTATCAACGATCCCGCGCTTTATAACAGCTTAAATAAAACAGTGGCGCAATTAGAAGCTATTTCGGGCGATATTAAAGCAGGCCGCGGCAGCGCCGGAAAGTTTGTAAACGACGAAGAGTTTTATAACGAAACCCGAAACGCTGTTTCCGAGCTAAGGGTTGCAGCCGGAAAGATCTCGGCGATCGCTGATGACGTAAAATCCATCACAGCCGACCTCAACGCCGGCAAAGGCTCTGCCGGAAAGCTGCTTCGCGATGAGAAACTCTACGAGGACGCAAAGGAAATGATTGCCCGCTTTAACTCGACAACCGCCCGCATCGAAACCATCCTCGCCGACGCCCAAGCCGGCAAAGGAACCATCGGCCGCCTCATCACCGACGAGACACTCTACAACAGCATCAACCAAACCGCCAACAACGTCGCCATCTTCACCGGTGAAGGCACAAAACTCCTCGACGATTTCCGCAAAAATCCGAAGAAATATCTGAGAATAAAATTGGCTATTTTTTAAAACAGATTGTTAATGGAAATTGGGTGATTGTTAATTGGAAGAGGTTATTTCCTGCCAATTAACAATCACCCAATTTACAATTAACAATTATTTAGGATGGTGCTCAGGGCGAGACTCGAACTCGCACGGATTGCTCCACACGCCCCTCAAACGTGCGCGGCTACCAATTACGCCACCTGAGCAG
>JAYVFJ010000301.1:0-13586 GCA_043773225.1 Chloracidobacterium sp.
AAATAATACGCACCCTGAAAATCAAGGTTGCGCTTCATATATTAAGACGCAAATTTCGCCGCCAAAGTTCGACAATAACGGGAAATTCTCGGAAATCTATTCAGTAGGGGCGTGTCCTTATGACACAAAAGGCACTTTTCAAACAAAAATGCGGTTCATTATGACAATTTGGCACGAAACCGCCTACGTTCCTCCGCGTCACCACTCCGCCCGTAAATGGCTAAACCGCCGCTTCGCCCTCGCCATCTACGCCGCCCGCAAACGCGCCTTTTATGGAGTTGTCCACTTCGGCGCCGTGCGCCCGGTTAGTATCAGGCCTATACCGATAGTAAAGACAGCAAAAAGCGCCAGCAGCCAAATGTATGGTAGCGAGAGAAGCAGCGTCCAGGCCATGACGCCGATCAGGATCGCCAGCGTTTCGGAGCGATTATTGTCAGAAAGCAGGTGTTTTTGAATCAGCTTACCGACGCTTACCTGCAGCGAGACTCGGCCAAATACATAACCGAGCATAAGGATCAACATACCCATCAAGGCGAGCGTTGCACTCAGGTAATTTGGAAGTATGATCGCTCCGCCAATTATTAAACCGGAAATAAGCAAGAAAGCCGCGGCGCCGATACCGCACATTTTCAGAGCCGACAATTGTATTCGCGCGACGGCACGCCCAACTGCTCCCGGAGCGATGGTGGTCATTACAACCGAAATGATAAACCAAAAAAGCGCCAAAATAAGACGCTGCGCCAAAAAGCTCAGGGAAAGATCGGGTGAAAATATTTGTGTCGGGTTTTGTCCGAAATTACGCAGTTCTTCTTCAAAGACGCCGAAGCTGACAGTTTCCTTTCCCGTTTCGCGAAGCGGATTTTCACTTTCAGGCTTATAGGCTCCGCCAAAAACAATGATGTCGCCGCCGATGTAAGCGTCTTTTTCCTGGATCACGTTGCCGCCGATAGTCGCAACATCGCCCTCGATGCGGCCCTTCACGATAACGTCGCCGCCAATAGCGAGCACACCTTTTGCCTGTTTATTGACAATTACCGATTTGCCAATGACATAAACCTCCTGTTCGGGAGCATCATTGACGGTCACGGTCATCTGATCTTCTGAGGTTTCTATTTCGGGATGGGCGATTACTGCAATGCAAAATAACTGAAGAGCACAAAGGAAAAGCAAAACCTCCGCCAGACCGTGCGGGAAATGCTGACGGTGAAATATTGTTGAGGACGCGAATTTCACTTTACTACAAGGGCCGGAAACTTTTAGGCGCGACGCACCCGCAGCACTCTTCGAGAAATAAACATCAAAGCCGCCGCAGACATCGCGGTCAAAACAACTATGGCCGCCATGTCAAATCGCACCTGAGATGCTAAAGAGCGCAAAACAATGGACACGCCAATAAATACAGAATAGATAAGATGCCCAAAGAAACTGCCGACCGCAACGATCTGGTCAAACAAAACCGAAACGCCGCCGAGCAAACTTTCGGCGTCGGTCCCGGACGCGAAAAGAACAAACAACAACAGCCCGGCACATATAAATACGGCGTTAAATTGTTCCCGCGGCCGGCGCAGCCCGCTGACAGTACTCTCGGCGTTGGCAACGATAGTCTTTGCAAAATCGGCCGGAAGATCGAGATCGCTTGCCTGTTTAAGGCTGGCATCCAATTGGCAAAGAAACTGCTTTTGCTGATTCAGTTCATCGGCACAGACGGAGCATTCCACGAAATGGGCGTCGAGCTCGAGTTCGCGCTTGAGAGTGAGTTCGCCGTCAATATACGCCGCGATCTCGTCCGAGGGACACTTAAAATTGTAGGAGAGCAATTCCATTAGACTCCCGTAAAACCTCTTTGGATAAACATTTCGCGCATCATCTCGCGTGCGCGGAACAAGCGATTTTTAACTGTGCCCAACGGCAGTCCGGTCACATCGGCGATCTCGTCATAGCTGAGGTCACGCGAATGACGCAGCAGGATCAAGTCACGATACGCCGGCGGCAGACACCTGACAACAGCGTCGATCTCGTGTCGCCACTCTTTTCGCTCGTGATCCTGTTCGGGTGAAGGCCGGCGGCTTTCTATCTGAATCTGATATGAGCCGTCAGCGTTTTCGGCTTCCAGGCTTTGAGGGCTGACCGGATTTCGACGCATGTGGTCTATCGCGGCATTGTGGGCGATACGATAAAGCCAAGTCGAAAATTTATACTCGGGACTGTATTTGGTAAGCGAATTATAGACCTTGATGAAAACTTCCTGCGTTACGTCGAGCGACGATTCATAATCGCCCAGCATTCGAAAAACATAACCCGTAATCGGCCTCTGGTAACGCCGGACAAGTTCCTCAAACCCGTCAACACGGCCATTGACCGCATCAACGATCAACTCGCCGTCGGTGAGTTTTCTGGTGCTTTCGATTGCTAACGCCTGTATCGCCATCTTTGTCTGATACTACGGTATTTTCATTGAAATTGTTTCAAAGCGCAAGCTAGAAGCTAGTAGCTGGCAGCTGGCAGCTAGCAGCTAGAATTAATTACAGGATGCTGATGAAGATCGAGAAAAATACTAGCTGCCCGCTTCTAGCTGCTAGCTCCTAGCTATTTAAAGCCCAGGGCTGCCAATCCTGCCGGAGCGGCGAGGTCGTCGAAGCTCAATGACCTTCCGGGCAAGCTCAACCCAACGTCTTCGGGCGACAGCACATTTAAGGCTCTGCCGAGAGCTTCGGACGCGATGGTTTGAATTTTTGAGGGGACAAAATCTTTGCCGATGACAAGCAGCCGGCGCAAAAGCGAGTTGCCGTGTTCGCCGCCAAAGCGGTCATTGTAAAACATCAGCAATCGGTAAATCTCGTCGTCAATCTCATCCGGTGTGCACGTCACGGAGCGAACGACCGCCGGTTCATCGCCGCGAAGCAGCAATCCCGTAAATCCGTCGGTGTTGGAACTGACGAGCAGCGAATCGGCCTTGTCAGTCTTGTCAACCAGCCAATTGGCTTCGCCGACAGCACGCGGCAAAATGAGTCCCGCCTTCCAACCGAGACTCTCAAATTGGCTCTCATATTCATCAATGACCGGAAGTGAAACGGCGGTTGCAAAATAACGCGAGCGTCCCTTTTCGTCCGGCGATATTTTTTGTTTCGCCAGCCGCAGCGCGGCCGCCGGAGCGCCGAAATTCTGCTCGGCCTTCCAGTCAAGTATTTCGTCGGCCTCCTTGCTCGATGCCGGTTCGCTGTCAAGAACGAGGATCGCAGTTCTCGCCGTGTTGCTCGGCAAAGCCACCGACCAGCGTTTCTGTTTTAACAAACCTGCACTTTCGATCGTTTCACGAAGGCAGTATAAAAATTCCGCACTGTTGGTTATGTTTCTTTCGAGAAAATTTGGCGTGAGCAGGCCTGTAGGCAGATCAACGGTCGCGGCCTGTTTGATCGAAAAATTTCCGCGTCCCTGTCCCTGAAGCGACACGGCCGTAATCCGGCCTTCTTCGATGCCCAACGCGGCGTTGGGATAATTTGGTTGTGTGAGTGCTGAAAACATTTGTCGTTAATTTAATACTTTGAATATTCGACGCCTTCGGTGTCAACGCCTTCGGCAAGGCTCTTTACGTTCTTAAGCCCCGATTGGGCGTCTTGAGAATTTGGATCTTCGCCCTGGATCTCGTCCCACTCAAACTCGTTTCGGATCGGGTCAAACGGCTTTTCGTATAGATACTTTGCCCCGACCAGGCCTTCGATCGACTCCGGCAGCTTACCTTTATCGGCGGTGTATTGGTCTATCGCCCGCCGCATTTGCCAGAGATTTTCCTTGAGCACGATCTCGCGGGCATGAAGAACGCTGCGCTGGTAAGTCGGCACGGCGACGGAAAGCAAAATGATCATGATAAACATCGCGATCATCAACTCGAGCAAAGAAAACCCTTTCTGTCTTCTGCCTTCTGCCTTCTGCCTTCTGAAATTACCAGTCACTATACTTCTCCTCATTAAGAGCCTCGCCCTTCGACGCAGACCGGACGTCAAAAACATTTACGTCATCCCAGCTATCCGAATCAACATCCTGATAGGATGAACGGAATTTCCAATCTTTCTCGCCGGTCATCGGGTCAACCGGAATTTCGCGCAGATAAACTTTATTTATCTCTTTTTCCTGATTGATCTCGGTCGCCTGCGGGCCGTTAAATACTCCGCCGCCTCCGAGATTCGGAGAACGAGACTTTACGCGAACGCCCTTAACGAGCATCTCAAGCGTCGGCGGATAACGGTCAATGTTTTCAATCCCGAAAATCTTGCAGTCGTCAATAATTACGCGGCTTCTGGGATCGGTTGGGCCTCCGGTATTGTTTGGTTGGTTTACCGAATTTGAGACACCTCCCACACATGCGCCGTATGTATCACGCTTGAATTCGTCTATCGCGCTGCGCATATCGCGCAATGCCTCACGAAGTTTGATCTCCTTTTGACGCTTGACGGCGTTTTCGGCCATCGGGATGGTGCCCATCACCAAAACCGCCAGCACGCCAAGCGTGCAGACCAGTTCGAGAAGACTATAACCGTCGCTCGACCCCGGATTTTTATCTTCAAACAATTTCACGATCTTAAAACTTGACCTGAAAATTCTTGCCGTCAATGGTCAGGAAATTGAGAACATCGCGGTCAAATGTTATTTCCGGTTTACCATCGACAAGAGCTTCGATCTCGATGATCGCAAGCGTTCCGTCGGCTTTTGCTCCGGTCTCATCTTTGGCAGACAGCGACACGAACATTTTCCCGTTCTGATTTAGGAAAGGCGTAGCCGCAGTATTTGCCAGCGTGCCAAACACGTCGCCAAAGCTGACCGAGCGAACAGCAAGACGTTTTTCGTCAAACTTGAGGCCGATCAAGCCAGAGCGGAAAGCAGTGCTTCCCTGCAGGATGACAGGTATCTTTATTTTTTCGCCAACCTTCATCTCAGGCAATTCGGAACCGAGTCTGATCTGAACGCTCGGAGCTGAAGTTGATTCGGTTTTAACCTCAGTCGGCTCAGTCGAAACCGGCTGAACAAGCGGAGCGTCAGTTGCTTTCGTCGTGTCGGATGTTTGGTTTAGCTGCAGCGTTTTTACGCTGTTGTCTATCGGTTTGAGGCCTTGCATCACCGAAGCCGGACGCTCGACGACGGCGCTCGTCTGATTTGCCGCCGCGTTTGTCGTGTCCGATGCTTTTCCGGCATCAGCCCTGACATATACAGGTGCCTCAGGCTGGCGATCGGGAAGCTGCACTTCGGTCGAATTAGGAATTCTCCTCGCCGCGGCAAGCATTTCGTCATGCTCTTCCTGTATCACCATCGCTTCAAGCGAACTGTTGGTCGGAGACATAAGGCTGCCTGTCGGGCGTTCGACCTCATCTTCCGGCAAAATGGCCGGAGCCCTGATGACGCGCGGCGTGACGGCGATAACAATATCTACTTGAGAGTTATCCTTGGTCGGGGTTGAAAAAAGACGGCCCAGGATCGGAACCAGTCCGAGAAGCGGAAGTCCGGCACGTCCGGTGCCTTCCTTTCCCTGTGCGACGCTCGCCAGCAAAAGCGTCTTGTTATTTTGGATGCGAGCTGTTCCCTTGATAGTCCTTTCGGTAAAGATCGGGTTGCCTTCAACGCCGGCGCCGGTATCTACACTTTTTGATTCGATCTCCATGGCAACCTGAACGTCATGGTTTGGAAACACAAGCGGCTTAAATTTCAGCGTCAAACCAACCTGCTCGTAATTTACAACATTCGACACAACGCCATTCCCACCGCCCACATTGTTGTTTCCGGTAACGAACGAAGCACTCCGAACAGGCACACGCTGGCCGATGCGGGCAGACGAATCCTCGTTATTGAAAGCATGTATCTGAGTCGAAGCGATCAATTTGTTATTGCTCTTGCTCTGATACGCACTGATATTTGCCGCCGGCAAAATTATGCCGGTCGGTATGACGGTATTAAGCACCGTGGCCGCTGTGCCGACAACCGTCGTTAGCGGATTATTGCCAAACAGAATAGAGCCGGACTGACTGCCGCCGAGATTGGTGAGTTGGCTCTGATTACCGATCTGATTGCCGAGCTGAAACATATCTGCTTTGTTAACCTCGTAAATCGCGACGTCCATGACGACCTCGGCTCGGTCTTTATCAAGTGACGCAATCAATTTACCGATCAAGCGGATATTCTCTTCGGTGTCACGGATAGTTACGCTGTTTGTTGAGTCGTCTGTAAGAACAATCGTCTGGCTTCGGCCCGGCTGTGCGGGAATGGCAGTTTGCACGACCTTGGCGATGTCCTTTGGAGCGGCGTTGGCAAGATAAAAAGTCCTCAGCACAAGCTGCTGAAACTTTTGCCGTTTATCCTGTGTTGCAATAATAATTGTTCGCGGGCCGACCTTTTGAAAGAATAAACTCTCCTGCAAAAAGATATAATCCAGCGCACGGGCAGCGGTCACATTTTTCAGGTCAATATAAGTCTTGCGTCCCGGCTGGCGGAACGATTCCTGGTCAAAAAGCACGTTCAGCTCGAGATCCTTGGCGAGTTCCTTGATGATAAACTGAATATCAACGCCCGACGGAAACGGCAGGTCGCGCAATTTTTCAAGTTTCTGGGGAATTTGCGGCGGGGCGGCCGCTTTTCTATCAGTATATGATGTTGGGATCAGTTTCAGCCTGCCCGTTTGATCTTTTTTGTCGCCCGGCGTCGCCTCGTTCAGTTCCCTCTGAAGCCTGACCATTCGCTCCATTTCCGATCGCGCCAGCTCGTTTGTCGGGTCAAAAGCATACGCGCGCCGGAACGCCATATATGCTTCCTCATAGTTATTTTCTTTCGCCGCGATGCTGCCCTTTTTTATATACATCTGCGATGCGTTAAAAAGCGAGCGCGTCAGATGCAGCCGGTATTCGGGATTTTTCGGGTTGTCGGAAACCGCAAGCGCAAATTCCTCGACAGCCTTGTCCCATTCTTCGGCGGCCTCGTGCTTCATTCCCTGATTGAAATGCTTTTTGCCGTCGCCAAATGCAAACGCCGCCGCCGGCGAGAGCAAGGCCAAAAGAAGAAGGAGACTGACGAAAAACCGTATGTGGATTGAACTTTTCATAACTATATTGTGGACCTCGAACAAACTGCTAAAACTAATCGGTAGCTGAAACAAATACACGCCGCCAAGACGGCAAAGTTTCACAAATTATCTAACGCAAATTTCTAAAACCGATAACTAGGCTAATTTTCGTTTTTTTAACTAAAAAAAGCAACTATAAATGTCAGAACCGCAAGGAATTTAACCACAGATGAACACAGATAAACACAGATGTTAATCCTTAGCTCTTATCTGTGTTCATCCGTGTTTATCTGTGGTTAAAATTTCCCCAACTGCCGTCGCAGATAATCGAGTGCCGCCTGGCTTGCCCGCCAACGGATCAGATACCGATCGCCGGGAAGCACGACCTTGACCGATTTAACGCCGCGTTGCCCTGCATAGCCGATAAACACAGTCCCGACAGGCTTTTCTTCAGTTCCGCCGTCGGGACCGGCAATTCCGGTGACCGAAATAGCATGGTCGGTGCCGGCACGTTCGCGCATTCCGGCGGCCATAGCCTCGGCACACTCTGCGCTGACCGCGCCGTGCTTTTCAATTATCTCCACCGGAACTCCGAGCGTTTTCGTCTTTGATTCGTAGGAATAAGTGACCGAGCCTTCCATAAAATAGGCCGACGAGCCCGGAACCTCGGTCAAACGCCGCGCAATAAGCCCGCCGGTGCAGCTTTCGGCAACGGAAACCGTCTCGCCACGCTCTTTCAGCCGAATGCCGACGATCTCTTCCATAGTCTCGCCGTTTGTCGAAAAGACTGCTTTTCCCAACGCTGCCGCGAGTTCATCCGCTAGTTTTTCCGCGATAGATTCTGCCTTTTCGACATTTTCTGCCCGCGCCGCAAGATGTATCTCGACCTCGCTCTTGTTAAAAAGAATGGACGTCTGAACGTCTGCATATTTTGTATAGATCGGCGCCGCGATCTCGTCAACCGCAGATTCACCCATGCCGGAAACACGCAAAATTCGCCGCTTTACATAAACTTCGCCCGCGATTGCTTTTAATTTAGGCAGAACGTATTCGGTGAACATCGGCTGATTTTCACGCGGAGGGCCGGGCAAAATCGCGAGCATTTTGCCGTCAGATTCGACATACATTCCAACGGCCGAACCATTCGGATTTGGAAGTATCTCTGCTCCGTCGATGATATAAGCCTGTCGTTTATTGATCTCAGGCATTTCACGTCCCCAACTGCGAAACCGCTCGCGCAGATGTTCTTCGATGTCATCGTGATAAACCAATTCGCGCCCCAAAGCCTTCGCTGTCCACAGCCGAGTTATATCATCCTCAGTCGGCCCCAAACCGCCCGTAGTAATCACAATATCCGAACGCCGCATCGCATCGCGCACCGTTTCTTCGAGACGATCGCCGTCGTCGCCCACAATAGTCTTGAGCTTTACGTCAATGCCGATGTCGTTAAGTTTGCCGGTGAGCCAAAGGCTGTTGGTATCAGTCTTTTCCGGCGTAAGAAGCTCGGAACCAATAGCGATTATTTCCCCTGACAACATAGGATTTTAAACCGCAAAATACGCAAAAAAAGCGAAAAATAAAGAATATCTATTTCGTATTTTTCGCGTGTTTCGCGGTTAGTCTTCTTTGTAGATTTCGACAACGGGCTTACTGTCCGGGCCGATGTATGCACGGAACATTCCATCTGTATTAAAAGAGATCGCCATATTGCCGAATTTGTCCATCACGATCACGCCGCCGTCGCCGCCTAGTTTTTGGAGTTTTTGTTTTATGACAGCATCAGCAGCTTCCTGAACCGTTTTTGCGCGATACTCCATCAACGCCGAGATGTCGCGGGCAACGCCGAGGCGAATAAAATACTCGCCCCAGCCCGTCGCCGAAACGCCGCAGGTATTATTGTTAGCATAAGTTCCCGCTCCAATTATCGGCGCATCGCCAACGCGGCCATATTTTTTGTTCGACATCCCGCCCGTCGAGGTTCCCGCCGCCAAATTGCCAAAACTATCCAGAGCCACCGCCCCGACAGTCCCGCGTTTTGAGTAGCGAGTCTGAAGTCCTGAGTCTGAAATTTGACTTTTTACTTTTGCCTTTTGCCTTCTGACCTTACTTTTGCCTTTTGACTTTTTACTTTTGACTTGGGGATTTAGTGTTTGTAATTCATCCCAACTTTCCTGCGTCCAAAAATACTCTTCGTCAACAAGCTGAATTTTTTGTTCCTTTGCAAATTTCTCCGCCCCGTCGCCAAACATCAAAACATGCGGCGATTTTTCCATCACGGCACGCGCAAGCGTGATCGGATTTTTGACATGATGCAGCCCCGCAACGCCGCCAGCCTTTAGCGTATTGCCGTCCATTATCGAAGAATCAAGCTCATTCTTTCCGTCGGCGGTAAAAACCGCGCCCTTGCCCGCATTGAATAACGGCGAATCTTCCATCATCCTGATAGCGATCTCGACCGCGTCGAGGCTCGTTTTTCCATCCTGCAAAGCTTTGTAACCGGCGAGCACAACCTCGGCCAGTTTGTCGAGATACTCCTTCTCTTTTGCCGCCGTCATCGAGCCTTTTTTCATCGAGCCAGCACCGCCGTGGATTATAAATCCAAGTTTCGGTTCCTGCGGCGATTTAAGCTGTTTGATCTCAGGAAAACTGCTCTTCTGCGCAAATGCAGTCAGAGGCATCGAGACGCAGGCAAGTAGAAACAAAACAATAATCTTCTTCATAATTTTCGTTCCTTTCGTGTTTTTCGCGGTTATGTTCTTAAATAATCCCGAACCATCTTCATATCGTCCCAAACCTCGCGCTTTTTATGCGGGTCGCGGAGCAGATAAGCCGGATGAAACGTCGGCATCACCTTGACGCCGAGATAGTCGTGAAATTGCCCGCGAAGCTTTCCAATCGGCACCTTTGTTTCAAGCAAGTTTTGCGCTGCGGTCGCTCCGAGAACAACAATCACTTTTGGCCGCACAACAGCGACTTCGCGTTTTAAAAAAGGCTTGCAGGCGATCGTCTCATCAGATTCAGGAGCCCGATTCCCCGGCGGACGGCAGCGGTTAATATTCCCAATAAAAACATCCTCGCGCCTGAGTCCTATGCTCTCAATAATCTTCGTCAAAAGCTGCCCCGCACGCCCGACAAACGGCTCGCCCTGCTCGTCCTCATCCGCACCCGGAGCTTCGCCGACAAACATCAGCTCCGCATCAAAATTCCCGACGCTGTTAACAACCTTACTGCGTCCCAAAGTGCTCAATTTACACCGTGTGCAATCCGCCCCGATCTCAGCGCGAATCTGTTCAATAGTCTCAATCGGTTCCGGCAAAGCGGGCGCTGTCTCGAAAAGCGTTTCTTCCTGTTTCTCCATTTCAGTTGTTCTAAATGTCTCGCTTTTCCTTAACGGAACAGATGTGTCACGTTTTGATAAAGACGGCAAAGATGCCAAACGAGACTGCCCAGCAGATCGTGTTTCCGCCGGCTTCGAAATTTCAGACCGCGTATTTGCATTGAAATTTGAAATTTCAGATCTCAAATTTGAAATATCGCTGTTCGGGTCTCCACCCTCCACTCTCCACTCTCGACTCTCAACTTTCACATCAAGCGCCCCAACGCCAAGCTCCTGCAAATAAAGCACTTGCTCGCGGACATCAGCGATCAGATTTGTTAATTCCACAGATTGAGCCATATGGTTATTCGTGTGCAAAATTGTAAATTGTAAATTGGATAATTGTAAATTGGAAGAAGATTTCTCTCTGCCAATTTACAATTAACCAATTATCAATTAACAATTAATAGCACAACAAAAATTCATTTTTCCTTGACGGTTTTCTTTTTTCGCAATTTCACGATCTGATCCAATATCTTATCCGCCATCTCGCGTTTCGGCATCAGCGGCAGATCCATTTTGCCGCCAAGATGCGTCAGGATGGTCGCGATATTTGTGTCGGTGTTAAAGCCCGCTCCCGTTTTTGTAATGTCATTCGCCACGACGAGATCGAGCTTCTTTTTCTTCATCTTGGCGCGGGCATAACCAACTACGTCATTCGTTTCCGCAGCGAAACCGACAACGAGCATCCCTTCGGGGCGATTCTTTGAAACTTCTGACAAAATGTCGGGCGTTTTTTTGAGTTCAAGGATCATAAAATCGCGGCCGTCTTTTTTGATCTTGCCCTCGGCAGCATGTGCCGGCATATAATCGGCGACCGCCGCCGCACCGACAAAGACCGTTGAATTCGGCATTTCTTTTTTAACAGCAGCATACATTTCCTCCGCCGAAACCGCTCGAATAACATTTACATTTGCCGGCGGATCAACCGTCGTCACACCAGCAATAACAGTGACGATAGAGCCTCTCGCAGCCGCCGCCTCAGCAACCGCAAAACCCATCTTTCCCGACGAATGATTTGAAATAAATCTAACAGGATCGATCGCCTCTCTCGTTCCGCCAACTGTGATCAACAACCTCTCGCCTTTTAGGTCTTCGGTCTTTGGCTTTCGGTCTTTGCTGTCTGATCCGCGTTCATCTGCGTTTATCTGCGGCAAAATAACTTCTTCTCCGCCTCTATGAGTCTCTGCAGTTAACAATGCCAAAGCCTGCGCGACGATATTCTCAACATCCTCCAGCTTCCCCGTCCCGACAGTCTTACAAGCCAATTCACCCGCAATAGGCTCAACAAAATGCACGCCGTCCTTTTTCAGCCGCGAGACGTTTCGCTTCGTAGCCGCTTTGTCCCACATCGCAGTATTCATCGCCGGAGCAACAAGAACAGGAGCCGTCGCCGCCAGATATGTTGACGAGAGAAAATCGTCAGCACTTCCGTTGGCAAATTTGGCAATGATATTCGCCGTCGCCGGAACGATGAGCAGGAGATCAATATTCTGCGAAAAATTGATATGAGCGATCGGGTCAGGATTCGCGGCGTCGTAATCGTCAACGATCACATGCCTTTCCGTAAGCGACCGAAACGTTAGCGGCCGCACAAACTCCGTCGCGTGCCGCGTCATCGCCACGCTCACATCACACCCCGCCTTCTGCAACAGCCGCAAAACCTCGACAGCCTTGTAAGCCGCAATCCCGCCAGTCACCCCTAAACCAATTCGGTATTTTGCCATAATATTTCTTTCTGGCTGGCAGCTAACAGCTAGCGGCTGGCAGCTGGGAATTAATAAACCTTTCTTTTAGAATTTTACATCATTATCTGCTCTTGGCTAATCTATTGAGAGCCACAAACATGAAACCGGAAACAATTTTGAGCGAAGAAATCTACAAAGGCCGCATTTTCGACGTTCGTCTCGACTCAATCCGCGAAGGCGATGTCGAATACAAACGCGAGGTCGTCGTTCATCGAGGCAGTGCGGTGATCGTGCCGGTTTTTGACGACAACACGGTCGGGTTTGTCAGGCAATACCGCCATGCGGCGGGCAAATATCTGCTTGAAATACCGGCAGGCTCGCTCGAACAGGGCGAAGACCCTAGAACCGGAGCGATCCGCGAGCTCGAAGAGGAGGTAGGCGTCACGGCCAAAAATATCGAACTGATCACCGAATTCTACGTTTCGCCCGGCTTTCTGACCGAGAAAATGTATGTCTTTCTAGCAACCAGCCTGACCGAAACAAAACAAAACCTCGAGATAGATGAACTGATCGAGATCGAACGGATCCCTTTTGAAAAAGCCCTTGAAATGGTAAAAAACGGCGACATCGAAGACGCCAAAACCATGATCGGCCTCATGCTGGCCGAGTCAAAATTGAAACAAGTGCTTTAAACCACTGCTTTAAAATCGCTTTAAACATGCAAACGCTTTAAATGCTTGCATGCTTTAAACATCCCGATTAACCACATGCTTTAAACATTTTCCGTCTGACCACGCTTGACGTTGCCGGGCAATTTCGATATTCTGATTGTTCGCATTTTTGCGGATATTTCTATCAGTGTGCGTGTGAATATGAGTACTTATTTTCCCAGCGGAAAGGGTTTAGCAGAAGGCCGTAAATGGTTGGTCGTTGACGCCAAGGGCAAAACGGTCGGGCGTTTGGCAACCGAGGTTGCCCGCATTTTGTCGGGCAAGAACAATCCGGCGTGGACTCCGTTTCTGGATATGGGCGACCATTGCGTCGTCATCAATGCCCGTCATGCTGTGTTTACGGGTTCAAAGGACGATCAGAAGATCTACTACCGCCACACGCTTTATCCAGGCGGTTTGCGTGAGACGACCGTTAAAGAGATGTTCGAGAAAAAGCCCGAAAAGGTCATCGAACTGGCCGTTCGCGGAATGCTGCCGAAAACAAAGCTCGGCAAAGCAATGGCAAAGAAATTAAAGGTTTACGCCGACGCCGAACACAGGCACACGGCCCAGAGACCAGAGGCAAGAGAACTATAGTTTAAGGTTCAAAGTTCAAGGTTCAAAGTTGAAAAACGGCGGATCGGGACTTTGAACTTGGAACTTGAAACTTTGAACTAACAAGTTATGGCAGACATTCAGTATTACGGCACAGGCCGCAGAAAAACTTCGACAGCACGCGTTTACCTTCGTCCGGGCAGCGGCAATATCAC
>JAYVFJ010000302.1:0-8270 GCA_043773225.1 Chloracidobacterium sp.
GACTGCATATTCCCGCATCGGCGCGACGGCGATCTCCGCTAACTGGCCGGTCGAAAGCTGTGTGTCCGGGTCGAACGCTCGGATAGATTCGACAGTGTCGCCAAAAAACTCAATGCGAACCGGCGCGTCAGCATCCGGCGACCAGACATCAACAATCCCGCCGCGAACCGAGAATTGTCCGGGTCCGAAAAGCGGTTCTTCGCGCACATATCCGCCGGCGAAAAGTCTTTCAATTAAAATTTCGGGAGCAAAATCCTTGTCGCGAAGCAGCATGCAACCGAGAGCGGTTATCATATCAGGCGGGACGGTTCGCTGGATCAGCGACCTCGCCGAGAGAACGACAAAACTATTGTCATCACGCCGCAACTGCCACAAAGCCAGAGCACGCTTTTCCTCCGTTTCAGCGTGAGGCGAAACGCCGGAATATGGATCTGTCTCAAAAGAAGGGAGCGAGATAATTTGCGATTTGCGATTTGCGATTTGCGATTTGAAATATTCCAGATCGGTTTGCCACGCTTCGAGTTCGGTGTTTGACTCAGTTACGATTGTAAACGTCTTGCCGGTTTCTGCCTGTAGTCTGGTAAGCAAAAACGCCTTTGCTGCAACCGATGTCAGGCCGCTGAGGCTAATTACGCGTGTGCCGCTCGCTATCTCACGCTTCAATTTGTCGAACTCATCCGCCATAAACGCACCTATCCGCAGAAAACGCTTGACGGGGGCATGCCTCGACGCGCGTTCTCCTGCGGTGATTATATTTTGACACATTCTGCATAAGTTTGCCGCTAAAGCGGCGTTTATCTATAATCAGAGTTCAATTGCGACGATATGCCCTTACTTCGTGCGGGCTTCTGCAATAGAGATTATGCACATTCCCGAATTTAACGAGATCATCGAACCGAACGACCAGACCGAGGCTCGCCGCGCCTCTTTAGACGCTCTGCGTGAGCTTGTCGGCAATGTTTATCCGAACAAGTTCCTTCGATCTAATGTTAGCGGCACGGAAGATTCGATAACTAATCTTCTCCAGTTCCCGCCGATTGTTGGGATCGTTTCGGAGATGAAAGAGATCGTCGCCACACTTGCCGAACGCGAGCGTCCGCCGGCGGAGATCAAAGATGCATTGAATGCCCGTCTTAGAGAATTTGAAAGTGTTCGCGTCTCGGGCCGTTTGACGACACCGCCGCGCGGCAATTTTGTGCATTTGACTGACGGCATTAATAAACTCCAGATTTACGCCAAGAAAGACACATTCGCACTCGTAAAGAACGACGGCAGCGACACGCTTGACCAAGAGAACGGCTGGGCGGCGTTCGGTTTGCTCGATCATGGAGATTTTATCGGCGTCGAAGGCTATTTGTTTATCACAAACACCGGTGAACTGAGCATCCATGTCGAAAAGCTGCAATTCCTTGTCAAAGCAATGCTGCCGATGCCCGACAAAATGCACGGCATCGCCGATGCTGAGATACGTCAACGGCAGAGATATTACGACCTGATCGGTTCGTCGCTTGCTGTCGAACACGAAGGCATGACGACACGCGAGGTTTTTGAAACGCGGGCCAAAGTCATCTCGTCGATGCGGCATTTTCTCGAAGACCACGGCTACGTCGAAGTCGAAACGCCGATGCTCACGCCAAAGGCGACCGGTGCCGCCGCCAAGCCGTTCAAGACGCATCACAACGCTCTCGACATAGACCTCTACGCCCGCATCGCACCGGAATTGTATTTGAAACGCCTCGTCGTCGGCGGTTTTGAAAAGGTCTATGAGCTCAACCGCAACTTTCGCAACGAAGGCATCAGCTACAAACACAATCCCGAATTCACGATGCTCGAATTCTACTGCGCTTACATGGACGTCGAGGGCATGATGAATTTCTGTGAGGAACTGATGCGGCAGAGCGTGCAAAAGGCAACGGGCGGCGACAGTGTAGTTTACGAAGGCAATACGATCGATTTTGGCAAGGTGGAAAGAATATCGATGCGTGACGCGATCGCGAAGTTTGCTCCGGGTGTGGAAGTTGACGACCGCAATATCGTCAAAGCATTTGATGAACACGTTGAGGCAAAGCTGATCCAACCTACATTCATCATCGACTTTCCGAAATCGATCTCGCCGCTGTCGAAAGCGAATCCGGCGAATCCGCAGGTCGCTGAGCGTTTCGAGCTTTTTATCAACGGAATGGAGATCGCGAATGGTTTTAGTGAGTTGAACGATCCGAAAGAGCAGTATGACCGCTTTGTCGAGCAGAGTGCGATACGTGAACGCGGCGACGAGGAAGCGATGATACTCGACGAAGACTACATTCGTGCTCTCAGCTACGGAATGCCGCCGGCCGCAGGTATCGGCATCGGAGTTGACCGCCTTGTGATGCTGCTGACCAATAAACACTCCATCCGCGACGTAATTCTGTTCCCTCACATGCGACCGGAGAGGAGAGAAGAGGAAAAAGACGTTTAGCAGTTTAGTCGAGGGCATTAATTTTACCTGAAATTGTGCGATACGACCTCGGCGGTAAAGTTGTGTATCGGCTCGAAATGTATTGACTTTATCATGCCGCGTTCTTCGAAGATGCCTCGGATTATGAGGTAGTCGTTTTGATTTATAACGGCGCGGTATTTCTCGAACACGTCGGGCATTACGACAAAATTTGAGTGGCCGGTTTCGTCTTCGAGGGTGATAAAGACAACATTCTTCGCGGTCATCGGACGCTGTCGGATGATCACTGCATCGCCGCGACGCATATTAATAAACCTCCATGTAGTCAAACTCTATCTTTGCCGGCAGAGCCGGGCCGTAAAAACCTTTTTGCAAACATGTGTTTACGTCAAATCATTGTTGCATCTGTGCAACAAATACAGAATAAACCACCCTGAAAGAAAAAGCAAGTTTTAGCAATGGCCGCAGACATTACATCGAAACTTTGGGAAATTGAGGATATACTAAGGTTTGCAGAACCATTCTTTCCAAAGGCAAGCAAAGAGGACTTATAAAAAACGGGAGGGAAAGTAAATAGATCGGAAGAATCTAAAAGCAGCAGCCATTCTTCTTTGCATCGTGCTCGCCGCCATCTGCCTAGAAGTATTGTTTGGCGAACAGCCTGTGTGTGTCGCAGATTGCAACACTATGCCAAAATCTACACCCTAAATTTCAGATTGATCCACTACCCAAATTTTAGTTCAAAAAATGAGCGGGTTAATTATTCGTTGACCATGACTTCGACAGGATCAATGCCCGAGGCTCGCCAAGCGGGATAGAGGGCACCAAAAAGGCTGCCACCGATGGCGATGGCGATGGCGGTGAGCATCCAGCCGGTGCTGAATTCAAACGTGAGGGCAAATTGATTGCCGATAATAAACGAAGCCGCAAAGGCGATGATAAATCCAAGCACGACGCCGAGTACGCCGATAAAAAATGCTTCGCCTTCGATTGAGCTGACGATAAATGTCTTTGAGGCGCCGAGAGATTTCAGGATACCGATCTCTTTTCTGCGTTCGGTGATGGTCGTATACATCGACAGCAACACGAAAATCGTGCTGACAAACGCCCCGAGTACGACCAGAACACGCAGAAATGTAGTTAATCCCGGAATTCGCTCCTGAGCGTCGATCACCAGATCGCTCGTCAGATTTATTTTGTTGCCGGGCAGGACTTCATTTATTTTGGCGGCGACTGTTGCGGCGTTGGCGCCGTCTTTGATTTTTACAAGGATGTAAGTGCATTTATCGGTTTGCAGCGCTTCCTGCATTGCGGCGAGCGACATTTTTGTCCTCGCTCCCGAAGGCGGCGAGAAAACGCCGGTGATCTTATACTGCTTGCCGCCGAATAATTCATAAGTGTCACCGACCTTGAGATTTTCGGTTTGTATCTCGCGTTCGTCCATTATGATCTCGTCGTTTGCAGTTGCGGCGCGGCCGGCGATGAGCCGCATTCCGTTCATATCGGCAAAAGGCTGCCATTCGAGGCCGTCCACTTGTTTTATTCCCCATTTGCCGCGCGAGTCGGGCGATACGTAACGGATCACCGGCACGGTTGATTGAACGCCCTCGATCTCGAGAAGTTTGTTTGCATAAGCGAGATTAACGGCCGTGTTCGAGCTCATCGTGTCCATGCCGCCGGGCCGCGTGAAAACGATCTCGGCTTTCCAATTGGCGGCGCGCTTGGCGAGATCGTTTGTCATGCCGCGAGCGAGGCCGGTAAACAGAATTACCAGCACAACGCCGAGAGCAACGCCAATGACGCTGATCAACGTGCGAAAGGGCCGCACACGCAAACTCGCAAAAACTAATTCGAGCATTTAAATATTGGCTTTTTGTGTCTTGGCATTGTGGCCGAGCATTCGTCTCACTACGAATGCTAGCACGGTTGAAAACAGCAAAAGTGCCCATGCGCCAAGAGCCGATCTCCAACCCCATTGCCATTTGCCGCGTGCGGCACCAAGTATCGCGCCGACGATAATTCCAAAACTCGTGAACACGCCGAGAGCGTAATGCAGCTTGCCGCTTTCGATAAATCGTGAAATCAGAACGGGCAGCGCGATAACAAATTCGGTGACCAGCCTCGGCATTTGCATCATGTCCTTTTTCAGCGACTGCGTCGCTTCGCCTGCTCCTACGAGCAAAGCGCCTTTTCGCATCGCGTAAAGATTAAAAAGAACAGAGATCACGGAAAAGATCACCGAAATTGCGAAAGTCCTCTGTCGAGTTACGCCGTCTTTTGTGGCGGCGAGAACATCGTAAAAAAAACGTTCGTGTGCATAGTGCGCAGTAAATTCGACACTATGGCTAAAGGCCGGCAGCATGATCGAGACAATCGTATTTGCAAGCCATATAGGTTTTGCTTTTCTAAACGACTGAACAAGCGCTCCGGCGACGCCGGTCGTAAGAAGCCGGAAAGGAATTTCGACCAAAACCGCCGAAAGAGTAACGGTCCAACTCTCTCCGCTCATCAGATAAATGGACAGGTAGATCAACCCGCGAATGATGACCGCTAAAACGACGGACTTCCAATTCCAACGCGTGATCAACTGCGCCGGATGATGAACAAGATTTCGGAAAACATCGCCAACAACGATCTCTTTTTCCCAAACTTCCTCAATGTCGTAGGCATCATCTATTGTATGATGTATTGCTTCTTCGGATGTCGGCATCGGCGGCACTGTTTCGCTTTCCATTATCTGCATTTTATAAATCTTTTTTTCGGCAGGAAAACGAAAATAATGATACTAACATACGCCTTTCATAAATGCCCGTTCGAGCAAACAAATGCATCAGGCGCTGTGACCGGGGTTGCGGATTGTGTTCGGAAAATATTTCACTATACTCACGAGTGAAATGGAGTCAAGGTGATTTTTGTCGTAACTGCCGTTTTACCCGACTTGGCCAACCAAACTCAAATAACTGAAACTTTCTGACCGGAACAGCGTTTCAGTCAATGGCACTTTTCGGATTTATCAATAACCTAATTCGTTTTCCTGATTTTTTAAGTGCAGTTATGAAAAACTTTGGTTCTATACTGACAATATTTATTTTTGTCTGTTGCGCTGCCGCTCAGCAAACCATTCGATCATCAACTGCCGGCAGCGCAAACTCTGTAACCCCGGTTTCCGGCTCGGGCAATGCTGCGACACGATCGGGAAAGATGGCAATACCATCAGAAAAAGCAAAGCCGATCAACATACCAAGAACTTCTGCCGAACTGGTGATCGATGGCAAGCCTGACGAGGATATTTGGAAACGGGCTGCCGTTTTCAAGGATTTCTATCAAACAAGTCCTGGTTACAATACCGCTCCGTCAAAGCCCACCGAAGTCTATTTGATGTACGACGAGCAGAACCTTTATGTCGCATTTAAATGCTGGGACGATAAAGATCAGATCCGCGCGAGCGTGGCGAAGCGCGATAACCTTGGTAACGAAGATAATGTCCGCGTATGGCTCGACACGTATGACGATCGTCGGCGGGCTTATGTGCTTTGGTTCAATCCGCTCGGAATTCAACAGGACGGGATTTATACCGAAGGTAGAGGAGCGGATTTCTCGGTTGACATCGTGATGGAATCAAAAGGCGTGATCGAAGATTGGGGTTGGGCCGTTGAGGTAAAAATTCCATTTAAATCTTTGCGTTACGCCGCCGGCAAGGGAAAACATTGGGGCTTTAATGCGGCCCGAAACATTCAGCGTCTAAACAGCGAATTCGATACCTGGATGCCCGATGACCGTGATGTTTCGGGATCATTAATCAAGCACGGAAGGATAACCGGTCTTGACGAGATAAAATATGAGCGCACCCTTGAGGTCGTGCCGAGTATAACGGTTTCCGAAACGGGTTTGCGAAAACGGACGATCCCAAATCGCGGTTTTGCCCAGTTTGGCGTCTATGATCCGATCTTTAATCCTATCGGCCTGCGGGATCCGGGAAAATTTACAAACCATCCGATAAAGCAAGAAATTGGAGTCAATCTAAAATACACCATCACGCCAAACGTCACACTGGACGCCGCGATCAATCCCGACTATGCCGAGATCGAGGCTGACGCGCCGGTTGTCGCGGCAAATCAGCGTTTTCCGATTTTCTTTCAGGAAAAGCGTCCGTTCTTCCTCGAGGGCAAGGACATTTTTGAGACGGCGCTGCAACCTTTTTATTCACGCACGATCATTGACCCTGACGTGGCAGTAAAGCTTTCGGGCAAAATGGGCAAGACCACGTTTGGGTTTTTGGGCGCATCCGACAATGCTCCGGGCAACTACTCTGAGGATGAACGCGGCGAACTTCGTGTTTGTCAGGAAGGCCGCGCTGATGACATCGCAAATGGCCGTCCGCCGCGCCGCTGCTCGTCCATCGAAGAATTTCTCGACAAGAATGCAAATTTCGGCGTGCTTCGACTCAAGCGCGATTTTGGAAGCGAGAACAACATCGGCTTTTTTGCTTCCGCGCGGACGTTTCCAAAGAACCGCAATTTTGTAAGCGGTTTTGACGGCAGATTTAAGTTGGATCCTAAAACCATAATGTCGTTTCAGGTTTTGGAGACTTATTCAAAGAAGCGATTTTATGATCCTTTTCGTGACACAGTTGATTATCGAATTGGCAACGGATTTGGATATTTTTGGATTCTGGATCACACCGCCGACAGACATGGATGGACGATAGAAGTTTCGGGACGAACAAAGGACTATCGCGCAGATGCGGGATTTACGCGGCGTGTCAATTCTAATACCGTCTTTCTCGCCAGTCGCGTCAGCACAAAATCGCGGCCCGAGTCGAAGATCATCCGGGCCGATTGGCGCCAATTCGGGCGTATTCTTTATGACTTTCAAGGTCGGGGCCAGGACAGCCTGCTCGGCACCCGCGTCAATCTGGCGATGCAGGGCAACCTGTTTTTTAATGCCGAGGTTGGAACCGGACATCAGAAAGAATACGAAGAAGAATTTGGCCCAAACCGAAACCCGTTGACCGGCCAAGCGGGCGGATTTTTCGGAGCACCGACTCGTTCGGCAAAACAGTTTTACTACAGCATAAACCTTAATAAAAATGTCAATAAGCAGCTATTTGTTTATGGCTTTACCGGCATGATCTATAATGCGTTCGATTACGATTTTGGCGCCGGCCATCGTTATCCGCGAGCAAGTTCGTCGTTTCAAGCATACTTGGTCAGCCCCGAATACTTGGGTGCTCTGCGTCTGTTGTATTTGTATCAGGCAAATCCGATTGGAACACGTCCCAAAATCGAAGAACTTGCGCCGCCGCCGGCACTCGATCAGGGCACCGGCAGACAGTTTGACGTGAATGTCGGTTTTGAATACAAGCCGGTTGACCCGCTGCGCATCTCGCTCGATTACAGAAAGAGTAAATTGAAACGCGACGATACAGGCCTGATAGCATTTGACACAAATATTTTCACACTCCGCTCGACGTATTCATTTACGCGGTTTATTTACGTGCGTGCCCGATGGGATTACGACACCCTGGTCTCAAACGCCAGCGGCCAGCTTCTCTTCGGCTGGAACCCAAACCCCGGCACCGCTTTTTACGCCGGCTATAACGACAATTTCAACTACAACGGTTTTAACCCTTTCACAAACCAGGGTGAGCCGGGCTTTGCACGCAACGGCCGCACATTCTTCATCCGCGCCTCTTACCTTTTCCGCAAGAGCTTTTAGTCGTTTGCACCCCGTTCTACGCGATAAAAATCGCACACTCTGAATTTGTTTGTCCCAAGCTGTCCCAAACCCTAAGTGGGACACGCAACTCACTGTTTTGATTGGAGTTATGACG
>JAYVFJ010000303.1:0-5253 GCA_043773225.1 Chloracidobacterium sp.
TAATTCCATACATTATAGAATATTCAGGCTAGGCAATGACTGCGGCCAAAATAAAAAGCACACGCCCTAAACATGTGCTTTCGACTCTCAAGTGATTTGTCTAAGGTTCAACCACCCGCTACCGCAGGCGGTTCTGACACGGCCTTCAGTGCAAGTTCCGGGGCTCCGTCGGCGTAAACGCTGATGAATTTGCCTTTTTGGCCTTTGTTCTCGAATTTGATAAAGCCCTCGATCAGCGAGAACAGCGTGTCGTCACTACCACGGCCTACGTTGTTGCCGGGTTTCCATTTGGTGCCGCGTTGACGCGCGATGATGTTGCCGCCGAGAACGTGCTCGCCGCCGAATTTCTTGAGACCGAGCCGCTGTGCATTTGAATCGCGGCCGTTTCTGGATGAACCTACACCTTTTTTATGTGCCATATGTTTAGTGAATAGTGAATACTGAATAGTGAATAGAACTTCTTTCTATTTACGATTGACCATTTACGATTGTCTAGAGCTTTTCTATCGTAATTTCCGTAAACCCTTGTCTGTGGCCTTGTTTGCGTTTGTATTGTTTGCGGCGTTTCTTTTTGAAAACGATGATCTTGTCCGCTTTGCCGTGGCCGACGATGGTTGCACTGATCGTTGCTCCGCCTCCGATCTTGGCGTCTTTGCCTTCGCCTAAAAGCAGAGCGTCAATTGCGACTTTTCCGCCGGCCTTTTCATTGATAGTCGGCACGCGAAGCGTCTCGCCGCCCTCGACCGCAAACTGCTTTCCGCCTGTTTTGATAATTGCGTAACTCATTATTGTGTTAGCTCCTGATGGCAAAAAACCTTTGCCAATCGAAAAATTCAGATTATACGGAAATCGAGCGGCGAGGTCAATTGCGAAAGAAAGAATTTGAACCACAGATGAACACGGATAAACACAGATAAGAAAAAACAAAAGTTAGAAGTAATTCGATTTTCTAGCTATCTGTGTTTATCTGTGTTCGTCTGTGGTTAAAAATTGCTTAGTCGCCTTTGCCTGCGGCCTTGAGCGGCTCCGCTTCGGGTCGCGGGGCGGCGAGGCCTTCGTTGTTTTCGCGCCAGAGGCTTGAGACGAGAAGCTCGCGGATGAAGGTCATTTCCTTTGGCAAACGGTCGTAGAGCTTAAAGAAAAGCTCGTCGTGCATCGAGATCTCTTTGATCCATGTGTCGCGGTCGATATTCATCACGGCGTCAAACTGCTCGCGTGAAAAATCAAGTCCTCGCCAGTCTAAATCCTCATACTTGGGCATCCATCCCAGCGGCGTTTCGACACTGGCGGCCTCGCCTCGGGCACGTTCGACTACCCATTTTAGGACGCGCATGTTGTCGCTGAAGCCGGGCCAGGCGAATTTGCCGTTTTCGTCTTTGCGGAACCAGTTGACGATAAACATTCGCGGCGGATTTGGGATATTGCGTCCGAAATCGAGCCAGTGGCCAAAATAATCGCCCATGTGATAGCCGCAGAAGGGCAGCATCGCAAACGGATCGCGGCGGACCTCGCCGATATTGCCAAAGGCAGCGGCTGTCATTTCCGAGCCGATCGTCGCGGCGGAATATACGCCGAACGTCCAGTTGAACGACTGCATCACGAGCGGCACGACGCTGTTTCTCCTGCCGCCGAACATAAACGCCGAGACAGGAACGCCTTCGGGGTTATTGAAGTTCTCATCGGTTACGGGACACTGCGTGATCGGCGCCGTGAAACGCGCGTTCGCATGTGCGGCCTTTACTTCCGATTTCGGAGTCCAGTCATTTCCTTGCCAGTCTATCGCGTGTGCCGGCGGCTCGCCGTCCATGCCTTCCCACCAAACGTCGCCGTCATCAGTCAACGCGACATTTGTAAAGATCGTATTTTCCTTAATGGATTCCATCGCGTTGCGGTTGGTCTCGTAATTCGTGCCCGGTGCGACGCCGAAGAACCCGTTTTCGGGATTGATGGCTCTCAGCTTGCCGTTTTCGTCGGGTTTGATCCACGCTATGTCGTCGCCAACGGTGGTGATCTCCCATCCGTCGTCGGCAAATTCCTTTGGCGGAATGAGCATCGCAAAATTCGTCTTGCCGCAGGCAGAAGGGAACGCGGCGCAGACGTAATCTTTGCGGCCGTCGGGTGATTTTACGCCGACGATGAGCATGTGTTCGGCGAGCCAGCCCTGGTCGCGGCCGAGCGTCGAAGCGATACGCAAAGCGAGGCATTTCTTGCCGAGAAGAGCGTTTCCGCCGTAACCTGAACCATACGAAACAATGGTGTTTTCCTCTGGATAATGGACGATATACTTATCTTTCGGATCGGGCGAGCAAGGCCACGCGACATCGTTTTGACCTTCTGCCAAAGGCATTCCGACTGAGTGCAGGCATTTTGTAAATTCGCCGTCGCCGAGCGCTTCGAGAGCCTGGTTGCCCATGCGGGTCATGATCTTCATATTGACCGCGACATAAGGCGAATCCGAAAGCTGAACGCCAAACTGCGAGATAGGCGAGCCGAGTGGGCCCATACAAAACGGCACGACATACATCGTGCGGCCTCGCATCGTGCCGTCGAATTTTGGCTTTAGCATCGCCTTCATCTCGGCGGGAGCCATCCAGTTATTGGTTGGGCCGGCGTCGCCTTTGCTGCGCGAGCAGATGTAGGTGCGGTCTTCGACGCGGGCAACGTCCGAAGGGTGCGAGCGGGCGAGGAATGAGTTTGGACGCTTCTCAGGATTTAGACGCGTAAACGTGCCTGCCGCGACCATATCTTCGCACAGACGGTCGTATTCCTCTTGTGAGCCGTCGCACCAATAGACGTTGTCGGGCTTGCACAGCGCGACCATCTCGGCGACAAAACTGATCAGCTCGGCATTTTTTACATTCGAAGGCGTGTTTATATTTGTCATTTAATAGGATTCTCCAAGGGAAATTCTAATAGATCATTCAGTGAATGTTAATAAAACGAGTAATAAGACTCGTTTTTTGCAGATATTCGAGTAGCTTATCACAGCGAACTTAAATTGTTAACGGCATGTTTAGAGAAATTCACGCCGAAACGGCTGGCCGGATGCGGTATTGATTTAGCGTGTGCGCGGCGACGGTTGTGATTATTATTGCGCCGCCGAGGATGGCCCAGTTGGTGGGTTGTTCGCGGAGGAATAGGAATACCCAGACGGGGTTTAGTAGTGGTTCGATAAAGCCGATTATGCTGGCGTCGAGTGAGCGGACGCCGGCGGCGATGCCTTTGGTGAAGAGGAGGTATGCTATGCCGATCTGGAAGACGCCGAGGAAGAGGATGGCGAGGATGTCCCTTAAACCGATTGATCCGATTTGGGCGGGTAAGTTGGGCGCGACGAGCGGGATCATTAGGATGACGATCAGGACGTTGCCGTAGAAGACTGAGAGTGCGGGATTTTTGTTTGCGAGCGATCTTGGGTGTCTCAGAAAAATGAAATAGAGGCCGAAGAACAGGCCTGAGAGGAGAGCGACGATGTTGCCGGTGAAGGCTTCGGTGTCGAATTGGCCGACGAAGAAAAGACTCATTCCGACGAGGCAGAAAAATACGGTGATAAGGTCTGCGGGGCGGAATTTTTCCTTTAAGACGAAGGGCGCGAGCATCAGGATGTAGATCGGTGCGGTGTATTGAAGAAAGATGGCGTTCGCGGCGGTTGTGTTTTTGTTGGCGTAAACGAAACAGGTCAGCGTGCCTGCGTAGAGAAACGAGGTCAGTATCGTAAACCTGTCGAGCCGGAGGCCTTTTTTATATGTAAATATCGCAACCGTTATTGCCGCAAAGAGAGAGCGGCCTGCGTTTACCGTGAATGCGTCGAGGGAAGTGAGCTTGATGAAGAGCCCGCCGGTGCTCCAGATGAGGACGGCTATGAGGATTAATACGATTGGCGGGAAGTTGGGTTGTTTGTTCTCCACGAAAGATATTTCACCACAAAGGCACAAAGAACACTAAGAAAGATCTCCTTTGTGTCCTTTGTGCCTTTGTGGTGAAAAAAAACTTTATTCGCCGGATGCGGCGGAGGCGATGGTTTCGCGTAGGACTTTGGCCGACGTCGTTGCGGGTTCGAGTTCGAGTTCTTCGACATTGCCTCGGATTTTTTTGCCGAAGACGGCATTCCAGGGTGGAATTACTATCGTGACGTTACCGCTTGCCTCAGCCTGACAAGCTAGCCTTAGATAGGGCTTTTCGTCGTCGGGCTGATTGTAGCCAAAGACTTTCATAGCTCTTCGCTCGCGTGGTGCGACATCGGAAAGCTTCTCTCTTCCGCCGAGAACGCCGACCCAGCATGTGCCGCAACTCGCCGATGTGCATTCGATCGGAACGGGGCCTTCCCAACAGCGTTCATCGGCTTCCTGCCACGGGTGCGTTCGGTCTTTTTGCGAGGCGGACGCAATCTCTTCTGCGTGCATGACGGGGAATTTGCCGGCGGAATTTATGCCGGAAAATGCGACAGAATATTTCTTGTCAATCGTTTTGAGAAACCCGAGAATGCCCTGCGAATCGTCTTTCTGACGTCGTGCTATCACCGCTTCGGGCGATTTGGACATGATTCCGGTGGGCTTTTCGACTTCGCCGGATGCGGCTTTGAATGCTTCGATGCCGACCTGATTCAACGTCGCGAGGCCGACGGTGGCGATAGCGTTAACCATGGAACGTTCGACGTTGAGCTTACTTGCGGCTCGCATTGCGACGCTCTTTACTATCGCTTCAAGCTCAGGCTCGCCGCCCGTGAACTCGTCAAATTCCTTTTCGATCTTGCGCTTGATTTTGCTCCAGTAGCGATGGCCGTAGAGAAAATGGTGCGAGGTATCGATCTGGTTTTTTAGTTCGAGATCGCCTTTTAAAGCAAATCCGCGGAAGGTTTCTTCACGATCCTCGGCATTTTCAAGGTGCCGGACAAGATCGATCGGGTAGAACCGGAACCATATCTGAACGGCTTCGCGGTCAACTTCGTGTATGCACGGCAGCATCTCGTCGATGGCTGCGAGCCAGTCGGCTTCCTTGAATTTGGATAAATATGTTACGAGATCGGTTGTTGTAGTATTACTCATTATTATATGGAGCAAATATGGCTCCGTTTAGGAAAGGGAAAGTTTACAAATATTTCCGTATTTGTGCAAAAGGCGGCGAAGTTGGCTTGACAATCGGAGCCTGAATTTAGATAATCTGAAGTTTCGGACTTTTACGGTCTGGTTTGCTGAGCGGTTCTACTAGGACTCGCGACGCTGATATTTGAGAGTTGAAACAGGAATTGTTGCGTAA
>JAYVFJ010000304.1:0-3071 GCA_043773225.1 Chloracidobacterium sp.
GCTCTTTCCGCCGTTTTTGCCGATATATTCTTCGACGAACGGGCGGCGTTTTACTGCTTCGGCGGACATATCGCGTAGAGCATCGAGATTCAATTCGAGGTCAAAGTGTCCGCTGTTGCATACGATTGCTCCGTCCTTCATCACTTCAAAATGCTCGCGGTCAATGACGTGCCGGTTGCCGGTCACGGTGACGAAAAAGTCGCCGATCTTTGCCGCTTCTTTCATCGGCAAAACGCGGAAACCGTCCATAACGGCTTCGATAGCTTTGATCGGATCAATCTCGGTGACGACAACATTCGCACCCAAACCGCGGGCCCGCATCGCAACGCCTTTTCCGCACCAGCCGTAACCTACGACGACGAGCGCTTTGCCTGCAAGCAAAATATTTGTCGCGCGGATGATGCCGTCGAGCGTTGACTGGCCCGTGCCGTAACGGTTGTCAAAGAAATGCTTTGTCTGCGCGTCGTTGACCGCGATAGAAGGGAAGGTGAGCACGCCGGCGGCGACCATCGCTTTGAGGCGGACGATGCCGGTCGTCGTCTCTTCGGTCGTGCCGATGAGATTGCCGATAAGCTCCGGCTTTTCCTTAATCATCGTCGCGACGACGTCGCTGCCGTCGTCAATGATCAGATTCGGATTTGTATCGAGAGCGGCTTTGACGTGTCGGACGTAAGTCTCGGTTGACTCGCCCTTGTGAGCCATGACCGGAATGCCCCAATCGGCGACTAGCGAAGCCGCGACATCGTCCTGCGTCGAGAGCGGATTCGATGCAATAAGCAGCGACTCAGCACCGCCGGCCTGCAGCGTTCTTGCAAGATTTGCCGTCTCGGTAGTGATGTGAGCACACGCGACAAGCTTTACGCCTGTCAGCGGTTTTTCTTTTTCAAAACGCTCCCGGATCAGGCGAAGAACGGGCATTTCGCGGTCGGCCCATTCGATGCGCTGCTTGCCCTCCGGCGCCAGGTTGATGTCTTTGATATCGTATTCCATTGATAATGCTGTGTCTGCCATAATTTATAGTTTGCAATAGGACATATATGTCCTATAAGACCTATTGGTCGCTTCCTTAAGTGTCAACCGTTGGTGCCGATGCCTTTCTCAGCCGCAGTTCTCAGAGCCTCGGCTTTGTCAGTTACTTCCCATGTGAATTCGCCATTCAGGCGTCCGAAATGGCCGAAACGGGCCGTTTCTCTATATATAGGACGACGCAGATCGAGCATGTCGATAATACCCTTTGGCGTTAAAGCAAAATGTTCGCGGACAATAGCTGATAATTTATCGTCGTCAATCGTTCCTGTGCCTTGTGTGTCCACGTAAACTGATACCGGTTCTGCAACTCCGATAGCGTAAGCTAATTGAACAGTGCACTTATCGGCAAGGCCCGCGGCAACGACATTTTTGGCAATGTAGCGAGCCATATAAGCCGCAGAGCGGTCAACCTTGGTCGGGTCCTTGCCCGAAAAAGCCCCGCCGCCATGCGGAGCAAAGCCGCCATAGGTGTCAACAATGATCTTTCTTCCAGTTACACCAGCGTCTCCCATTGGACCTCCGACGACAAAGCGTCCAGTTGGATTGATGTGATATTTTGTGTTTTCGTCAAGCAATTCGGCCGGTATCACAGGTTTAATAACCTTTTCCATAATGTCGGCACGAATTTGCTCGATCGGAATTTCGCCGGTTTGCGATGAGATGACGACAGCTTCGACTCGAAACGGGCGGCCGTCGCGGTATTCGATCGACACCTGCGATTTTCCGTCGGGACGCAGGTAGGGAATTGTGCCGTCGCGGCGAACTTCGCTCAATTTGCGTGTCAGATTATGAGCCATCTGGATCGGCATCGGCATCAACTCGGGCGTCTCGTTACAGGCATAGCCAAACATCAGCCCTTGGTCCCCGGCGCCGCCGGTGTCAACGCCCTGCGAAATGTCGGGCGATTGCGTACCGATAGCGTCGATGACGCTACAGGTGTTCGAGTCGTAACCGTATTCGGCGTTGTCATAACCGATCTCTTCGATGGTCTCGCGGATGATTTGCTTGTAATTTACTACCGCCGTCGTCGTGATCTCACCAGCGACAACTGCCAAACCGGTGGTGACCAGCGTTTCACACGCGACTCGAGCCATCGGGTCCTGGGTAAGAATGGCGTCCAAAATTGCGTCCGAAACATGATCGGCCATCTTATCCGGATGCCCCTCAGTGACCGACTCAGATGTAAATAAAAAATTTCCGTTACTCAATTGTTTAGGAACTCCTTGTTATAAGCTGTATTGTCTGAAATCTGAATAAATGCAAAACGATAATGATAACCTTTTACCAAAATTGTGTCAAAGCGACGGGGGTCGCCCAAACGCAATCTCGGTAGTTATTTGCGATTGTAAGAGTCCAGTCGCTATCACGCCCGATAATCTGACTTAATTGCTGTCCCATTCTGTCCCAAACCGAAGTGGGACAGGATAAATGTTGCAAACAAATAAGTTGCCGTCGAATTTTAACCGCGTTCCACTGTTTTTGAAAAAAAACATCGTATAGTTTCACAAAACCAGATAACCCCCATAAATAGAGCATTTATGTTAAAGCATAGTTTTGGAACGCTGTGATCTTTGCTGGGACAAGCTCGGCCAAGTCAAAAGTAAAAAGTAAAAAGTCAAAAGTTGAGCCCAAGGCCGAAGGCCGAAGACCAAAAACCCAGTTGTCAAATATCTGTTCCCGCATCAAGCTAGCAAATTTCCGAACAAAATGAAATACCAACTTTCCGGATATGACGCAACTTTCTTAATATGACGCAAGTTTCCGAATATGACGTGGTTTTCCGAGTGGTTATGATCGAGGGAACAGCAAACAAAAGATATTCATCGCGTCTGATAATAGAGATTATGTAAAAAGCCGCAGCCGCA
Source organism: Chloracidobacterium sp. (assembly GCA_043773225.1). Taxonomy (GTDB): domain Bacteria; phylum Acidobacteriota; class Blastocatellia; order Pyrinomonadales; family Pyrinomonadaceae; genus OLB17. The sequence continues at coordinate 2,895 of JAYVFJ010000304.1, forward strand.
GAAAGGATCGAGAACAACGTTGCGTTCGTTCGACGATGCCTGAATGATGATCTCAGCACGAAAACAAAGCCGAATGAAAGCGCTGTTTCGCCCTCACGCCCATTGAATTGTTCGGTGGCGGGTTGATGACAACACAAATCTTTATTTTTTAACTATTTTACTTTCATCAGGCAAGCT
>JAYVFJ010000305.1:0-3715 GCA_043773225.1 Chloracidobacterium sp.
GCCGTTCACCGCGAATCGCGGCCAAAAGCCCTTTGCCTGTGTCGGCCGGATGCGGGCGCCGCGTTTCAGAAAAGCGCCTCTGCAAAACGTCATCCGAGGCCTCAAAAAATACCACGAACGGGGCAAGGTTTCGCTTGGCAAGTTTCTTTAATTCGCCGGGAAATTCCGACAAAAACTGGCGTTCGCGAATGTTGATAACAAGCGCGGCTTTCTCTATCGACGGATTTCGACGATCAACCGGAACAAGCAAACGGCCAAAGGTCGAGAGCATCGTCAACGGCAGATTATCAACACAAAAATAGCCGAGATCTTCGAGAGAATCAGTCGCAGAGCTCATTCCCGATCCGCTCAGGCCGGTTATGATCACAAATGCCGGAAGATCTCTGTTCTCACGCCTTTTTTTCGGCATATTTAAGTGTTACGGATTTTAGATTTCATTAATCGTCAGAAACGGGCCATTATGTTTCCTGACAGTTTCAGCCAGCGCAAACTGATTGCGGCGTCGAGCGGGAGTAAGCGCGAATACTGGAATTTTTACGCCCATTATTTCGATTTCGTTCGCATTCTCCCGATTGTTTCGATCCCGAAACTCGACGCAAATGTCAATTTTATGTTTCTTTTGATAGCCGTCGCAGCCCGAAATCTTCCTGACATCGACAATTCCGATTCCGCGAATTGCCAGCAAAGCTGAAAAACGCTCGGGCGCCCTGCCAAACAGTCCGTCACCGGAGCGCTCGACCGCGACGACATCATCCGCAACCAATTTATGACCGGCTAGCACCAGATCCAGAGCACAATCTGATTTCCCGAGACCCGACTCACCCATTATAAGAACACCTGTGTTCTCAATACTTACAAGCACACCGTGAACAAACACTTTAAGGTTGGACGAGGCCATAATTTCCATCTTTCCGGCAAAAGACGACCCCAACCTTCCCGCCATCCGAATTTCTAAAAATCAGAAACTGTTGACCCGTTTCCTCCATCTCAGACACGGCCTCATCTGGAGACATCGGCTTTGTTTCGAGGCCGTTTGTCTTGATAATTTTTGGCATCGGTGCTGTTTTTTCGGCCTGCTCAGACGGCTCCGCAACGGTGGCGGCCTTTCGGGCCTTATGCGACTTATCAATAACTTTGTCCTTCAATTTCCGCGCCTGTTTCTCGATCTTGTCGATCGTTTGCGAAAGAGATTTATACATGTCCGAAATGCTCGACTCGGCGGTCAGAACTTCATTTCGCCATTTAACAATTACCTCGGAACGGTGCCGGCCCCGCTCGACCTCAATAATTACGTGCGTTTTTGGCGGCCGCCCGTCAAAAAGGTGTTCGATCCGCTCGAAATGTTGCTCTACATGAGATTTTAACGCTGGCGTAACGTCCATGTGCCGCCCGGTGAATTCGATTTTCATATAACAGTTTTACGCTCCCGCGAACCGGGAATACTCATCTGATCGCGATATTTCGCCACGGTCCGCCTTGATAGTTTTACACCTTCCTTGCTTAGCACCCGCGCGATTTGATCATCGGTTAGCGGGGATTTTGTGTCTTCATCCTCGACCATTTTTTTAATTCTGAGCTTGAGGATACGGGTCGAAACCTCCTCGCCCTCTTCATTTAGCATGCCTTCGCTAAAAAAACGCCTTAACTCGATCACGCCTTGCGGCGTATGTGCATATTTGCGGTTTACGACGCGTGAGATCGTTGAGAGATGCATGCCGATATCCTCGGCGACATCCTTGAGCATCATCGGTTTTATATGTTCGACGCCGTTGTCGAGAAAGGCGCGTTGCCGCGAGACGATACACTCGACGACACGATAGATCGTTTGGCGGCGATGCTCTATATTCCGGAGCAAATCGACCGCCGAGCGCACCTTTTCTTTAATAAAATCCTTGGTTTCCTTCGTCGCATCCGGCTGGTCGAGCATGCTGTGGTAGGTCGGACTGATCCGCAGACGGGGGCTGCCGTCGTCGGCGAAGAAAATAACATAATCCTCATCGAGCTTTTCGACATAGACCTCCGGCGAGACAAAAACGGCATCCTCCGACGAATAACGACGGCCGGGATAGGGATCAAGCCGACGAATTTTGTCTATCTCTTTATCGAGCACATGCAGATCGACGCCGGTTGATTTGGCCAGATGCTGCAGACGATGCGGCTGCAGGTCTTCGAGGTGCTCTTGAACGAGACGGCAGGCAAGACTGTCGGCCTCGCCCGCGGCCTCGAGCTGGGCGAGGAGGCACTCGTTAACGTCATAGGCCCCACAACCGACGGGATCGAGCTGCATTACGGCACGGCGTGCGGTTTCGACCTCTTCGACCGAGCAGCGGCACGATTCGGCTATCTCTTCGACAGAGGCCATTAAACGGCCGTCTTCGTCAAGATTTCCGATGACCTGGATGGCGGCTTCCTCATGATTTTCGTCGAGGCTGAGCAGATTGAGCTGCCATTCGAGATGCTCGCTCAGGTTCGGTGAGTGAGACAGAAACTGTTCGAAACTCGGTGCGTCGTCCTTGTATTCGATCTCCTGCGTGCGATAGCCAGGATCGAGATAGTCCTGAAATTCACGCCCATAGTCGATCTCGTCAAAAGAATCTGATGATTCGACACCGCCATCGTCGTCTGTTTCAAACTCGCTCGCGGCCTTTTCCGCGTCGCCGTTTAGGCTCGATCCTTCAGGAATTATTGCCTCAAACTCGGCGGCGGCCGGTTCGGGCGGTCCCGCGACCTCATTGTCCAGGCCGTGATCCTGGCCATCGGAATTTTGATCGAGAATATTGTCGCCGATTTCCTGCGTTTCCTCGCCGGGCAGAACCTCTTCGAGCACCGGGTTTGCGACCATTTCCAGCTCGATAAGGTCGTTTAGCTCGAGCGAATTCATCTGCAGCATCTCAATGCGCTGCCGCAATTGCGGCGTTAGCACCATTTTCTGCTGAAGCGAAGCTGTGAGTCTCAAGGAAGACATATGCTGATCGGGGGAGGCCGCAAGTTCGACGGTTTTGCTCGACTAGGCAAAAACTGTTCCTCAGCATCAATTATACCGACATTGGATTGAAAATGGAAAATTGCGACGTTACAACGTAAATCGCTCGCCGAGATACAGGCGTCGGACTTCGGAATCCTCGATAAGTTCAGCGGGGCTGCCGGAGCGCAAAATTCTGCCGTTTGAAAGTATGTAGGCCCGGTCGGTGATGTCGAGGGTTTCGCGGACGTTGTGATCGGTTATGAGGATGCCGATTCCCTGTTGTCGTAAATACAAAATGATCTCGCGAATGTCGTCGATGGCAAGCGGATCGATACCGGCAAACGGCTCGTCGAGCAAAATAAAGCGCGGTTCCGTGGCCAAACACCGGGCAATTTCGACTCGGCGCCGCTCACCACCGGAGAGGGCGTCGCCGCGAATCTTGCGGACGTGAGCTATGCCAAATTCCTCAAGAAGCTGTTCGAGACGCTCAAACCGCTGTCCGCGCGTCATTTTCATCGTTTCGAGAACGGCCAGGATGTTTTGTTCGGCGGTGAGCTTTCTAAAAACCGACGGTTCCTGCGGCAGATAACCGAGACCGAGCCTGGCCCGCAAATACATCGGCAAACCGGTAATATCACGGTCGTTTAGCAAAACGCTGCCTTTCTCAGTCTGTTCGAGGCCAACGAGGATATAAAACGTAGTCGTTTTACCCGCGCCGTTGGCACCCAATAGCCCGACGACCTCCCCTTG
>JAYVFJ010000306.1:0-4911 GCA_043773225.1 Chloracidobacterium sp.
AAGACTTCAACGTCTGCGATAGCTTTTGCTTCGTCGAGGCCGTGGATGATGTCACCGGTCTGCGGCTGGCTCGGGTATCCTTTCGACGCCAGAACAATGCAGGCGGAATTGCCGGGATGCCATTTGATCGCTAAACTCGCAAGCGTGCCATTGAGCATTGCTTCGCAGATGTCAACGAAGTCTGTGTCGAGACGGACGAGGATCGCCTGGGTTTCGGGGTCGCCGAAGCGGACGTTGTATTCAAGCAGCTTCGGACCGTCGGCGGTCATCATCAGTCCGAGGAAGAGAATACCCCGATAGCGAAAGCCTTCGCGGATACATCCGAGAAGCGTCGGACGGATAATCGTGTCGGTGATCTCCTGCAACTGAGCGTCCGTGAGCAGTGATGCGTCAGTGAACGTGCCCATGCCACCGGTGTTTGGGCCGGTGTCGCCTTCGCCGATGCGTTTGTGATCGCGGACCGGCGGCATCAGTGCGAAATCTTCGCCGTCGGCAAACATCAACAGTGAAACTTCTTTTCCGACAAGACACTCTTCGAGAACAAGTTTCTGCGCGGCATCGGCACCGACAAGATTTTCGAGGCCTTTGACAGCCGCGACAGCTTCTGGTCGGCTGCGGGCGACTACAACGCCTTTTCCGGCGGCAAGGCCGTCAGCTTTGACGACGACCGGCGAATCGGCGTTGCCAAAATCGCCGCTCTCAAGCACGTCAATCGCAATCGCGGGCGTATGAACAACGGCGTAACTCGCAGTCGGAATGCCGTGCCGCGCCATAAAATCTTTCGCAAAAGACTTGCTCGATTCGAGCTGTGCCGCTACTCTGTTCGGCCCGATTATTTTCAGGCCGATCTTTTCAAATTCATCAACTACCCCGAGCGCCAAAGAAGTTTCGCCGCCGACGAACGTCAAGTCAATTGAGTTCTGCGATGCAAACTCGACGAGACCATTTATGTCGTCAGGTTTTACGGGAACGCACTCGGCAACCTCGGCTATTCCGGCATTGCCGTTCGCACAGAAGAGCTTGGTCACCTTCGCATTTTTGGCAAATGAACGGCAGATCGCATGCTCGCGTCCGCCCGACCCTATCACAAGAACATTCATAAAAATGACTGTCGGCGCAAGTTGGTCAATGCACCTTGACACCGAAATTCGATAGTTGTAATGTCAGACTATTCAGTCCTTGAATAAGTCGCGTGATTTTATAGTTATCCTGCAATTATAAAATCTACTACAAAAATTCTATTTTGCCGAAGTTAGAGGTAAATAGAATGGGAGCATTTGGGGATGTCGAACGGCGATCTTAGGGAAATTCAAACAACCTCGAACGGACACGTCGAAATGACAGATGACGTGATGGATCAGTCCATTCGCTGCATGGACTGCACTGAATACTTCGTTTGGACGGCTGGCGAACAACGCTTTTTCCACGACAAGAACCTTCAAAATCCGCCGAAACGCTGCAAAGAATGTAAAAAAGCCAAGAATCACCGGATCGCAGCAGTCGCAAAAGGCCGCATTACCGGCAAAAAGGAGCACATCGAGGTCAGAGCCCAGTGTGCTGAATGCTCGGCAGTTACGACTGTTCCCTTTTACCCTTCACAAGGGCGTCCGGTTTATTGCCGGACTTGCTTTGCTGAAATGAACGCGAAAATAAAGTCCAACGGCGCAAGTGTTTGATTTAACCGCCGACGTGGACGTTAGGCCGCCTTTCCGGGTCTTCTTCTGCCTGTCTCAATATCTCACGCGTGACCGGCGCTGTGTCGCCTTCGCCAAACAAAATATATCTGGCCAAATACATCAGCGGATTGCCCTCGCTCCAGCCAAAGTAAACGTGTGGTATCTTGCCCGTTTTATCGCGCAAATAAAGCAAAAATGCGGCGATCGCATTTGGCACGGCCGGAGCCTGTGTGCGAAGTATTTTGTAACCTTCGACATCAACACCGCGAATAAATAGTTTGCCCTTAAACTCGGATGAATCGCCCGGCTCGATCTCGTAAAACAGAACAGGGTCGGACGACGGAATGTGATTGTCAACGCGCTTTTCGTGCTCTTTGAAACGGTATTCAGTTACATCGCCGGTCTCGCGGCGATTGGTAACGATTCGCAATTCACCTTCGTCATTGAGCTCGTTAATAAATTCTTTGGCAACATCGTCTAGTTCGATCTTGTCAATGCGAATCTCGGTCGAACGCATCGCCCGTGAAATGAACGACGCAGCGATGATCGCAAATACAAAGAGCGAGGCTATTTTTATGCCGTCCGGACGCTCGATAATATTCGCGATTGTCGTATAGATAAAAACCGCCGAGATCAGCCAAAAGGCGAGCGTCCATTTGCTCTTTCGCCGCCGCGCCGATATTGAGACGGCGATAGCCGCCGAAGACATCAATACCAAAACTCCTGTCGCATACGCTCCGCCCTGCGCATCAACATTAGCTTCAAATATCCATGTTACGGCAAAACAGATCGCCGTAAATACAAGCACAAGCGGACGCGTCGCCCGCGACCATTCGGGTGCCATGCCGTATCTAGGCAAATATCGCGGCACGATATTGAGCAGTCCGGCCATCGCCGATGCTCCGGCAAACCAGAGGATTAAAATAGTGCTGAGATCATAAAATGTGCCGAACAAGTCACCAAGATATTTGTGAGCGATATAAGCAAGCGCACGGCCATTTGCCTTGCCGGCCTCAGTAGTCGCTTTGGCTGCCGTTTGTTCGGGCGTGCATGCACAGTAAGCAGGCGGCACATGCTCCTGCACGGCTGCGCCGCAATTTATTCGCGGACAAAATTCTTCTCTCGGAATCAGAACGCTCGTGACAAAACTACTGGCAATGAGCATAAAACTCATGATCAGGGCTGCCGAAGTAAGCAATTTTCGGGTGTTACCAACGCGGTTCGGACTCTTTACAAGCGGCATTACCGCAACGCCGGTTTCAAAACCCGAAAGGCCCAGAGCGAGTTTTGGAAAGCTTGTGATAGACAACAACACGATCGCGGCAAGGCCGGCAACCTGTAATGGACCGGCAGACATTTTTGTTTCAAACAGCGCCGTCCGCCAATTTCCGAGAAGTTCGGGATGGATCGATATCTCGTAAATAGCCGTGCCCAAAACGACAACATTTAAAAACAAATACAAGGCCACTAAGACGACGGCAATTCCAATGGCTTCCTTAAACCCTTTGAGAAAAACGACGCCGAGAAACGCGATCAACGCAAAAGTCACAAGTACCGGGTGTTCGAGAAACGGTAAGTGTTCGTGAACGAACGGATTTTCAAGAACGTGTGCCGTAGCGTCAGCAGCAGAGAGAGTAATGGTTATAACAAAATCGGTCGCGACAAAACCGAGGAGGACTAAGACAAAAAGTTTGCCTTTCCAACGCGACAGCAATGCCTCGAGCATAGCGATCGAACCTTCGCCGTGCGGACTTTCTTTCGCAACTCGGCTGTAGATCGGCAAAGCTCCGAAAAGTGTTAGGAGAACGAGAATGAATGTTGCGACCGGAGAGAGAACGCCCGCCGCGAGAAACGCGATCCCTGGTTGATAGCCGAGCGTAGAAAAGTAATCAACGCCGGTGAGACACATCACCTTCCACCAGGGATGGCTATGATGTTTGCCTTCCGGCTCATTCGGCCCTTCCATCTCGGGAACGCCGTTGTAAAGCCATTTTGTGAACCAGCCGGGCTCGCTCGTTTTCATAAGAGCGTTAAATCAAAAAGACCGCCGAGTAATTTTAAACTCGCGGCTCTCCAATATCCTTAAAAAGTTTAACTTCGCAAATGACAAAACCGGAAGTAATCAAAATTCTTGATTTCCGGTGAAACAGATAAAGTTTACGCTGATTTAGAATTAGGTCAAGTTGCTTTCGAGGCATATTTTTGGGGGCGCCGTCTCCCACACCGTCGCCCCCATGCCACTACCTTACGGCAATGACAAACGTTCACCGGGAGGTGAACACCATAGATTATCCACAAATCGTCCTGAAACGCAAATAGATAGTAAATGAAACATCGGGAAATCAATCAACGCTTATAGCTCCGATCAGACAAGAGATCAAGCCGTTTTTGCCATTTACAAAAATGCTGTAATCGCCCGGCGAAATATCCGAGTCAACCGTGACCATAAAACTAACGCCGGAAACACCCTCGCCAAATTCCTGAGCAGCGGACGGAATAGGCGTAACCTTGATCAACGGGCTGCTAAAGCTGATCTTAACCGACGGGTCGTCCAAATTTTGGCCGCCTAAATTTATGACGGACGAGCGTCCGGCGATCAGCGGCATTCCGTGATCCGCCAACTGGCCGTTACGGCCAAGATACTGCATCGTAATTTCGGACGGGCGGAGTGATATCTTTTCGCTAATTGTTTTGCTATCGTTGCTTTCGAGAGTTACATCGCCAAGTTTGCCCATTGCCGTCGCGGAAAGATCATCCTTTGTTTTCCAGTAAACCGAATAGTCGCCCGCGGGCAGCCCGCCGATACGAAAAACTCCTTCGGGGCCGGAATCAGCCTGGCCCATCACGCGGCCGGTGTTAGTGTCTTCGGCCCAGATCTGTAGTCCAGCGACCGGACGGCCGGCGGCTGCGATCAGTCTGCCGTTTAGAGCCGAGCAACAGACAACGTCAATTCTCGGACCGTAAAGCTCGCGTATCGCCGCTATGTCGCTTTCCGTCAATGACCGCGGCCCGAGATCGGCAAAACCCATCGTTCCGTTCCGTGCGAAACTCTCGGCCATAGTTGCTCCCAAAACGCCCAAATGATGAAGTCCGAGAAGATGCCCGATCTCATGAGTAAGCGTCGCTTCAAGATCGAACGTGCCAAACGTGCCGTCAGTCGAGAATTGTTGAAAAGGATTTAATACGATGTCGGCTTCAGTAATGATGTCTTTTCGGTTAAAAAATATCCGAGTTT
>JAYVFJ010000307.1:0-4135 GCA_043773225.1 Chloracidobacterium sp.
GAGAATGCCCGCTGGGGCCCCGTCATCAAATTCGGCAAAAAGATCATTTCAGTTCCCAGAAAAGCCGATGGCACGCGCTCCACTGCGGAGGATGCGGCAGCTCTAACCTTGGAACAGGTAAAACAACTTATTGAAGCGGAACTGCCGGATGCGTTTGCAAAGAAGACGAGGCCGACAGCTAATAAGGCACCTGCCAAGAGAACTGCGAAGAAGAATGGTAGATGATGGAAATGTTCGCTGGCGTCGAACTATCCTAAATACGACGCCGTATATTGGGATAAGCCGGTCACGGAATCGTGTCCAAAATGCAGTATGCCGTGTCTGCTTGAAAAGGCAACAAAGAAGGACGGAACCGTCCGGTATTGCTAAAACGAGGCTGTGATTATAAAATGGCAGTTAATAACGCGGATGTAACATCGGACAGTAAAACCGAAAGCACGGCTTCGGCGTAAAGGCATTTCTTCGCATGAAAGAGAATCTTCAATTCCTCCAGGCATTTCTGAAAAACCCTTTGAAAGTCGGAGCAATAGCCCCGAGCTCGCCGGAGCTTGCCGCCGAGATGCTCCAGGGAATTCAACCGGATGATCATAATATTGTTCTCGAATTGGGCGTCGGAACCGGTGCCATCACCAAGTTTCTTCGTGACATTGTCCCGAGCAAAGACTCTTACCTCGGCCTCGAGCTAGACTCCGGTCTCGTAAAAACGCTAAATAAAAACTTTCCCGACATGAATATCATCTGCGGCAATGCGGCCGATGCTTATTCGATCCATGCTAACTCGGGTCTTGGCAAGGTTCGCTATGTGGTTTGCTGTCTACCTTTTGTCTCACTTCCCAAGGAAATCAGCGACAATGTGCTGATCGAAATTCAGAAATTCATGGACGAGGGCTGCGAACTGCGCATTTTCCAATACGCTCACGGCTATTATCTGCCGCCGGCCATAAAACTTCGTGAATTTATGAAAAACCGCTATGGCAAATCGCGCCGGAGCCCGCTCGTTCTAAAAAATGTGCCCCCGGCTTTTACTCTCACCTGGTCAACGATCTGATGTTGTTAAGCGTTTGAGAATTCGAGTAGTAGTTCAGTTTGAAATAAATTTAAATATATGACTAATTCGAAAGGATTTAACTCCGCGACCTCTGCGTCCTCTCAGCGAACTCAGCGTTAAACGTCACTTAACGCTGAGATCGCTGAGGAAGACGCGGAGGTCGCAGAGAAGATAATTTGATTACCTTTTTTATATTTTTCAAACTGAACCACGACCAGAACCCCGCGCTCGGATATGACACGGATACGAATCAGTAGGCAATTTTGAAACCTTTCCACATCAGTTGTGGTATTAACAACCAAATATTTAGATTAAATTCAGAGTTCAGGAGAAATAATAATGTTACGACGCAAGATTTTAGGCGTATTTTTGCTTTACGCATTTCTACTTCCGACGGTATCTTTTGGCCAGATGGCGGCCGAGACCGCAAAGGCAGCGGCTGTCTATACGGCGCCAAAGGCCGATATTGACAAGATCAAAGACGAGGGAATGAACCGTTCGAAGGTGATGGAAACCTTGAGTTACCTCACGGATGTCATAGGGGCAAGACTCACGGCCTCGCCGAGCCTTTTGCGGGCTAACGAATGGACGCGTGACACGATGACAAAATGGGGAATGCAGAACGCGCATCTCGAGCAGTGGGGACCGTTTGGCCGGGGCTGGGTGTTGAAAGGATTTGCCGCTCAGATCTCGTCGCCGCAGGCTATCCCGCTTATCGCTTACCCTAAGGCGTGGGCGCCGGGAACCAACGGCGTCCTGAACGCCGATGTCGTCTATCTCGACGCCAAGGATGACGTCGCTCTCGAAAAATTTAAGGGCCAGTTAAAAGGTAAGGTCGTCCTGCTGTCGGACATTAGGCCGCTCAAAGTTGATTTTACAGGTCTCGGCAAACGCGATACGGACGAGGATCTTGCGAAATTAGCCGCTGCTCCCGATCCGGCAACCCCGCGACCGGCCGGTGGAGCCCAGGCAAATCCTGATTTTGCGGCGCGCCGAGCGGCACAGCTTTTTGCTGTAAAGCGAACGGTTTTTGCCGTAAACGAAGGTGCGGCAATGCTTGTGGATAACAGCCGCGGCGGTTTTGGCGGAACGATATTTGTCCAGCAAGCGACGGTCGCTCAAGAGGCCCCCGCGACGCCAGACCCGGCATTTCGCCGTCTGACGCCGTATATGAAGGAGGCCGAGGCGCGAATGGTCCCGCAGATCACTTTGGCGACGGAGCATTACAACCGCCTGGTGCGCATGATCCAGCAGGGCGAAAAGCTAAAGATGATGGCAAATGTCGATGCCCAATACGTCGATGGCGACGGCATGGTCAACAACACGGTTGCAGAGATTCCGGGTACCGATCCTAAATTAAAGGACGAGGTCGTGATGCTCGGCGGCCACATGGATTCGTGGCACGGCGGAACCGGTGCAACCGATAACGCGGCCGGTGTCTCCGTCGCGATGGAAGCGGCCCGCATACTGCTCGCGAGTGGTTTAAAACCGCGCCGGACGATCCGCGTCGCCCTTTGGACAGGTGAGGAACAGGGTCTGCTCGGCTCACGGGCCTATGTAAAACAGCATTTTGGCGAGATGAAGGGCGCGCAGAACAACTTTGGCCCGCCGGATCCTAATGCACCGAAACCAGAGCTTGTTAAGGGCACGGACTATGAAAAGCTCTCCGCCTATTACAATCTCGATAACGGCACGGGCAAGATCCGCGGCGTCTATATGCAGGGAAACGCGGCGGTTAAGCCGTATTTTGAGGCATGGCTCGCACCGTTTGCCGATATGGGGGCAAAGACGCTGACGCTCTCAAACACCGGAGGCACCGACCATCTCGCCTTTGACGCGATAGGTTTGCCGGGTTTTCAGTTCATCCAGGACGAGATCGAATACGAAACGCTGACACATCACTCAAACCAGGATGTGTTTGATCGTATTCAGGCCGACGATATGAAACAGGCCGCGACGATCATGGCCGCATTTGTTTATCAAACGGCGATGATGGATGAGAAAATGCCGAGAAAAACAGCTAGGTAAAAATACACTCAGGCAGAAAAAGCGAGTGTGAACGAGCGTGCATCCGACATCAGACTTTAGTCGCCAGATGCACTCGTTCACATTCGCGTTTTTGCGCCGCTTCCGACTTTTCTTGACAACGCTCGGCTCTCTGGATAAGAATATGCCGTTCACAAAACAAAAGCAGATTATTTGAGACGTGAGGGAGAAGATGAAAAATTCCATTGGCGCGATTCTCGCGATTTCGCTTTGCTTACTTATTGTTGCGGGCTGTGGTGGAATTCGCGGACTGCTTCCGAAAAAGGGGCAGTTTTTTGACGGAGCGGCTGCCCAAACCGCCGCCGCCGCAATAAAGGACAAGATCGGCAAGCCATTCAAGGTAATTGAGATATTTATTGACGATGATGAGTTTCGCGTTCAGGCCCAGGACCCGAACAAGCCGAAGAATATTGACGAATATAAATACGTCGGCGGTTTTGTGACGGGGCCAAATCCGGTCCAGCTAAATGGAATGAACGAGGACGTTGAGAAAAGCTCGTTTCCGTTTGATGAGATCGACTTTGCCGCGATTCCAAAATTCACCAAAGAAGCCATAGATAAGGCCGGGATTGAAGGCGGCAAAATCTATCGCCTGACCTTCCAACGCGGCTTTGCTCTGACCGACACGGGCGTCGGCGCTCTCGGCAATGCCCGTTGGCATATCGAGATTCAGGGCACGAGGGAAAACGTAACCGCGGCGGCGGACCCAAAGGGCAGATTGCTCGGCGTCGATGTGTCCCGGACGGCGAAGGCGAAAGATTATTCGGTCCTTACAAAAGATGAGCTCCGAAAGGCCCAGGACGCCTTAAAATCTCAACTTGGCGCCAGACCCGAGATGATCGAGATCGTAATTTATGACAAATATTTGATGTGCAAGGTGCCGAATCCTGAGAATCCAAAGGTCGGCGACGATTACAAATTCGACATAAACGGGCTGTCGCGAACGGGGTTTGTAAAAACGCCAATTATCCGCATTGCGGGAATGAATGAGAATTTTTCGATAAACGACATCGATCTGACAAAGGCCGCCGATTTTGTCGA
>JAYVFJ010000308.1:0-3028 GCA_043773225.1 Chloracidobacterium sp.
GCTGATTCGCAGGAGCAACTTGATGCTTACTTCACAAATGACGCTGACCGGCTCCGTGCCGATCTTCTCAAGCTTTTCCCTGATGGAATCGAGTTGTCGCGTCAGGTTCTTGAGATCGTAAGATTATTCCCAAGTCCCTAATCTGATAATCTAATTACATGCTCATTTTAGGCATCGAAAGCTCGTGTGATGAGACGGCTGCCGCGGCAGTTCGCGATGGCTGCGAGATATTGTCGTCGGTGATTGCGTCTCAGATCGAGATGCATAAGCCCTGGGGCGGTGTCGTGCCCGAATTAGCTTCGCGCGAGCATCTTGAGAAAATCGAGCCGATAGTTGCCGAGGCTTTAGAGCGAGCATCGGTCAGCCTTTCCGATATCGACGCGATTGCCGTAACGCAGGGACCCGGACTGATCGGCTCGCTGTTAGTCGGAGTGTGCTATGCAAAATCTCTTGCCTATGCGCTCGGCATTCCGTTTATTGGCGTAAATCACATCGAGGGGCATGTATATTCGGTCGCTTTTGAAAATCCGCCGATCGAATATCCCGCGCTTGCTCTCATCGTTTCCGGCGGCCACACAAACATTTTTCACATTCCTGAAGAAGGCGCTTACAAAGTTGTTTCCCGAACGCGTGACGATGCTGCGGGCGAGGCCTTCGACAAGGTCGCAAAGATGCTCGGGCTTGGCTATCCGGGCGGGCCTATCATCGAGAAACTAGCGAAAGAAGGCGATGCATCAAAAGTAAAATTCACGCAGGCAAAGATCTCAGACGGACGGCCAGACCTCAGCTTTAGTGGATTAAAAACAGCAGTTGCGCGATATGTCCGCGAAAATGGCATTGAACCGCTGGCAATCGGCGACGCACCGACGCAGCCGATCAAGGATCTTGCAGCGAGTTTTCAGGCGGCGGTTATAAAAGCTCTTGTCGGGACTTTGGAAAAACTGGCTGTCGAATTGCAGCCCAAAACACTGATCGTCGCCGGTGGCGTTGCATGCAACCTTTCATTGGTTGAAGCAGCAGAAACCACAGGCAAAAAACTAGGCCTGCCTGTCTATTTTCCTTCCAAATACCTATCGACCGACAACGCTGCGATGATAGCCGCGGCGGGATATTTTCACCTGAAAAAGGGAGAGACCTCCGATCTGCGAATGACGGCTGACATAACAATGCGGCTGCAAAATCTGGACAATGAAGACTCCGAACTGCGAAAACGCAAGGTTCATTACCGCTTGTAAACAAAGCACTCTCTGAACCCGGTTTTTTTCATTAATAATTACTAATTAAAAATTAGTAATTATTAATGAATGAAAGAAGTTGGTTCGAAAAAGAATTTTCAATGCAGAACCGCGCGGGCAAGTGTGAAGACGCTCACGTTATGGGCGCCGCTTTTCTTTAATGCTTTTGCGCAGGACGATGCGGTCGCTCCTGAGGTCAAAACGTCATCGACGAGCAGGATAGTTTTTCCTTCGATCAATTTCGGCCTTACGACCTTAAACGCATTTTTTACCGTCAATTCGCGGGCTTTTTGATCCATACCGACACGGTGTATCGGAGTGTGCGTTTTTCGAGCAAGGCTGTGAGCATCAACGGGGATTCTGGTCGAACGGGAAACAGTTTCGGCAATCAAATCAGCTTGGTTAAATCCGCGTTCTATCCGACGACGGGCCGATAAAGGAATCGGAACGATCAAATCTGCGTCATTCAAAACTTTCCTGTTTCCTGCCGTCGATATGATTGCCTTAAGCCGGTGACTTAGCGTTGGTGTGTTCTTCAAATTAACGATGTTGGCAGCCAACGCTTTTTCATAAATGCCGGCAGCCGTCGCCTTATCGTAGTGATGATCGTCGCATTTGCGGCAGAAAACAGGTATGGGTGCAGCTTTGTCGCCAAAAAATGCTCCGCATTTTTCGCAGAGCATTTCAGAGCCATCGAAGATCCTTGTCGCGGCCCAGCATTCGCGGCACGCGATGCCGTCATTATGACTCTCGACGTGCAAACCGCAGACGCGGCATTCTTCTGGATAAATTAGAGAGAAAAAGAGATTTTGAATCGCATCGAGCATCTCGCTCAAACTTATTCCTCGTCGAGTAAGCCCTGCTCGAGCAGTGACTGGCAATCGAGGCAATAGCGTGCCCATGGCAATGCGGCGAGGCGTTTCGCGTTGATATCCTTCTCGCAGTTCATGCAGGAGCCGTATTCTTTGTCTTCGACACGCAAAATTGCCTCGTCAATTAGGGTCAATTGCTTGCTGTCGTTCTCAGAAACAGCGAGCATTACGTTTTTGGAATAATTTCTAACGGCCAGATCAACCGGATCGGGCGTTTCCGCATCATCTACCGACAGATCGTTGCCGTTAAGTTTAGTTACTATTACAGCGCGCTCGGCGAGCAGTTTATCTCTGATTTCTTTCTGTTCTTTTTTATTCATTTCTGGTAAGGAAAACCCTTTATAATCGTATAAGCCCGGTATAATTGCTCAAGTAATACGACACGAGCCATCTCATGCGTAAAAGTAAGAAACGATAAGGATAACTTATCGCTAGCACGTTGCGCAACCTCAGACGAGACGCCATCGGCGCCTCCGATGATGAACGTTATTTCTTTGGTTCCGGCGTTCTGCCATTTTTCAACTTCCTTTGCCAATTCCGGTGAAGACAGATTGCGGCCCTCGACATCGAGAAGACAGACAAAAGGGCTTTGATTCAGCTTTTCCAGAATTCGTTTGCATTCTATTTCTTTTCCCTCATGCGGAGCCGAATCCTTGACCTCAACAACCTCGCATTTCACAAAATGCCCGAGCCGCCCCAAATACTCATCCTGCAGCGCCCGATAATTCTTGTCCCGCGTCTTCCCAACCCAAATAAACCGAAATTTCATAACGTTTCATAGTATCAAAGCTCCCCTCCTTGTCTAGGAGGGGTGGCTGCCGCAATTCAATTTCCTTGCACCAAGTGGACGAGGCGTGTATGCTATGCAAGGGTATAGTCACTAATGGTGAAAGATGAACCTAACCTTTATAGAAAATTCGG
>JAYVFJ010000309.1:0-11283 GCA_043773225.1 Chloracidobacterium sp.
TCCGTTAACTCTCATATTGCCGTTGGTGCTGGCACTCAAAGATGTAACCGGAAGGCCGTAAACCGAAGATGACCAACCTGCCGGAGTTGGAATGGCAACAACAAAATCGTCATCATCCGAAAGCGGGATAAATGTTCCGCCCGCCGGAATCGTTTGTCCGGTCTGGGTGGTGGGCAAATAACCACTGACACAAGGCGTCATAAAGTTGAATACCGTCGAATACGCACCCGTGGCGCAGGCGTTTACCGCCCGGACACGCCAGAAGTAAGGCGTGTTGGAAGCAAGCGGTGCGGCCGGTGTGAATGTCGTGCCCGTCAAGCCAGTGGCCGACGCTACGACATTTGTAAACGCGGCATCAGTTGCCACCTGTATCTCATAACTTGATGATCCGGCTACCGCTGCCCAGGTAAACGTGGGCGAGAGTGAGCCTGCTGTCGAACCATTGGCAGGCGAAGTCAAAGACGGCGCCGCCGGTGTACCGCTTGCGATGTTCAGAGTGACGTTCTGGTTATGCGTAAGAGCACCGGACGTTCCAACAACATTTATGGTGTAGTTGCCGGGTGCTGCTCCTGTGGTGGTGACCGTCATCGTCGAAGTGCCCGGTGACGGACTAACCGGGTTGGGGCTAAACGAAACTGTCGTGCCGACCGGATTACCGGTTGCGGTTAGGGTAACCGGACCGGTGAAACCAAGCTGCGTAGTGATATTGACGTTGTATGTGGCGGTTGCCGGGGCACAAACCGACTGGCTTGCAGGCGAAACCGCGATACCAAAGTCAGGCGAACCGGTATCGAAAGCCTCGGTTACAGCGGTGGGCGATTGAACGCTTGCCGAGAATCCCATGCCGCGTCGTCTAAAGCCTTCGCGGACGTCATCTGCATCGGCACTCGTCTCGCCCGGCCCTGTAATGGCAGTGGCGGCGAGAATAATTGCATCGCGTTCCTGAAGCATGGTCGGGTTGATTGGCGACATCTTCATGCCGTCCGTTACTATTTGAAGGACAGTTGTCGTTCCCGATGTAAATCCGCGACGGGCGACCAAAAGCGCACGCACTTCCCATAATGCACTTTTCCAAATCTCGCCCGCATTATGAACCTGTGAGCAATTGCCGGCGGTCGCGATCGCGGGATTTCTCGGAAATGCACTTGTTACGGCGGTCGTTGTCGTGCCGAGTGTCGTATCGCAGCCGGTGTTGATGTGGCCGAAAGTCAAAGGGTTATACGGACAAGGGCCGTTGTTGCATCCGGGACGGTTTGGGCCGCCTCTTACGGATATTAAAGCTGTCGGAAAGCGCCTGATGCCATAGAAATAATTGGCCGCAAATGTGCCGCCAAGTTGAAAAAGCGGGTGGCCGCCGAGGCCATAAACGCCGTTAGGGTCGTCACTCGGCTGAGCGAGCATTGCCGCTCCGTAAAAGTCGCCCCAGCCTTCGCCCATCATGCCGCCCTGATTGTTGAGGCCGGTGGCGTTGCCGTGCAGGCGATTCGAAAGTCCGTGCGTGACCTCGTGGATAACGATGTCGCCGTCGGCGGTTCCGTCGCGATCGGGATTTGGGCCGGTCCACAGAAACATCTGCATGCGTCCGCGGTTGCCGTCCGCTAACGTTGCAAAGTTTGCATTGTTCGTTCCGCTCGAGTCCTGTCCTTCGGAGCTGACACGGTCATTCGCTACGCCGCCGCGGCCAAAGTTGTCATGCTGGAAGTTGCGAGCCTGCTCGTTAAAGCCGCGCAGATACAATTCGTCGTGATATAGATTCATCAGATAGAACATCTGAGTGACGGCGCCTCGCTGTGCTTCCGGCGTCAGCGGAGCATCGCCCGGTGGCGGCAGTCCCGGCGGCGGATTCCATGTTGACGTGAATACACGATTCGGAATGCCGGTCAGCGGCGCGTCAACGCCGTTCGATCCGTCGCGGTCTATGCCGGCCTGATTCGAGTTGCCGTCGGAGATGTTGGTATTATCGGTGATCCAGCCAAGGTTATTAAAAGCATACGGCGGCTCATTACCGACGCGAGTAACGTCGTTACGCGTGAGCATCGCGCCTTGCGCGCCGACTGCCGGATCGTTTGGCGGGATAGAAATATAGGGAGACAAAGGAGCCGCGCTGTCGGCAGCATTTATGTAAGCTGTGGGGTTGGTATAAACATTATAAGTCGCGGACTGAGTCTGATCGTCAGTAATGTTCTTGTGCCACAAGACAACTCCGCTTTCGGCGTCAACGATAACGTAATAAGCGTTGACAGGCCGCCAGAACAGAACTCGCCACGACGGAACCGCGATACCCGGCTCGGTCGGGAAATACATTTTTTCGGCTGTGGTCGCCCAATCGCCGCCGCCAAAAACAACCTTGAGATTGGTTGATTCCGCATCGTTGCGTGTAACGTCCGACGAGCGAAGTTCATGTTTGATGTGTCCCGCTGCGATTCTGACCGCATTGAGTGGGTCGGCGAAATTGCCGGAAACACGATTGTAATCAATGGCCGGCGCCAAATTATTTATGACGCGAATAAGCTGGCCGTTTCTGGTAAATCCCGCGTTGACTTCACCGCGAAAAACGGGAATGCCGTTGATCTCCTGTTCTAGACGAACGTATGAAATGTTGCCGTCGGGATTTGTATAATCTGCCCCAACCTTGAGGGCGTTGATCTGTGCCGCGTTGACCCCGATCAGTTCCTGATTGCCGCTGAGAAAATTTCGGAGGATATCGGTTCTGTTAGCGGCGGATGGAACGGTCAGCCATTCGATCTTGCGTGTGTGGACGCCTGGCGTAATGACCTCGGGGATCCTAATATCGAGGTTATACTCGACCTTAGCCGTAGGGTGCCTTTGTTTGAAAGCCGCTTCGCCACGGACAAAGCCGTCGCGTATATCCGCAATGGCGGACGCGCTCATGCCTGTTGATTCACGAAATCCGGCCAGCGAATCAAAATATTTGTCGCCCTGTTCATCGCGGATGTCCCACATCTTGGGAATTCCCTCGTCCTGGCTGACCGTGCGCGTTATCATTCCCTCGCCCTTTCCGGCCGCCGCCTTAGTTCCATATTGATAAGGCACAACGATGATCGCCGTCACCAAACACAACGCAAACAAACACAAAAAAAGGCTCCTGCGAGCTTCTGCTTTAGATCGTTTCAACATTAAAAATAGATCCTCCAAAAGGTATTAAACTGAGTGTGATCCCGACTTAGAACACGCCGTCAAATCAAAAAAACAGCCCAATCCGAACCGTCGCAGACATAGCCGCAAAAAAAGTGCCAATACTCTTCCCAGAATACGTTGGCACTGAGCGATCAACGATAGATTCAAAAAGAGGCCGTTTTTAGAAATGAACAGAGTGGACAGTATCCTGAAAAGAGTTATAACAGGTTTAATAGTGGTCGTCAATTGAATAGCCATCAAACAAACAAATACGTCCGTGGATAGTAATTTGTCATTTAGTCCATTAAAAGCAACAAGACAAAAAAACGACGGTGCAAATGCTTTTTAATAGGAAGCAACTATTGAGACGAGATCACGATCTCCGTCAGATCGTCATGCAAAGAGAAAAGCTGCGGGGCAAAGTGGAAACGTTTTGATGAAACGCTGACGACAAAATTTTCACCGGTCGTCAGATTCTTGAAGCGAAAATATCCAAATGGATTTGCGATAGCGTAAACCCGTACTCCGCCGGCCGATGTGGCGGTGATAATCGCATTGGGAACGCCGCGTCCGCCGGACGTGATCAGCCGGCCCGAAATTGCCGACATTCCGACGACAGGTCCGATTGGCGAAGCTGCCGTGAACGGATCGAGCGTGGAAATGAGCGCATATACAAACTTTGAGGCAAAATCACGCGGCGGTGTTGCGGCCGTTTTGTCGTTCCATGCGCCGTTTTCAAATTGGAGAATGCGGACGGCATCAAAATTTGCCTGATCGATGTTTGCCGGCAGCTTGAGCCTGGCCAGAATATTACCTGAAAACTGAGCCGACGTGCCGACAACACGCGGCGAGCTGATAAACGACCAGCCCGCGGGCAGCGGCGGCATCGCGGCGGAATTGAGAATCGACACAAACGAGTTTCCGTTTCCGCTTGGGTTGTCAAAGCGGATCGCGGTTGTCGCGTTGAGGCCGATGAAAGAGTCATTTCCCTGCGGATTTAATCCATAACCATAACGGACAACGCCAAAATCAGCAGTCGCGCCAATCACTGCGCGACCGGCAACGACAATCTTGCCGTCGGCCTGCACAGCTATCGCATTTGCACTGTCAGCGTTTGTGCCGACCGCTGTTTGCACTCTGCCGTCGCCGTCAAATGCGGCGTCGAGTGTGCCGTCTGTATTTAGTCGCGTGATTGAAAAATCGTTATTAGTGCCATTGCTGCCAAAGCCGGCGGAAACAATCTTGCCGTCAGGCTGAAGCGCAACACCCAATGCGATGTCAATCGAATTGCTGAATGGGACAATGAGCGATCCGCTTGTTCCAAACGATGTATCGAGCGAGCCGTTTTGATTAAAACGGGCGTGCAGAAAATCGTTTGGCGTTCCGCCGCCGCGAATGCAGCCGGCGATCACGATCTTGCCGTCGCTCTGCAAAACAAGTGAAAGGGCCTCGTCAGTATCCGTGCTGAAAGCGCGAGTCGCGATGCCGTCGCCGTCAAATGTGCTGTCCAGCGTGCCATCAGCGTTGTATCGCAAAACCGCCGTGTCATTGCCGGTCGGCGAAATATAAAATCCGGCGGCGACGATCTTGCCGTCCGGCTGGACGGCGACGCCATACGCAAATTCGCTGCTTGTGCCAATTGGCGTCAGAACAATACCGTCGCCGTCAAACGACGTGTCCGGCGCGCCGTTAGCGTCGAGCCTGACAAGGGCAATATCACTGTTGGTTCCGTTAGACGCATTGCCGGCGGCGACGATTTTGCCATCTGGTTGAACTGCGACCGACCGGACAATGTCGGTGCCGACGCCCGCGGGGATTGTCGCCCGTCCGTCGCCGCTAAACGAATTATCGAGCGTTCCGTCCGTGTTATAGCGGACAAACGCTATGTCGCTATCAACGCCGTTAAAACTCTGTCCGGCGAGTATAATTTTGCCGTCGCTCTGAACGGCCATGCCAAAAGCCTCGTCATTGCTCGTTCCTATTGCGGTGGTGACGATTCCGTTGCCGTTAAACGTATTGTCGAGCGTGCCGTTTGTGTTGTAGCGGACGACGGCAAAATCATTGTTCGCGCCGTTAAACGCATAACCTGCAACCACGATTTTCCCGTCCGCCTGAATCGCAACTGCCTGTGCAACATCATTGCCCGTTCCGACCGCTGTGCTCAAAATGCCGTTTGTTCCAAATGTCGCATCGAGCGAACCCGAAGTCTGAGGAAACGGTATCGCAGCGCCCGTCGCCGCCATTATCTGTCCGCGAATCTCGCCCGACGGAAATGCCGCCGACCTGATCTCGAAATACCACAAACCGGCCTCGAGATCGGCAGCCTGTTGGTTCGTTACGGCAAAGTTCTGCGAGAAATTTCCGGACGGGAGAGCAAAGATAATCGGCCCTGTCGAACCAGGCATCGCCGGCCCGCGAATTGCGGCTGATAATTGCGACCCGGCAAGCGGCGTGAAAAAGAGCGTGACGGTGACCTGAGTTTCAGATGTATTTAAGAGAACGGTTCCGGTGCCGACCGTATTTGAAATGGGCGGCGGCATTGCCTGCGCTGCGTCAAGCGAAGATGTAAAAACCGCTCCCGCCGACGCAGCGGCGCACAATATTAATATTGACGCCATCGTAAAAAGCACAGAATAAATGCGATCTGCCGTTTTCATAACAACCAACGTGACAAAATGAGAAAGCCTTACTTGTAGATGCCGCAAGTCGGGGTTTTTATTCCCGATCGCCGGAGGTCTTTAATTGGATATTCTCCAACGCGGGCGAACCGGATTCAACGGACGGCAGAACAATCGGTGGTGGTTGTGAAATCGCTGTTTCCAGCGCGGCTTTCAGAACATCGCTGATCCATGCGGCGGGAACTATTTCGAGCTCGGCCCGCACGTCATCCGGTATTTCCTCAATGTCGCCCTCGTTACGCGACGGCAAAATAATGCGTCGGATGCCGGCACGATGAGCGGCGAGAATTTTTTCCTTGATTCCGCCGACCGGAAATACAAGGCCTGAAAGCGTTATCTCGCCTGTCATTGCCGTGTCTGAACGCACTTTGCGGCCGGTGTAAATTGACGCCATTGCCGATGCCATCGTGACGCCTGCGCTCGGCCCGTCTTTTGGAATCGCGCCGGCAGGCACGTGGATGTGAACGCCGTTATCCTTTATCATTTGCGGGTCGAGTCCCAGTTCGGCGGCGTGTGACCAAAGATAGCTGCGGGCTGCCTGTGCCGATTCCTTCATTATTTCACCAAGCTGGCCTGTCAGGTTAAGGCCGCTGCTGCCGGGCAAAAGCGTCGCCTCGATAAACAAGACCTCGCCGCCCATCTCGGTCCATGCCATTCCGGTCGCAACACCGGCGGGCAGTTCCTTGCGAGCCTCTTCGGGATAAAATCGCGGCTGGCCAAGGTAGCCTTTTATCTCCTCGGCGGTTATCGTCACTTTTTCTTTCAAACCTTCGGCGACTTTGAGCGCGACTTTACGTGCAAGATTGCCGACTGAGCGTTCGAGCTGGCGCACGCCGGCCTCGCGCGTGTATCTTGCCGTCAAAAGGTTTACAGCATCATCGGTGATAGTGAGTTGCTCATCAGACAATCCGTTTTCCTTGACCTGTCGCGGGATCAGATACTGTTTGGCGATGTTGAGTTTTTCACGGTCGCTGTAACCGGCAAGCTGTATCGTCTCCATGCGGTCGCGGAGCGGCATCGGTATCGGCGCAAGCTGATTGGCAGTCGCGATAAAGAAAACTTTTGAAAGATCGAACGGCAGATCAAGGTAATTGTCGCGAAACGTATTGTTTTGCGCCGGATCAAGTATCTCAAGCAATGCCGACGCCGGGTCGCCGCGAAAATCGTTGCCGAGCTTATCTACCTCGTCGAGCATCATCACCGGATTATTAACGGCGACGCGCCGCAGCGATTGAATGATGCGTCCCGGCATCGCGCCGACATATGTGCGGCGATGGCCGCGAAGCTCGGCTTCGTCGCGCATTCCGCCGAGACTGATACGGTCAAATTCACGCCCCAGAGCGCGAGCGATAGATCGTCCGAGCGACGTTTTACCAACGCCGGGCGGGCCGACAAATAAAAGTATCGGGCTTTTTGAATCGGGGCGCAGTTTAACAACCGCCAGCGATTCCAGAATGCGTTCCTTTATATCTTCGAGGCCGTAATGATCCTCGTCGAGGACTTTGCGGGCTTCGTTGAGATCGAGTTTTTCCTCGCTCGACTTTCGCCACGGCAGTTCCAGAATGTATTCAAGATAAGTGCGTATGACATGGTAATCGGGCGCGGCCTGCGGAAGCTGCTCCATGCGCTTGAGTTCGCGTGTCGCTTCCTTGCGAACGTCATCGGGCAGATCGGCTTTTTCCAAACGATCTCGAAGCTGTTCGGCGTCTGCTTTTTCGCCGGTTTCGTCATCGCCAAGTTCTTTTTGAATCGCCTTCATCTGCTGACGCAGGACGTAATCGCGCTGCGATTTGTCCATTTCGTGCTGGGCTTCGGTGGCGATCTTTGAGCGAATCTGCATTATCTCAAGCTCGCGTGAAAGCGCGGCGTGGGTTAATGTCAAAAGGCCGTCAACCGTGCTTGATTCGAGCATTTTCTGCTCGGTCTCGACGCCGAGATCCATGACGGATGCGAGAAAATACGAGAGCTGAACGGGATTTTCCTGCGTGGTCACGGCCATTCGCACTTCCATCGGAACCTGCGGCAAAAGCGTCAAGGCTTCCTGGATCATGCCCTGAATATTGCGTTTGAGCGCCTCGATCTCTTCTTCATCAACGCGGCGAAGTTCCGGTAAAATCTGTATTCTGGCCTTCAGATATGGCTGCTCTGTTTTCCAGTCCAATATCTCAAACCGGTGCATTCCCTGAACGATCAACTGCATTATGCCCTCGTTTCGCATCATTCGCTTGATGTTGACGAGCGTCCCGGTTTTGTAGAGATCGGTTGGTTTGGCGTCGTCGCCGGTAACGTTTTCAGTCTTTGTTGTGATACACGCAAGGAGTTTTTCTTCCGTGGCAAGCGATGATTCGACGGCGCGAGTAGAACGCTCGCGGCCAACCGCCAGCGGTACGACAGTCTCTGGAAACAGTGTCGTGTTTTGCAGCGGCAAAACCGCAATCTCAAACTCCTGCGGCAGTTTGATCCGTGCAGTTTCAAATGGGTCAATGATTTCTTTATCGGCCATTATTTTTTACTCAAAGTAATTATCAGCAGTCCGTTCTCAAATACGTGTTCAACTGCCAAGTTGCCTATAGACGCCGGAAAGCGGAGCGTCTTTTCAAAATTGCTGTATGTTATCTCCATCTGCTGATACGAGTTGCCGCTGACACACGAACGGTCGCGGCGGCAGCCCGCGATGGACAAAGCGTTGTCCTGAACCTCTATTTGAATCTCGTCGGGCAAAACGCCCGCCAACTCGACCTTTACAACCCAACCGTCCGGCGTTTGATAAACATCAGCCGCCGGATACCACAAATGCCCCGAAACCTGCGCCTTCTTTGAAGTACCGGTGAACTGGAATAAACGATTAGTCGATTTTGCCACGATAATAAAATGATGCCGCTTATACGCCGCAAGCGCAAGCAGTTCAATGAACAAGCTCACAAAAATGGTCAAAATCGGCATCGGCTAAAAGTTGAAACCGAAAATTCATTTAGGAATTTTAGGCATTTGTCTTGCCAAATTATTGTGAATCAAGTTAGATTGAGTATCATGTAATTTTCACTTGGTCATAAGGTGAGATACAAGTAATAATATTTACGGAGAAACTGGTAAATGCCCACTTCGATTTGTCCCGAATGTACTGAAGAAGTCTTTGTCGATGCCGAGATCGAACAAGGCGACAGCGTTTCGTGCGAAGAATGCAGCGCCAAACTTGTCGTCGTTGGTTTGGACCCTATAGAACTCGATCTTTTTGAGGAGTCTGACGATGATGGGCTCAAGACCGAAGACGACTTTCACAGCTATGATTATGATGACGACCGATACTAGCTCTGCCACATGCCTGCACGCTTCTATCAAACATCGGTCATTCTGACCGCCAAACCGTCAATTTGACTATTCATTTCGACCGCACTTCTTAATAACTTCATTTTGATTCAGTGTTTATCGCATCCCCGGCGTTTCTGATCATGGCACGACGTTTGTATTAGTTTTATTGAGATTGTTCGTTGTCAAACGGTCTCAAGAGCGGAACTGCACGTTGACGCTCAGCCACCACAATGGAGACTCTAGCGATAAACAAATATCGAGCACCGACTTTAGTCTTAATGGGATTCTTATTTCTGTTAACTCTGGCACTGTCGGTGTTTTCGGCAGCATCGATCATCGAACTTCCATTTTCGAGTCTGACCGCTCTTGCCACCGCGATAATTGTTTCTGCATTTGTAAGCAGGTTCCAACTAAGAATTCCAGGATCAACTGCGGTATTGCCGCTGCCGATCTTGTTTGCATTCTGGGGAGTCTTATGGTGCGGCCCGGCGAGCGGGTTGATTCTCGGACTGATCTCGACAGTCTTTACCATTTGGCCGCCTCGAAAAAATAGCAAAGTTGACGCCGCCGAAGCCTGCGGGATGACAACGTCGATTGCCATTTCGATTTTCGCTTTTTCTTTCCTCTTTGGAGCCGCGTCAAACGCCGAGGGCCGATCGGGCGAACTTGATCCATATACAGTAAAATTGATCGTGGCCGGCTCGCTAATGGCTGCCGGCTTATATGTCTTGACAAGATTCGGTTTAGCCCTGGCTTTCAATTGGATGGAAGGTGCTGCCCGGTCGCGCCAAACGGTAACTAGGTGGCTTGCCGGGCAGACGCTCGCCGCCGGCTTGACTGTTTTGGCAACTGTATTGATCTGCCTGCCATTTTCTCATTTCGGCATCGAATTTGGCCTTGTGATCGCTCCATTGGCAATCTTCGCAAATCTCGCTTACAACATACACACAAAACGTCTCGATCAGAAAACGAAACAAATTTCCGAAGCCAGCCGCATACATCTGGCAACGGTCGAGGCTCTGGCAACCGCCATAGACGCCCGCGATCAAGTCGGCCTCGGCCATGTGCAGCGGACACAAATTTATGCCATCGGCATCGGCAAACTATTGGGCCTGGGCGAATCTGATATTAATGCGCTGCGAACCGGCGCGCTGCTGCATGACATCGGCAAACTTGCGGTCCCCGATCACATACTAAACAAGCCTGAAAAATTAACGCCGGCCGAACTTGAAAAAACCAAGATCCATGCTCTCGTCGGATCGTCCATTTTAGACAAGATCGGCTTTGACTATCCCGTCGTGCCAACTGTCAAGCATCACCACGAATGCTGGGACGGAAGCGGTTATCCCGACGCGTTAAAGGGTCAGCAAATTCCTTTGACCGCCCGGATACTTTCTGTTGCAGACGCCTACGACACTCTGCGTGGTGCCCGTCCATACAGGCCGGCGATCCCAAGAGACCTGGCTCGGCAGATCATCCAGGACGAGGCGGGTGTTCGTTTCGATCCGGCAATTGTGCGCGTGTTTATCAAAAATCTTGGCCGTCTTGAAGCCGAGATCGAGGCGCACGATCTTGCTTACAGTCTGGATGAAAATTTCAGATCGGAAAATGAGCCGGGTAATCCCCACTACGCCGAACAGATCAAACTGGCAAACCGCGAGGTTTTCACGTTATACGAGCTTGCCCGCGAGTTTAGTTCCTCAGCCAATTTCCAAGAAACCCTCGGCCTGTTCAGTAAGAAGATCGGCGAATTTGTCCCGTTCGTTACGTGCGCAGTATTTCTTCTTGATGAAAAGAAGAAATACGCCAAAGCCGTTCACGTCGCAGGCGAGCACTCGGCAGTTTTGATGTCGCAACGCATCAAGGTTGGCGAAGGAACAACCGGTCTGGCATTAAAGACCAGAGAAACCGTATTAAACGGCGATCCGCATCTCGATTTTTCCCTTTTCCATCTGGATCTCGTCGAGCATTATTCCACAATGGCTTCCGTGCCGCTGATCGCGGACGAGGAATTGATAGGCGCCGTTTCGCTCTATTCACGCGAGACCGAAGTTTACGACGATGAAGATCTGCGCCTTCTCGAAACCATCGCCCGCATCGCAGCCGAGGCCATAGACAAATCGATCGAACATGACGAGGCAAAAACCAACGCCCTTAC
>JAYVFJ010000310.1:0-2381 GCA_043773225.1 Chloracidobacterium sp.
AACGGATTAACGCCGATTATCGCGGATCAGGAAAACAAAATCTGTGCAAATCCGCGTCAATCCGTTGTTAACTCTCTTATTTTTTCATTAGCTGTATTCCCGTTCCTCGCGGAAACAGGCCCGGCAGCGAGATGGGCAAATGGCCGGTGATGTCCTGCGTTCCGAGGATCGCTCTCGCTGCGGCCCGCTGTAGACTTGGCATATCGCCGTATGCAACCAGATATGTTTTCATGTCGGGAAACGCACCTAGAATGTATGGATTTCCAAAACTCACACCGATCACCTTTTTGTTTGATGCTAGCAATTCCTTTAATATCACCGCTCCATTTTCCGGTATTCCAACAGAGTTTTTGGCACCTGAGCGGACTCGGCCGTAAAGGCCGACGATCACAATGTCCGCTTCGTCCACTGCTTTGCGGGCCGCCGCGGTTTGTTCCGCGGTTGAATTTTCCTGTAAATACGCGGGCGTAAACCGAACGCCGCCGCCGCGAAGAGCCGCGACCAAACTGCCCATCGTAGCCGGTCCGTCAAATCCATTTGAAAGTCCGAGAACCGCGATTTTCGCGTTCTTATCTATCGGCAATAAACTGTCATCGTTTCTAACCAGCGTGATCGCTTTGGTCGCGATCTCGTCAGTCAAAATGGTTGTGTCGGCACCCGAAACCAGTCTGTCTATCCGATCGATCAGTGTAATTTTCTCTTTAAATAAGCCAAGCTCGTATTTCCATGCAATTTGCCGCCGGACGGACTCGTCTAGGCGTTCCATTGGTATACGACCGCTTTTCACCGCGCCCGTTAAACCGCGAATCATTGCATCAACATCCGACGGCTTTTCGAGAATGTCTGTTCCGGCGAGAAATGCTCGAACGCCCGCTTCTTCCTGCGAGAAATAAATCGTCAGCCCGCTCATGCTCATCGCGTCTGATACGATAAGGCCTTTAAAACCCATCTCGCCACGCAGAATGCCAGTCTGTATATTGGCCGACAAAGTTGCCGGTATCGTCGCTTTTTCCTTTACGATTTCTGCACCGACCTCAGCATCACCGCCCCGGTAATCTTTTAGCGGTTTTATCTCTTCACCGTCAATCTGCGGCAGTGCGATGTGGGCGATCATGATCGAGCCGATGCCTGAGTTTACGGCTTTGTTAAATGGAAAAAGCTCGAGCGAATTTAGGCGTTCCCGTGGCAAATCGATGATCGGCAGACCGCGATGCGAATCGACATTTGTATCGCCGTGTCCTGGAAAATGCTTGGCTGTAGCGATCACTTGCTGACTCTGAATGCCCTGAGCAAATGCGATGCCAAAATTAGCCACGTCCTCCGGGTTTTCGCCAAAACTGCGAACGTTTATCACCGGATTGGCGGCGTTGTTATTGACATCGAGCACCGGTGCGTATACATGGCGAATACCTATCGCCCTTGCTTCGCGGCCCGTTATAACGCCCATTCGGCGGGCGAAATCGGGATTGCCCGTTGCGGTGACCGCCATCGCCCACGGGAAATTTGTCGCGTCCTCAAACCGCATTCCGATGCCGGTCTCCGCATCGAGCGACAAAAGCAAAGGTATCTTTGCGTTTTGCTGCATGCGGTTTGAGAGGATCGTTGTTTCGTAGATCGGGGCGCCGAAAAAAATAATGCCGCCGATCTTGTTTTCAATTACATTTCGCTGCAATTCTTTGAAGTAAGGACTATCCTGATTTGCAAAACGCGCGTTGACGCCAACGTGGACAAGCTGGCCGACCTTTTCCTCGACCGACATTTTTTTTACCAGCTTGGCCGCAAATTCCTCTGCTTTTTTTCCGGGCCAAAAGCCGGGAACGCGGACATTCTTTTCGGTCGGAGCGCGGGCGCCCTCGCCCGCAAGGTCGCCGCTTCGGCGACCTGACAGAGCTTTGTCATTTTCAACGCGATTTGTATAGAGAGGCGTCACGCCGGAGGAACCGGCGTTGCGGGCGAGGGCGCCCGCGTTCCCGGCGAAGACGACTAGCACACAAAATGATAGAAAGAGACTAAACAGAAACTTCATTTTTATTACTCGAAACAACAAAACTCGCAAGATATGCAACCGTAAACGTAGTCACGCTGCCGATGAGCACATACCAAGGAAAAGCAATCGGCGTGTAAAAGCGAATAAAAAACATAAGTCCGATGCTGACGATCATGCCGATAAGAGCGGGAATCTCCGTTACCCGCTTGAGAAACATGCCGATAAGAAATACGCCGAGCACCGGCCCGTTAAAAAGCGACGCGACGGAGAGCGCCTGATCCAGCGCCGAGCGTTCCTGACGCATAACGAGCAAAGCGACACCGATCTGAACTATGCCGAAAACGAGAGTCAAGATATGCGAAACTTTTAGAAAATGCTTGTCGTCTTTTTTGGG
>JAYVFJ010000311.1:0-8791 GCA_043773225.1 Chloracidobacterium sp.
TGCTTTTATCCTCTCGACAAATTCCTCAGGCGATTTTGCGCTGCGTAAATCAACCGACGAAAGCTGTTCGCCGGTTCCCATAAAATGCACATGCGCATCGTTAAATCCGGGAAGGACAAGCTTTCCCCTGGCATCAATTACACGAGTTTTTGTCCCGATCAGCGATTTTGTATCAGCATTCGAACCAATCGCAATGATCTTGCTGTTAAGCACAGCAACAGACCGCGCGACCGTTCGCTTTGCATCCATTGTGCGGATGTTTGCGTTGGTAATTACCAGATCGGCAGCAACGGACTGCCCGAAGCTGGTTATGCAACCCAATAAGATAAATAGGGTTATGAGAACCGACATTGCCAACCATTTCATAGTTTTATTAGTCTGAGTTAGGTGTAATCTCTAAGTTTTGATAATTATACCAATTGATTTTATGAATCCAGTTAAGTTTGCATTTATTTTTTTATTCATTGCTGCGTTGTCACTAACCGTTTTAGCACAATCGCCTTCAAAGATATTGAAACAGGCTGAAAAGGCGCTTGGCGGAACAAAGGCTTTGCAATCTGTTCGATCCGTGTCAAAAACAGGCCGGATTACGCGTCTCAGCGACGGCATTGGCGGCAAGTATATTTGTCAGACATCACAGCCGAATTTGTTCAATGTTAGTTTTGATCTCGACGGTTTTGAGATCGAAACCGGTTATAACGGACGCTCGGCGTGGGCTCGCAATTCACGCGACGGGCTGCAGACCTTGACCGGTAATGCCACTATCAATCTTCAGGCAAAAGCCGCGTTCCGCAACAATCTGTGGCTCAACTACAAAAGCGAAAAATCAAAACTCACATCGGGCGGCCAATCAGTTATTGACGGCAAAAACGCAAATGTCGGGATCATTACTAACACAAAAGGCATTGCGATCAAACTCTATTTCGACGCGGCGACCGGATTGCTGATACGCGATGAAATGCGCAATGGCGATCAAGTCGAAACCAGCGACTATAGTGATTACCGCGACGTCCACGGCATAAAGCAGCCGTTCGCCATGCGTGTCACGCTTGGCGATGAAAGCTACGAAATCCGACTCGACGATGTAAAGATCAATCCCGCAATCGCGCGATCCGAGTTCGATTTTCCCGTATTGTCAAACGAGCCTTTGCCCGACATCCCAGCTCTGCTCAAAGACCTGCGGGCAAACGAGGACAAGATCGACTCGTTGCTCGATACATATTCGTTCAACCAAAAAACCATAATGCGCGAGCTTGGCAAGGACGGCGTTCTTCGTGAAAAGGAATCCGAGACCAATCAGCTTTCATTCTATAAAGGCTATCGCATCAAACGCCTTGTCGAAAAAAACGGAAAGCCGCTGACCGAAAAAGAACTGGCCGACGCCGACAAGGATGCCGCCAAACAAGTCGAAGATATCGAAAAAAGGGTGGCCAAAAACGAATCCCGCGCGGGTAAACTCGATTCAAAAGGATCTCCGTCGCAGGACAGCCGCCGCATTTCGACCGCCGAAGTTTTGCGTGCTTCAAAACTAATAAATCCCCGCCGCGAACGATTTCGCGGACGCGATTGCGTGGTTTTCGACTTTGAGCCAAATCCTGAATTCGATACAAAAAACGCCACCAGCGTGCTCAAATTCTTCGGCAAAACCGCCGGTGTGATGTGGATCGACGAAAAGGATAAGCAGGTCGCGCGTCTCGAAGCCGTGCTTTTTGAAAGCATCAGTTTCGGCGGCGGCGTGCTGGCAAAATTCAAAAAAGGCGCGACGTTCACGCTCGACAAGGAACGCGTGAACGACGAAATCTGGCTGCCGTCACAGGCTGACATAAATTTCTCGCTGAGGGTTCTTCTCGTAAAAGGCATCGATATTAACCAGATCGAAAAGTTTTATGACTACCAGAAATTTGATACTGAGGTGAAGGACGCAAAGGTCAACGATGAGGTCAAAAAACCCTAGGGTTTTAGGTCGATCTGAACGCTCTTGTCGTCGCGGCGGACGCGGATGGTCTTGCCGATTGATTTATTTCCAAAAGCCGTTTTGTCGGCTACATTCTCATTATTTATAGCCTCGATAACGTCGCCGGTTTTCAAGCCCGAACGCTCGGCCATGCTGTTTGGTAATACCGAACCTACCTTCCACGACGAATCTACTTCGACACCCACAAACGATAAGACTTCTCTTGCCGAAACGGTCGCGGGCAAAATCTTGCGGTTTGTCTCAAACCCTTTTGGCCTGAGTGGGTTTGATATGCCGCTTGCTATGTCAACCGAACCGCCGCCAGGCTTTCTGTTAGACGGCACCGAAGAAACGATTCTCTTTTCGTTCGGCCTCAAAGTACTCTTATTGTCCGCATCAACCGGCTTGCTTTCGACTTGCTTGGCAACAATTTCATTTGCCGGCTGGATCGCAGGCTCGGTTGATTTAATCTCAGGAATCGGAACTACATCCTGCACCACCGCCACCGGAGCGACGGCGATGTTGCCCGCCGAATAAAGCGCGTTGTAACCAAAATAACCGCCTATCATTACTAATAGCCCGAGCGGTAGCGCAAGTCGAACCAAATTTGGCAGCCAACTTGCATTTCTATCAACAGGTCGTCCCGATGCAATCCGCGACTTGACGCGAAAATCAAAATCCCCCGGAGCTTGGACACGTTTCAAACTGCCGAGCAATTTGCTGACGGGGTCGTTTTCTACTATTTCTTGTTTGTCTTTCATCAATCAATTTTCCGTTTAGCTGATAGCTACTTTTCAAACCCTCGTTAGAAATAATGCAGCAGTTTCTCTTTTAGCAGCCCGCGAGCCCGGCTGATGCGCGATTTTGTCGTGCCTAGTCCGAGGCCCATGATCTCGGCAACCTCGTCATACGATTTGCCCTCGATGTCACGCAGAATTATCGGCACTCGATACTTTTCGGGCAAAGTTGCGATCGCCGCGGCGATGGTGCGGTCGCGTTCGCCGTCTATCAATTCCGCATCCGGCAGCGGCCGTTTATCAGGCGGCTGAAATTCCACCGCCTGGTCGTCCTCGCCCTGAAAAAGCCCTGTCAATGACAGTAGTTTTCGCCGTTTTCGACGCCTTATCTCGCTAATCGCAAGATTTGTCGCAATGCGATAAATATACGTCGAAAACGCAAATTGCGTGTGATACCTATCTATCGCAAAATAAACGCGGACAAATGTCTCCTGCGCGAGATCAACGGCCTCTTCGTAATCGTTCAAAAATCTATAGAGATAGTTCGTTATCGGATTGCGATAACGCGCCATTATTTCTCCAAATGCCGCTTCGTCGCCGCCCTTTGTGGCCTCGATGAGCGCATGGTCGGACAGTTTTTCTTCAGGCATAGCGGAGCGCATCGCCTCCCCGCCAAAGTATCCGATATTGCCGTGTGCCATACATCCATACTATTTAACACAGAATCGGGGTCAAAAAACAAAACCGCCCACAGAATAGGTCACGCATGGAGCCGAAAATTGTTGCAAAAAACCAACTGTCCCACCGTCCCGCCATTTTTTTCACAGTTCAGAGTGCCGGCTTCAGCCCGTTTTTCTCCATGAGTCGCGCACCAGTGTCCCACACTGTCCCAAACCGGCGTGGGACAGTGTAAGTGTTGCAAACAATATACTTGGGAGCCCGATTTTGGCCGTGTCCCACGATTTTTGAAAAAAAGTAGCATATCGTAACAAAAAACGTAACTGCTGTGGTTATTCAGGTTACGGCGTTCCACGTTTTTGGAACGCGGCGATCTTCGCTGGGACAAGCTCAGCCAAGTCAAAAGTAAAAAGTCAAAAGTCAAAAGTTAAGCCCAATCTCCAAAAATCAACGATCAAAGATCAAAGATCAAAGATCACCTAGGTTGTCAAATATCTATTCCCGCATCAAGCTAACAAATTCCAACACAAATTGGAAGACCAACTTTCCGGATATGACGCAACTTTCTCGATATGACGCAAGTTTCCGAATATGACGTGGTTTTCCGGGTGAAGGAATGAAACTCGGATGACTGAAAAGGTGCCGGTTCCTGTTTCCTTCAAAACGTGCTCCGCGACATTTTGCTTGTAAAAAATGGCATTCGGGTATAATATCATTGGCTATTAGCGTTCTCAGCGAGATAGTCCACAACTATCTGAACCAGACCGGGAGCGTGAAACTTTACATGAAAAAATTCATTTTGTCGTTCATCGCCTTTAATCGAAGAGGCTTGTTGATACCTGTCCTTTTCCTGAGTTTGGCGGTGTTTGGATATACGGCCTGGGGATCGATTAGCGAAATTGGGGAGCAGATAATAGAGTATTTTGGAGGCGATCCGGACATGGGGCCGTTTGATCCCGGCATGAGCAAGGCGGATTTTATGCTCGCTCGCGCCTCGGCGATCGCGCAAAAGCGCGGCGTCGAGAAAGACAAACCGTTTGACCCGCAGCTTCGCATTGACGCAATTCGTCAACTCGAGAAACAGGAAAGCGACCGCTCGCTATTACCGCCGTCCATGGAACGAGATTCCGTGCTTGCGGCCTGGACGGAGATCGGCCCGAACCCGATACCAAACGGCCAGACGACGTCGGTGTCAACTGCCGTTTCGGGACGCGTGACCGCTATCTCGATCCATCCGACAAACCCGCTCATTGCCTTTGTCGGCACGGCGCAGGGCGGCTTATACAGGACGCTTGACGGCGGTACGACCTGGACGCCAATGATGGATGCGGCGGCATCAATGTCGATCGGCGCAGTGACAATTGACCCGACCGACCCAACTATTGTCTTTGTCGGCACAGGCGAAGGCAATTTGTCGCTCGACAGTTTTTTTGGCGTCGGGCTTTATCGCATCAATAACGCACTGAGCGGTTCGCCGGTTGTAAACGGGCCGTTTCAGTCGCGCACGAACGGCGGCAGCGGAAATGCGTTTATTAATACTTCGATCACGAAAATCGTCGTTGACCCGACAAATCATGACAACATTTTTGTCGGCAACACGCTTGGTTTTGGCGGCATTTCGGGTTCGCAGCATCCGGGGCCGAGCGGTTTTGTCGGACTCCATTATTGTGCAAATGCGACTGCGGCGACGCCGACATTTGTTCGCGTATTATCGCTTCCGGGTGGCGGAGCGGCGGGCATTTCGGATATGGTGATGGAACCGGGAACGCCAAACACGCTGATCGTCGGGCAGCAGGATTATGCCGGCGGATCGCTGAACGGCATCTATCGCTCGACAAACGCCCTGCTTGGCGGCGGACTAAGCTCTACTTGGACAAAGGTTTTGGACTATGCCGCGGTTCAGAACAACATAAAATTAGCGATAAACAAGATCGGAGCGACTGTAACCGTCCTCGCGGCAACGGGGGCGAGCAATGGCAGACTGCTGCGCTCGGTTGACGGCGGAGCAACCTTTCCGACTACGCTTACGGCGGCAAACGGCTTTTGCGGAGGCCAGTGTTTTTATGACATCGCGGTAGCCATCGAACCGGCAGATTCGACAAAAATGTATATCGCGGGAAGCACGACCGGCTCGCCAACGCGCATTGTCGCCCGTTCGACCAATAGCGGCACCAATTTTACGGCGATAGAAACCGGTTTGCACGCGGATTCTCATGCCATCGAGATCGCTCCGTCAAATGTTGCCGTTGCTTATACGGGGAACGATGGCGGCGTTTGGAGATCGGACAACGTAAACACCGCAACTCCCGCCTCGGTAGTGTGGAATGACGTCAACACGGCAACCTTTAGGGCGACACAGTTTATGGGACTTGCTGTTCACCCGATAGACCCGAATTTTACGATCGGCGGAACGCAGGATAACGGCACTAATTACTATAAGCCGGATGCAACTTGGACACGCTCCGATTACGGCGACGGCGGTTATGCCGTGATCGATCAAAGTGCTGTAAACACTGCGACCGTAAATATGTTTCACACATATTTTAACAGCAGCACACTACAGGGTTACGGGTTTAATTCGAGTCCGGGGACAGCGTTTGAGAACTGGACATTTCGCGGCTGCAACGGCGTTACGGGCAATAACATTCCATGCGGCGGCAGCGTTTTGTTTTACGCGCCGCTCGAACAGGGGCCGGGAACACCGAACACAATCTATTACGGCGCCAATATTTTATACCGTTCAGCCAACAACGGTTTGAACCACACAGCCGTAAGCCAAAATCTGACAAACGCCATCAGCGCCATCGGCATCTCGCCGCAAAACGACAATGTGAGAATTGTCGGCCAAAACAACGGCGGACTTTTTGGAACGGCGACCGGTTCGACGACTTTGACAAATCTAGACACCGGCAATGTCGTGCCTGCCAGCTTTATCGCCCGCGCGGTTATTGACCCGAACAATGGCAACACCGCTTACGTTACCTTGTCCGCTTATAACGTGGCCAACGTCTGGCGGACGACAAATTTTAACAACGCGACCCCGACGTGGACGTCGTTGCCGGGGACGGGCGGAAATACTCTGCCGCAGATCCCGGTCAACGGATTTTTGGTTGACCCGGCAAATTCGGCGATTCTTTATGCAGGAACAGACATCGGCGTTTATTCGTCAATTGACAGCGGTGTCAACTGGCTGCCGTTTGGAACGGGCCTGCCGCGCGTTGCCGTTTTTGACATTGCGAAAACATCAGGCAGCTTGATCAGAATAGCCACGCACGGACGCGGAATGTGGCAAACCGCTGCTCTCGCCGGAGCAACCCCAACGCCGACAAATACACCGACGGATACACCGACAAACACGGCAACCGCAACGGCAACCAACACGTTCACGCCGACGGCAACCAATACTTTTACGCCGACGGCAACGAATACATTTACGCCAACGCCAACAGCAACAAATACGTTCACGCCGACTGCAACCAATACTTTTACCCCGACGGCAACGAATACATTTACGCCAACGCCGACGGCGACCAATACTTTCACGCCGACGGCAACGTCAACAAATACATTTACGCCGACGCCGAGCGCGACGGAAACATTTACACCGACGGAAACTGCGACAAATACGTTTACGCCGACACCGAGCGCTACGGAAACATTCACGCCGACGGCAACAAATACGTTTACGCCGACGCCGACCGCAACGGAAACATTTACGCCGACGGCTACTGTAACAAATACATTCACGCCGACTCCGTCAGCGACGGAAACGTTCACGCCGACTTCGACGGCGACAAATACATTCACGCCGACGCCGTCAGCGACAGAAACTTTCACTCCAACTGCAACGGCAACGAATACATTTACGCCGACGCTAACGGCTACGGAAACATTCACTCCGACGAATACGCCGACACCGACCGACACGCCGACTAACACGCCGACGCCTCTGCCTGTTATCTCCGGAACTGTGACCTACGGCAACGCCATCGGTTCACCGGCTCCGCCGCGATTTGTTCCGGGCGTGCTTATCAATGCAGCGGGTTCGCCAAATGTGTCCGATACGACCGGAGCTTTTGGCACATATTCGTTGACCGGATTTGGAGCAGGTTCCTACACCATCACGCCGTCCAAAACCGGCGGGCTAAATGGTTCGATAGGTTCATTCGATGCGGCCAGGATCGCTCAGCATGTGGTCGGAGGCAGCAATTTAAATCCCACCCAACTGACGGTTGCCGATGTCAGCAGCACAGGCGGGGTCTCGTCGTTTGATGCTGCATTGATCGCACGTTACGCAGCCGCTCTGGGGCCGCCGACAGGGACCACCGGCAACTGGATATTTACGCCTTCGAGCAATATGCATGCGTCAGTCACCGGCGACATTACCGGCGAAGACTATTCCGCTCTGCTAATGGGCGAGGTCTCGGGAAACTGGGCAAATACTGGCGGTCGGCAGGAGATATTTGGGAGTGGGCCGGTCAAGGAAATTACTGTTGATCTGCCAAAAGTAGAGGCCTCGACGGACAAAGAGATAATCATTCCGATCAATGTTCAAGGAGTGACTGATAGGGGGATCATCTCTTACGAGTTCGATCTCAGATACGATCCTTTGGTCATGCTGCCGCATGCCGATGCAGTTGATCTCAGCGGAACGGTGAGCCGCGGGCTAATAGCTGTTGTAAACACTGAAGAGCCCGGACTGTTACGGGTCGTGATATACGGCCCGATGCCGCTAGATGAAAACGGGGTTCTTCTGAATCTCAGATTCACCATCGTGGGTGCAACTGGTTCTGTTTCACCGCTAACATTCGAGCGGATAATATTCAACGAGGGCGAGCCGCGAGTTATGGTATATGAGGGAAGAATTGAGATCTTATATTGAACCCTGAGCATGTCACCGCTCGTGGTTGAGATCACAATCGAACTTAGCGGCGGAGCGTTTTCTTTTTCCTAAGAAGTGAGTTAAGGGAACTTGAATCGAGGTGACGGTTTTTGAGCAGGGCCTCAGCCAGTTCGAATAACGGAGCTGGAATACCGGTCAACTCGACGGGTTCGATCGCGCTTTCTTCCTGAGGGTAATGTGAATATAATGCGACTTCGGCTGAGCAGAACTCGCACCTTGCCAGATGCCGGCGGATCTTGTCGCCGGTCGTTTTGGGCAGTCCACGACTCTGAAACTCGAGCAGCT
Source organism: Chloracidobacterium sp. (assembly GCA_043773225.1). Lineage (GTDB taxonomy): Bacteria > Acidobacteriota > Blastocatellia > Pyrinomonadales > Pyrinomonadaceae > OLB17. The sequence continues at coordinate 8,558 of JAYVFJ010000311.1, forward strand.
TATTAGACGAAGGGCAACCTTCGCTCTTGCAAAAATCTGTCATCTGTTTTGAGGACATAAAACGAACCTGTTCGAGATCGCCCAAATCTTTGACCCCGCGGCGAGCGGGCAGACGTATCTTCATCACATCAAATTAAATCCGCAATGGCCTGTCGCTTCCAAAACTTCGCTAATTAAAATCGGCGAGCTCAATTCAGATAAGTTCTCTTTAACTTATAAGATGATATAAGCCTT
>JAYVFJ010000312.1:0-17622 GCA_043773225.1 Chloracidobacterium sp.
TACCTTCCTCACTGCTTCCCGTTTGAATTCATCATCATATTTCTTCATACTCCCATTTTACAGAGAGTTTCGTGTCCGGCTAAATTAGACCACCTCATATAGTCCTTGTAGGCTATCCGGCGGGAGTGATGACAGCAGTGGTAGGTTCGACTTTTCAGTCACGGTGAGAGCTACATTCTTTCCATTAGGAACATGAAAATCGCCATGCACTTTTCCGATTCTTTCGATACCGTAGTTACCATGATTGAGATATTGTCCCAACGCATCAGGGTGGAGAGCCTCAAGCCACCCTGTGACATCTGAGTTCCGATCAAACAAATAAACATCTCCAACTGAAACGTCCGAAGGAAAATGAACAATGCGATCAAGAGTCCGCAGGGATTCTAGTCCCCGGGTAGCCAACGAACGTGACCGTGTAACGAGGCTACTATCCCTTGCAACTGGAACTAACGAACCATCTTTTGTTGTATCGTTACTATTCATGTTTCCCTTGATTAAATACTTACATGTAGGCGATTTTGGGCATAAGCGATCTGTTCTTTAATTTGCAAGGCCATTTCTGATAATAATTCACGTCCCTCGGTCTCGGCCTCTTCAACCTTAGACTTCAACTCAAAAAGCTCAGATTCCTCAAGTGATGCGAATTCTTTGTCGATGTTTCTTAATCTTTCTTCAGCCAATGCGATGCGGCGAATTACGCGAATTAGCTCCGCACCGACTCCATCGCCCTTGACGTTTTCCGGGCTATTTTGTTCCTCAGCTAACATCTGAGCCAGGAGATCTTCATCACCATCCGCGTAAGCCTTATTGGCTTTCGCCATTAAATCATGGCGTCTTGCTTTCTCGTCTTCATCCAGTGCAAGATCGGGATGCAAAAGACGAGCTAACTCGCGATAGAGTTTTTTCAATGAATCAGATGGTTTGAATTTTTCTTGCGGCTTAGTACCTTTTACCGATTCCGTTGTATGTGCTGATTCATCTGCCTGTGCTCTGGCATCGGCGGCTCGTTCCTGTGCTTTCTTGTCGTCCGGGGAATGTTGAGCCTCTGCCTCCGCGATCTGCGCATTGATCTCGTCAAGCTCAGCATAAAGAACACCGACAATTTGCAGATAACGCAGCTCAAACTTTTGCAATTCTGCCTTCAACGTAGCCAGATCAAGTTCACGTTGAGCCAAAGTCGCTTCAAGAGACTTCAGATCGGCTTCTTTGCTTGCCAACTCGCGCTCTTCCGGCGTTTGTCGTTTTACCAGTTCATTCATTGAAAACTCTCAACGATTGTAATTGAAACCCGTGCTTTGGAAAAAATCGCAGCCTACACTGATGCGATTGTCGTACGACTAAAACTACACCAACCCCGATTGCCTCAGTGTTTCAATCGGCAGATACAAATGTTTGTCATCATCTTTGAGCGGAACAAAACCGTATTTCAGATAGAATTGTTTTGCTTTATCGGTCAGAGCATAAAGTTCGATGGCGTAAATGCCAATTTCGGCGGCTAGTTGAACTGACCTTTCGAGAACGTCAATAAGCAATAGTTCTCCCAACCGACGGCCCTGCATTCTCAGGTCAACCGCAAGTCTGCCGAGATGAACCGTTGGTATAGGGTATCGCGGCAGTTTTTCCGGCACGATGGCGAACGAAATGCTGCCCGATGACAATGTGTGGTATCCGCAAACTTCAACTTCGCCCGGCAAAACCGCTACATGGGTTTTCCCTAAACCCTTTGCGTTATTTTGCCTTGCGTAATGCCTTAAAAATTGATTGAGAGCAGTTTCGCCGCAGTCAAACGATTCACGGTCGTGCTGTTTGCTGAGTGGCTCAATAACAAAAGTCATCTGCTGACCACGCGGCGTTTATATTCTTTGACGGCCTTGATCAATGCTTTATTTGGCTTTGGCGGGTTATCCAGCATTTCGAGAAAAATATCGCGGTCGCGATTCGAAAGAATTCGCATATGCTGCTTTTCCAGCACTTCATCTGCGGTATCGGCGAGTGCGGTGATGGCAAAATCTGTCACGGTTACGCCCGACACGATGGCCGCTTTTTCGATCCGGTCTTTGATCTCAGCCGGCAGCCGGAAATTGAAACGGGCCTGTTTGTTTATTGTTTCCTCTGCAATAGGCATAATCATTTACCTCAAACTACATACTATCATGCCTGGTGGCAAATTGCCACATAATGTGCATTAACGCAGAGGATTCTAAATTTTTAAATTTCGTCCACGATCGCATTCAGCGTTGCGGAAGGTCGCATCGCGGCGTGGGCCTTTTCGGAATTTGGATGGTAATAGCCGCCGACGTCTTGTGATCTTCCTTGTGCTGCGATCAATTCTTCGTTGATCTTGGCTTCGTTTTCCTGCATTGCTTTGGCGATCTCGACGAATTTGGACGCGATCTCAGCGTCTGTCGTTTGGTTTGCGAGAGCTTCTGCCCAATACATTGCCAGATAGAAATGAGAGCCGCGGTTATCAATTTGCCCAACTTTTCTTGCCGGAGATTTGTCGGTTGCTAAAAATTTCGCGTTCGCTTCGTCGAGAGCGTCCGCCAAGATTTGTGCTTTGTTCTTTTTCTGAGTTTGGGCCAAATGCTCAAAACTTGCCTGCAGAGCCAAAAATTCACCGAGCGAATCCCAACGCAGATAACCTTCTTTGACAAATTGTTCGACGTGTTTCGGAGCGGACCCGCCGGCTCCGGTTTCAAACAAACCGCCGCCGTTCATCAGAGGCACGATGGAAAGCATTTTTGCAGACGTTCCGAGTTCCAGGATCGGGAACATATCGGTCAGATAATCGCGCAAAACATTGCCCGAAACTGAAATGGTGTCTTTACCTTCCCGCGCGCGTTTCAACGTTTCGAGCATTGCGTCTTTGACATCCATAATTCTGATGTCGAGGCCGGTTAAATCGTAATTTTGCAGATATTTTTCTACTTTTTTGATGATCTGGGCATCGTGTGCTCTGTCTTTGTCGAGCCAGAAAATCGCCGGCGTGTCCGAAAGTCTCGCCCGGTTTACAGCCAATTTTACCCAATCCTGTATCGGAGCATCTTTGGTCTGGCAGGCTCTAAAAATATCGCCGTTATGGACTTTTTGTTCGAGCAGAACAGTGCCGTTTTCGTCTTCGACTTTGACCGTTCCTTCGCTCGAAATTTGGAAAGTCTTGTCGTGAGAACCGTATTCTTCGGCTTTTTGCGCCATCAAACCGACATTCGGAACCGAGCCGAAAGTTTTCGGGTCAATCGCGCCGTTCGCCTTCATGTCCTGAATGATCGCGTCGTAAAAGCCGGCATACGTTCTGTCAGGAATGATGCAGACGGTGTCTTCTTCCGTGCCGTCTTTGTTCCACATTTTCCCGCCGCCGCGAACAAGCGCCGCCATCGAAGCATCGACGATCACGTCCGAAGAAACGTGAAAATTAGTGATTCCTTTGTCCGAATTGACCATCGCAATCTTCGGTCCGTTTTCGATTGCTTTCGCAATGTCCGCTTTTATCTCGGCTTCTTGCGGATGTCCGGCACTTTTCTCGAAAAGCGTTGCCAGACCGTAATTTGGATTGATGTCCAATTCTTTAAAAGTGTCCTTATATTTTTCAAAAACATCTTTGAAATATGTTTCGACGATCGCCCCGAAAATGATCGGGTCGGAGATCTTCATCATCGTTGCTTTCAGGTGTGCAGAAAGCAGAACATCGTTTTCTTTGGCTTCGGCAATCGCGTCCCGGACAAAAGATTTCAACGCCGAAAGATTCATCACCGAAGAATCAATAACTTCGCCCGCTTTGAGCGGCGCGAAGTCTTTCAAAACTTTTTCGGAGCCGTCATTACCGTAGTAAACAATTCTGAACTTTCCCTCTGTTTCAACTGTGGTTGAGTTCTCGGTTCCGTAAAAATCGCCACCGCTCATGTGTGCGATAGAGGTTTTTGAATCCGCATGCCAAACGCCCATTCTATGCGGATTTGCCTTGGCGTAATTTTTTACGGCTTTCGGCGCGCGTCTGTCGGAATTTCCTTCTCGCAGCACAGGATTTACGGCACTTCCCAGACAGCGCGCATATTTTTTGTTGATGGTTTTTTCTTCGTCCGTTTTAGGCTCGACCGGATAATTCGGCACCGCAAAACCCTGCTTCTGCAGTTCGGCAATCGCCTCTTCCAACTGCGGAACAGACGCAGAAATGTTCGGCAGCTTTATGATGTTGGCCGCAGGTTTTGTCGCCAATTCGCCCAATTCCGCAAGCGCATCAGGAGTTTTCTGATCGTCATTTAAGCATTCAGGGAAGTTGGCTAAGATCCTTCCCGCCAATGAAATATCAGGAACCTCAATTTCAATATTGGCGAATTTTGCAAACGCTTTTACAATCGGCAAAAAAGAATGCGTTGCCAACATTGGGGCTTCATCGGTTAAAGTGTAGTAGATTTTTGACATTATATTTCCGGTTGTTATTGAACTAAGCCTAACCCACGGCTATTCTATAGCGCAAGAATGCGGAGTTATCCGACCTTATGAAGACTGGTATAAATAAACACCCAATCGTTTCGATCATCATGGGCAGCAAATCTGGCTGGCCATGCGCAGACGCTGACTGAGTAAAAGATTTTGGAATGAATGAACCGAACAGCGAAATCATCATTTATCAAAACCCCGCCGGTAATATTCGGGTTGACGTGCGGCTGGAGGATGAGACTGTCTGGCTGACGCAGGAACAAATGGCAATGCTGTTTGGAAAGGCCAGAACGACCATTACCGAACACATCCAAAATGTTTTCAAGGAAGGCGAATTGGATGAAATGGTGGTATGTCGGGATTTCCGACATACCACTCAACACGGTGCAATAAAAGGAAAAACGCAAGAAGTATCATCGAAATATTACAACCTTTTTCTTTTTAGATAAAATTTGCAATTTGCGGACATTTGACTTATATTCATGGACAGATGTCTATTTGGTGACTTGCATTACAAGATGAATATCGAACAAAAATTAAACAAGGAAATCAATACGCTTTTCAAAAGTTCTGCGGTTTCAAAGAAAAACAACGGTGGCAAAAAAAACGTGACTTATGGCGAATTTTTGTCTAATAAGATGTTGATGATCGATCTCATCAATGTCGGCATTCCTTATTCATTATTTGACCTTATTCAGAGCGTCTCGCCGTTTTCCGAGGGCGATTGGGCAGCGCTCCTTGATATTTCGCTTAAATCGCTTCAGCGTTATAAGCAAGGCGAGAAAACATTCAGGCCGCTACAGTCGGAAAAGATCGTGGAAGTGGCTGAGGTGACGCGCGAAGGCCTCGAATTCTTTGGTGATCCCGAAAAGTTTAGGAGATGGCTGAACACGCCCAGCCTTGCGCTCGGAATGGCCAAACCAATAGATCTGTTGAAAAGCTCATACGGCAAAGAATTGGTTCTCGGACAGTTAGTACGCATGGAGCACGGCATTTTCGTATGATCGAGGTCTTTCGGCTTTCTTCCGAGAGATATGCCAGGAAATTATCGGGGAGAGGTTCGGCAAGATTAGGGGCCAGATGGAATTCGGCTGGTGTTGAGCTAGTTTACACGGCATCAAATCGGTCCCTCGCGATGGCCGAGGTTTTGGTTCACTTGCCGTTGACGGATGTGCCAAATGACATGATGATGGCCACTATCGGACTGCCGGATGACATTTTGATCGAGAAAATATCAGACGATGAACTGCCTTCGACGTGGAATGTCTTTCCGCACACGAAAGCAACCCAAGAAATAGGCGACCGATTCGTTGCGAAGCGGAGCAGTTGCGTTCTGCAAGTACCATCTGTGGTAACGCGGGGCGATTTTAACTTACTCATCAACCCGCACCATTCGCAGTTTCCATCGATTAAGTTCCTCAGATTGGAAAAGTTTAGGTTTGACCGGCGGCTATTCCGCTAGCCGAACTTGCAGAGAGAAATGACTGGAAAGCGCAAATCATCATCGAAACTGATTGCCCTCATAATGGGCAGCAAGTCAGACTGGCCGACGATGGAGGTAGCTTCGCAGACGCTGACAGAATTTGGCATCGCTCACGAAACAAAGATCGTTTCGGCTCATCGGACGCCTGACCTCCTGTTTGAATTTGCAAAATCTGCTGAGGAACGCGGCATTGAGGTCATCATTGCCGGAGCGGGCGGAGCGGCGCATCTGCCGGGAATGTGCGCTTCGCAAACGGTTTTGCCGGTGCTTGGCGTCCCGATTGAAAGCAAGGCACTGAAAGGCCTCGACTCATTGTTATCCATAGCCCAGATGCCTGCCGGTGTTCCCGTTGGAACGCTTGCCATCGGAGCTGCCGGTGCGAAAAACGCAGCGCTTCTTGCCATCGCGATCCTCGCAAACTCACGGCCGGAGTTGCGAACAAAACTTCATTCATTCCGCGCAAAACAGACAAAAGCAGTCCTCAAAAGCCTGCCTAAATAACCATGAACACACAGCGTTGTTAAAAAATGTTGTAACTTTTCCGAATATCCCGTAAAATATACTTTATGTCTCCCGATCCTGCCGTAGAGGTTAAAGTATGAACAAGATAAAATGCAATAAATGCGGGTTGGTCAATCTGGCCGAGGATTACGATTGCCGCCGCTGCGGCCATGACATGGGAACCAGATTTATGGTGAGCAGCCAACGCATCGGCCCGCGCGAGGCGGCAAAAAGCAGTTCGCAGTGGCTTTATACGCTGTTGTTTCTCGCTCTCATCGGCGGGGTAGCTTACTACCTGTTTTCAGGCGTTGAGAAATCCTACAACGAAGTAAAAACCATCGAACAAACACGTCCCGGCGCAAATATTGCTCCGCAAACCCGCAGCCAGTTCCAGGAAAGGCAAAAACAGAATTACACAACTGCAATAAAAAACAGCGGGGGCCTCGCCGAATCGCAAAAGCATAACGAAGAAACCAAGAAGCTGATGGAGTCCGGCCCAAAATAGATTTTTTTGCACAAGGTGTGCGCGTAAGTAAGGGCGATACAATCAACGCGAGTGTATCGCCCTTGCTTACGCGCGGGCTTGCGCAATTTTTACGCACAAAGCAAACTTGAGTTAATCTATTGCAGCGTGTGACAAAAACGATCCTTCCAAATTCGACCATCGGCGTGTTCGGCAGCGGGCAGCTTGGGCGGATGTTTGCAATCGAGGCGCGCAAGATGGGCTATCGCGTCCACACTTTCTCGCCCGAGAGCGACACGCCGACCGGACAGGTTGCCGATATTGAAACGTCGGTGTCATACGATGATTTGGATGCAGTAAGATTATTTGCTCGCAGTGTTGATGTCGTGACGTTTGAATTTGAGAATGTTCCATCAGTTACGGTGGATGCGGCAGCCGAATTTGTCGATGTTCATCCGAAAGGCGAAATCCTGCATACGACGCAAAATCGTCTCCGCGAAAAGACATTTCTTGCGGATAATGGTTTTCCAGTTGCACAGTTTAAACATATCAAGACGATTGAAGATCTTCATCACGCCGCGGAAGAAATAGGGTTGCCGGCGATCCTTAAGACTGCCGGGTTTGGCTACGACGGCAAAGGGCAGGCCAAGGTAACAGCCGTTGGCGAGATCGAAAATGCGTTCGCCGATCTCGACGGACAAGAAGCTGTGCTTGAGGCATTTATCGAATTTGAAAAAGAGGTGTCGGTTGTCTGCGCGCGCGATCAAATTGGCAACTTTGGGCATTACGGCGTTATCGAAAACGAACACAAAAAAAGCATTCTTGACGTTTCATTTGCACCGGCGCTCATTTCCGAAAGTGTTTATGCTGAGGCAATAGAAATAGCCCGAAATGTGACTGAGATCATGGGTTATGTCGGCACGCTTTGCGTTGAGTTTTTTGTGACAAAGGAAGAGAAACTGCTGGTTAATGAGCTTGCGCCTCGCCCACACAATTCGGGACATCTTACGTTCGATGCGTGTGTCACGTCGCAATTTGAGCAGCAGTTACGTGCAGTTTGCGGCCTGCCGCTTGGCTCGACGGAATTTTACGGGGCGTCAGCGATGGCAAATTTACTCGGTGATATGTGGCAAAACGGCGAACCGGATTGGGCCGCTGCCTCGACCGAACCAAACATCAAATTACATCTTTACGGCAAAATGGAACCTCGGAAGGGAAGGAAAATGGGACACCTGACTGCGGTTGCGGAAACGGCGGAAAAAGCGGTTAGCCTTGTGCGTGAAGCACGTTTGCGGTTAAACACTTCGTCCCAGAGCCACGCCGGCTAGAACTCCGGCAAACCCGATAAAGACACTTAGAAATAAATAAAGAAAAGCGATCAGCATCTGCTTTTCGCGGACAAGGCCGAATATTTCCATCTCAAATGTCGAGAAGGTTGTGAACGCTCCGAGAAACCCTACAATGACGGCGATGCGGACATTTTCGCTCACAAAAAACTTGTCGGCGAAAACTATCATTAAAAATCCGATCAAAAATGAGCCTATGACGTTTATCAGAAATGTCGGAAACGGAAATTTGTCATAAACACCGGCAAGCGGCGAGATGTTGAGCAAATAACGCGCGACTGCCCCAAGCGAACCGCCGACAGCTACTGAAAGGATTTTGAATGCAGTTTCCATCGCTGGAATTATACATTGTTACAACAGGTGAATCATTGCGCGGTTTAACAGCACAAGATAAACTCAAGTTTTATGGCCGAATCGCTTTCTTTGCCTGAGACGACTGACAGAAAAACGTTATACGATTTGATCGTGCCGCAGATCGAGTCGCTCGTTTCGGGCGAAACTGACTTGATCGCAAATTTGGCAAACATTGCGGCGGCCTTAAAAGAAGCGTTCGGTTTTTTCTGGGTCGGCTTTTATTTAGTAAAAAACAACCAACTTGTTCTAGGCCCTTTTCAAGGGCCGCTAGCCTGCACGCGAATTGATCTCGATAAAGGCGTTTGCGGACATGCCTACACGACGAGGGAAATAACAATCGTTCCCGACGTTGACCAGTTTCCCGGGCACATTACATGCAGTTCGGCTTCGAGGTCCGAGATAGTCTTGCCTATCATTGATAGCAACGGAGATGTTTTCGGCGTTCTCGATGTGGACAGCGACCGGCTTGACGATTTTACTCAAACGGATGCGCGCGGTCTCGGCCGAATAGTAAGTATAATTGAGCGATTCATACAGGGCCACACGATCCCTGCACCCGTCAGATGATACCAATTGAATTTCCCTACTGGGTCTGGATCAGCTTTTTTGCCGTGGTCCTCACGGCGTTGTTCGTTGACATCGGCATCGTCAATCGTAATTCACACGAGCCAACGCGTCGTGAAACCCTCATTTGGAGCGCAGTTTGGATCTCGCTCGCGCTCTGCTTCAACGGCTTTGTTTACTGGTTCGTGGACAGCGTGTATGGGCACGATGCCGCGGTGAACAAAGCAAAGGAATTCTTTACCGGATACCTTGTCGAGCTCTCGCTTTCTATTGACAATCTTTTCGTTTTTCTGCTGATCTTCGGCTATTTCAAAGTGCCCAAGATATACCAGCACCGTGCGTTGTTCTGGGGCATTTTCATGGCGCTCGTCCTGCGAATGGTGATGATCTTTGCCGGGGTCGAGCTTGTGAACAACTTTCATTGGCTGATTTATATATTTGGGGGATTCCTCATCTATACGGGCCTTAAGATGTTTCGAGATGATGATGAGGCGTTTCACCCCGACCAGAGCCCGATAGTCCGACTGACGACACGACTGATACCCATCACGAGTGAGTTTGTGGGTGAGAAATTTTTTGTCCGTGTTGACGGCAAACTGACCGGAACGATGCTTCTGCTCGTGCTTGTTGTAATTAATGTAGTTGACCTGGTCTTTGCGGTTGATTCGATACCGGCGATCCTGGGGATAACGACTGACCGGTTTATCGTTTATACGTCTAATATCTTTGCGATACTCGGTTTAAGGACATTTTATTTTCTGCTCGCCGATCTTGCCGCGCGTTTTCACTACCTAAAAATCGGCCTCGCGTTCATCCTGTCGTTCATAGGCTTTAAAATGCTATTGCCCCTGATCGCCGCAGGCGTGATAATGGTATTGGGTGAGGACAGTTCGGGCTTTGCGAGGTTTGTGCAGAGTTATCTCAGCGACAAGAACCTCCCACACGATCAGCGAGTCTTTGAACAGATTCTGATCAATATCTCGCTCGGCGTAGTTGTCGCGGCAATAGCCATGTCCGTCTTGTTGTCAGTTCTTTTCCCGACAACCAAGACTACCGAGGAAGAGATAATTGAACTCGAAAAGAAATTGACCGATTAATGGAAGAAGGCAAATACCGCAAATTTTATGTTGACTGGTGGAACATACGCCGGAGCACGATCTATGGGCTGATTGCCATCGTTGTGCTTACCGGCGCGGTTGTCGGCGGCGTCAGGTGGGCGTCGAGCAACAACTGGTTCGCGGCTGTTGAGACGGGGGATGCGCCAAAGGACGCGGCTCGTATCGTTTCCTTTGAGGGCGAAGTGCGCATAACACGCGCCTCAACCCGCGAGACGATCCTGGTCAAGAATCCAACGTGGGTCGCCGCCGGCGACACAATACAAACACAATCCGACGGACGGGCGATAATTCAGATGATCGACGGTTCGGTCTATTCTGTCAGGCCAAACAGCACGGTCGTCATTCGTGACACTACGTCACTTTTTGGCGGCAAGAATGTTCGCGTCCGTGTGGACGACGGACAGTTAAATGTTCGAACCGAAGAGCAGCCCGCCGACACAAAAAATATCGTCGAGATGGGCGAGAGCGAGAACCAGATCGGCGCAAAGACCGACGCCAGCTTTAACGCAAACGGCCCCGACGGGGGCGAGATACGCATCAGCCGCGGCGGTGTTGAAACGACGCTGAACGGCGAGAAAACGACGCTTGGTGAAGATACATTTTCGACGGTCAACGGCGGCAAATTGTCTGCCCGCGAAAAATTGATGGCCCCGCCGAGGCCGAGTTCACCCGAAAACTCGGCACAGATGGTTGATTCATCCGGCAGCGGCGTGACGGTTAACTTTGCATGGCAGGATCCCGAAGGCAATCCGGCATCGAGTTTTTATTTACAGATAGCGAAGTCACCATATTTTGCGTCCGATTCAATACTTGTGGATCGAAATGAGATGCAGTCACGCGATTTCCGTCTCTCAGGCCTTTCACCGGGCACATATTATTGGCGGATCAAGGCGACCGGGCGATCCGGTCAAACGACTGACTGGAGCGATCCATCGAAATTCGCGGTCTTGCGCGGCGGCGAAAGCATCGACATTTCCGCCAGTGATTGGCGCTCAGAGGCGATGGGCGGAAACATTTATCTTGTCAGCGGCCGAACGCAGCCGGGAATGGTCGTCCGTTCGCAGGGCCGCCAGGTAAATACGGGCTCGGACGGCTCGTTCAAGATACAGATACACTCACCAGCGATAGAAACGGCCGTCGAGATCGGCGACGAACGCGGCAACCGAACCGGTTTCGTTATTTCCCTGCGAAACGGCAAAGTGCTGCGGCGTTACTAAGCGTGAGAACCGGAGGGCGACAATCGCTCACACACATCATTCACATAACGACGATATAGAAGCCAGCCGCACCGGCCGTTTGACGGCGGCTCTTGTGCTGACGTTCGTGTATATGATCGTCGAGGCGATCGGCGGCTGGCTTACCAATTCGCTCGCGCTGATCGCCGACGCAGGGCATATGCTGACCGATGTGGCCGCGCTTGGGCTGACGCTCGCAGCGATCTGGTTTGGCTCGCGTCCGGCGACTGCGAGAAAAACATTCGGCTATTACCGCCTCGAAATATTGGCGGCCTTTATCAACGGCATCGCGCTGGTTCTGCTTTCGATCTGGGTCATTTACGAGGCTGTGATGCGATGGCAGTCACCGCCCGCAATAAACGGTTTTCAATTAACGATCATTGCCGTCGGCGGACTGCTGGTAAATATCATTGCGGCAAAACTGCTTCACTCCGGTCATAAGCACGACCTTAATATGCGCGGTGCGTGGCTGCACGTGATGGGCGATCTGCTCGGTTCGGTGACGGCGATCGTTGCCGGTGTTCTGATCGTCGCTGCCGGTTGGCTTTGGGCAGATCCGCTTTGCAGCGTTTTGATCAGCTTGATAATAATTTTCGGAGCATGGCGCCTTATATTGGAATCGGTCAATGTCCTGCTCGAAGGCACTCCGGCACATATCAACCTGTCCGCCGTCGAAAATACGATCCTCGAAACCAACGGCGTCAGCGGCGTCCACGACCTGCACGTCTGGACGATCTCGTCGGGCATGGAAGCGCTTTCGGCACACATCAGCCACAACGAATCGGTCGCTCACTCCGAGCTTCTCGTCGCGGTGCGCGAGCGTCTGCACGAACGATTTGGCATTGACCATTTAACGATCCAAATGGAAACGCAAAATCACGAAGCCGAGGCAGTTTACATCTGCGAAACCGGAACGAAATGCTTCGAGCCATCGGCGAAAGAGTTTTAAACGCAGAGAACGCAGAGGTTAAAAAAGCAGCTAGTGGCTGGCAGCTAGGAGCTAGCAGCTAGAATAAAACCTCAGCCCCATGTCGTTTCTTACTCTGCGTCCTCAGCGTTCTCTGCGTTAAAATATTCCTGTGCCTACCATCGATCTCAAATACGGCAAAACCTCTATCGCTCTTGATTACGACGAGAGACGTTTTGAAATCCTCGGCGAAGCTGAACCGAGTTCGCCGCTAACTGATGCAGAGATCGGCGAGAAACTCGATCAGCCGATAAATTCAAAAACATTAGAAGAGATCGTCGGGCCCGGCCAGACGGTTTTGATCGTCGTGCCTGACGCGACGCGGCAAACCGGCTGTGGACAGATCGTCAATCTTGTTGTCCGGCGTCTGATCGCTAACGGCACGGCTCCGCATGAGATACGCATCATTTTTGCTACGGGCATTCACCGCAAGGTTACAGAAGAAGAAAAAGCGGCGATCCTCACGCCGTTTATTTCGCAAAGGATCAAAACTCTCGACCACGACCCGCGCGATCTGATGCAGCTTATCCGAAAGGGTGAAACATCCGGCGGAATTCTGATCGAGCTAAACCGCGCATTGATCGAGCACGATCATGTAATAATCATCGGCGGCGTGACGTTTCATTATTTTGCGGGATTCACCGGCGGGCGAAAGCTGATCTGCCCAGGCCTCGCATCAAGCAGAACAATTTCTGAAACTCACAAACTCGCCTTTGATTGCAAGCTCAAAACGAGACGTGAAGGCGTCGAAACAGGAAAGCTCGATTCCAATGCCGTCAATGAAGCTTTCATGGAGATCGTCGAGAAAGCTGCACCCGCGTTTGCGATCAATACCATCGTCAATGACGCCGGTAATGCGGTCGATCTCTTTTGCGGTGATTGGAAAACATCGCATCGTGCCGCTTGTGAGACTTACGCCGAACGCCACACCATTTGCGTCCCAGAAAAACGCGACCTCGTGATCGTCAGCTGCGGCGGCTATCCATTTGACATCAACCTGATCCAGGCTCACAAGGCTCTCGAAGCTGCGTCCCAGGCATGCAACGATGGCGGCACTATTGTTTTTCTCGCCGAGTGTTCCGACGGATTAGGCCGTGACGATTTCCTGAAATGGTTCGACGCTGAAACAAGCGCGTCCCTGGCTGAATTGCTCTGCGAAAAATATCAAGTCAACGGCCAGACAGCATGGAGCTTGTTACGAAAGGCCGAACGATTTGACATAAGAATAGTTACCTCTCTCGATGCAGCCTGCGTCCCAAAAATGCGGTTGAAAAAAACCGATCCCGCAGATCTCGCGTCCCTTATCGCAGAAACCAAACAAAGCGGCTACATTTTTCCGAGCGGAGCAAAATGGAAAGTGAAAAAGATAAAAAGTGAAAATGTGAAAAAGTAGTCGGTTGCAGTCTTATAACTTTTTCATTTTTGCGCTTTTCCACTTTTTCACTTTCTCTGCGCGTCCCAGAGAAATTTTCAACGCAAAGTCGCAAAGACGCAAAGAGAAAAAAACACATGTCCAAGATTTACCGTTATGTCCAGTGTGAAAAAAGTAGTTTTTCAGAAAATGGTTTTCTTTGCGACTTTGCACCTTTGCGTCTTTGCGTTAATTCGAGTTCCGATAAAACCCTAAGCGCGTCCCAGAAACTTCACTTCGTTATGCGTCCCAAATAAATTTTCAAATATCTTGCCGTTCGGACGGTTCGTTCGTCGCCTTCAGCGACGGATTCTTTTTCTGCCATGCTCACCTAGGGTTCGTTTCACTGCACCCTAGGCTTTATAGGTTAGTCGCCGTTGGCGACCGATGCATCCCAATTTTGCGTCCAGAGGATCACGGGGAGCCGCGTCCCTGATTTGGCGTGAGAGCAGACGTGGAATCGCGCGCGTTCGGCCCTGCGTCCAAAAGCCCCATGTGCTTTGCCCTGCGATATGCGGCTTCGACTGCCTGATAGCCTTTGCGTCGTCGCAATGACGGGAGGGGCGACAAGACGTAGCACGGCGTTATCTCGTTACTATCGGGAAGGCCGGCTCGAGCTCCGGTCGGTCGCCCAGAACTACGATGACGGGCATGAGACGTCCCATCCCAAAGCGGCTCTCGATCAGGTTTGCGCAGACGCTCTCAACGTAAGCGGCTTCTGGGCCAAAGACGCGCTCATAGCGGCGGATAAAAAAATGCGGGCGGCTGTTAATGGTCGGTCGGCTAATGCGGTTCTCATTCATAGCCTCAACATAGCATCGAAATTAGTTTTAGGAAATACCAACTTTCCAGATATGACGTAACTTTCCGAATATGACGTATCTTTCTCGATATGACGTGGTTTTCCGAATATGACGCAACTTTCCGAATATGACGCAACTTTCCGACTGGAAGAACAGAGCACCAACGGTGCAATGGTAATACAGCTTGGGGCAACGCCCCAAGAAGGCAACGCCCCAAGAAATCATGTAAAATCATCAGAGCCGCAACGCGGCGGAGTGCATCGAGAATCAAAAGGAACACCATCGAAAACAGACGTTCAAGGATGAATTCATACAGTTTCTTGAGAAACACGGAATAGAATATGATGAACGGTACGTATGGGATTGATCTAACTACGCCGCGTTGCGGCTCGGATATTGTTCATCTATACCTGCGGCGATGCCGCAGGCTAAATTACTCTGCACCTTCGGTGCATGACTAGGCATCAATTCGCAGAAGCGCAAATCTGACGCCGGGTTTTTTGCCCAAAATGAAAAATCGAAACGAACAGATTGATCAACTCGCGGAAGCTCTTGCTAGCCTGGTCAACTTCGTTCCAGAGACGAGCGATGATTTACATCGGTGGTATGACCAAGCACAATGTATCCTTGACGATCATGAGTTATTACTTGAAGCTCCTCATTTTCTCTGGCATTATCTCTCGGATGCGGACATTCGTATGAAAGATGAAGAATATGCAGAAATGCAAAACCGGCGAATCGATCTGGTGCTTCAGCATTTAAAACAGGGAGTAATGCCGTCTGACGAAGACACAGATCTCTAGGAAAAGACTTTACTTCACCGCAAATGTTCTTGCGATCGAATCGGTTTGGCCGCGGAGTGAGCGGAGGGAATCTTTTTGGCCTGTAAAGCGGAGAATATAGACGGTCGTGTTGTTGGCACGCAGGAAATAGAAACGGCCGGCCATGCTGCGGCCTGAGCGGACAAATTCATAGTTAAATACAATGCCTTTTAATTTGCCGGCGAAGCTCTCTTGCTTGCCGGCAACATAACCCGGCAAAAATTGGAGTTTTGTTTCGGCGTCATTATTAATGAAGTCGGTCAAAAGGGTGGTTTTGGAAACTGTTTGTTTGCGAACCTCGAGATGGCCTTCGAGCCGGTCGCCGTTAACATATTCGACATTGGGGTTGGTCGCCGACGGTTTGCCCGTCATTTTCCATTTCGCATCAGGAAGGTCAAAGCTGTATTCGACATTCGGGTCGCTGAATGAACCACCCTGAGCGAACGCCGAAACCGCCGTAAAAACGACTGTCAGAGCGAACATCATAAACGATAGTCTGCGTGATTTCATTATTCTATCCTGATGACATTATTCTAGCGTAATATCCGCCAAATATCGACAACTTTGATGTGTCTCGTGGGGAAATTGTTGTCTTTTTTGGCAAAGCCTCAATAGGGTAAAGTGTCATTTCTTCGCCTTTTCCTGTTAACGCGGCGTCTAATCTGGCAGGAACATTTTTTGTAATAATAGAATCTGGGGTACCGAAGCAATGAAGAAATACATATCTCTGGGAAATAAATTGACGGCTGCAGCGGCGATACTCACGTTGCTCGCGCCGGCGTTTGTGGTTCGGGCGGATAGCCGAGCAAATGCGAAAGCGCTTACCGAGGATCAAAAGATACTGCATGTGCTCAGCAGGCTGGGCTTTGGGGCACGGCAGGGCGATGTTGAAAAGGTAAAGGAAATTGGCCTGCAAAATTACATTGACGGGCAATTGAATGCTTCGGCGATTGACGATTCGACTGCGGAGGGCAAGGTCAAAAATCTTGATGTTTTCAGCATGTCCACCGCAGAGCTTTTTGCAAAATATCCTAATCCGGGAGCGTTGCTTCAACAGCTTGGGGGACGCAATCGAAATAATCCGGCAAATGCTCAGAACGGCGCGACACCGCAAGACCCGAACGCAATGACGCAGGACGAACAGCGCGAACGCCGCGAAAAGATAAGAGAGCTTTACCAAAAATATGATCTAAAACCTGCCGCACAAATCATTCCTCAAGTTACTGCCAACCGCGTTCTTCGAGCCGTTTATTCCGAGCGGCAATTGCAGGAGGTGATGGTTGATTTTTGGCAGAACCATTTTAATGTGTTTGCCGGAAAGGCGGCGGTTCGCTGGTATATCCCGAGCTATGAGCGCGACGTGCTTCGCAAGAATGCGCTTGGTAATTTTAAGGACCTGCTTGTCGGCACGGCACAGCATCCGGCGATGCTTTTTTATCTCGATAATTTTGAGTCCGTTTCGCCAAACGCTCAGATGCGGGGCAACGGCCAAAATGGTCAAAGGTTGCAGCAATTGCTGCGAAACGGCGGACAGATCACGCCGCAAATGCGTGACCGTATTCGCCAGCAAACGGGCGCGACGGACGCGCAGATCGATCAGCGAATGCGTGACATGCGGACAAATCCGCAACCTGTCCAGCAGCGCCAGAGGCGCGGCATCAATGAGAATTACGCCCGCGAATTGATGGAGCTTCATACGCTCGGCGTTGACGGCGGCTACACGCAAAAGGATATTATCGAAGTCGCCAAATGCTTTACCGGCTGGACGATCGCCGACCCTCGCGGCTATCGCCGTGCGGCGGCGGCCATGATCCAGGGAACCGAAGACCGTCGCATCGAACGGCTTCAGCGATCTCAAGAAGTGCCGGATAATGTCGAGAGCGGTGAATTTTATTTCAATTCGCTCTGGCACGAGGGCGGAGCAAAGACATTTCTTGGGAAGAAGATTGATGAAGGTGGCGTCAAGGACGGTCTGAAAGTCCTCGACATGCTCGTCAACAATCAGCAGACTGCCAAATTCATCGCCCGCAAACTCGCCGTCAAATTTGTCAGCGATAATCCGAGCGAGGGTTTGGTCGCGCGGGTTGCCGATGCTTTTCGTAATTCGAAAGGGGACATC
>JAYVFJ010000313.1:0-4363 GCA_043773225.1 Chloracidobacterium sp.
TACCTTCCTCACTGCTTCCCGTTTGAATTCATCATCATATTTCTTCATACTCCCATTTTACAGAGAGTTTCGTGTCCGGCTAAATTAGACCACCTCATAATGACTTCAATATGGTGCTGATCTCGCCCTGATAAGCAGAGCGACTTAATTTAACAGGATTCATAACAATCTGTCCCCACTCGTTTAGTTCGATCTTAAACGGGAGATCCCGCAAATTTGGGTTTTCGGTAACTTCTTTCCAGTCCATATATTTATGCCTTTAGAGCTATTTCCTTTGCCGCAACAAATCCTGCTGATTTCGCAGCTTTTTTCATCTGGCCCTCAAGCTTTTTGATCTTGACAAGATGCCCGGCGTTGAATGGCAGCGAAGGATAAAAGCAATTTGATTCGTGAGTACAAAAGCACCCGGCTCCGGCTTCGACGCGGCGATCGGCCATCAATTTGGTCTTCCACGCGGCCTGAAAATCCCAATCGTAGTCACGCAAGTTCAACACATCGGGCTTGGTTTCACACGACGAAAGGGCTCCGTTATCATAGATCACGGCACCGGCACTGCCTGCATAACATTTTAGTTGAGCTTTGTTCTCTTCTTTTGTTTTGGCGATGATGTCGTGCATGTAGATATCGACAGCGGCCTTGAAAAAGCCCGATTTGCCGCCGTAATTATTCTTTAAGGCGGCACTCTTGGTGTCGTCGAGTATCATCTGCGAAAGCTGGCTGTAACGGTTATGATCAAATTCCAGTTCGATCGGATCGGCTGACGGCGGGCGAATGTAATTTATATTCACCTTGTCAGGCTTGAGATCGTGTTTTAGAAAATCATACCAATCAAAGATCGTATCTTCGTTAGAATGCATCACGCATGTGCAGGTCTGTATGTCGAGCTGCGGATATTGTTCTCGCTTCATCTGCTGCAAAGTGCGGGCAGTGTGAATCGCCTTGTCCCAACTTCCCTCTTTGCGGCGGATCTTTTCGTGAGCGTTTTTCATTCCGTCGATACCGAGAGCAACGCTGACATTGAGTTTCGGACATTCATCCATGATGCGTGCAACGTCGGGAAAAATGCGCGGATGTATCTGGCCGTTTGACATCAGATAAACAGAATCCAGTTTATTGTTCTCGTAGAAAGCGCGAACGATCTCAGGCAGGTCCTTACGGGTAAACGGTTCGCCGCCCGCAAGCACGAGCACACCGAGATTACCGCCCAGCGTCTCTGAAATCTTAGCGATCTCGTCCGTCTTCATTTGCAGCTTCTTTCGCGGACGATCATCAAGCTCCTCAGTAAAAAAGCAATGCGTGCAGCGCATGTCGCAGACGCTCGTAACGAGAATATTTAAAAATACAGGCGAGATCGGCCGTCCGACCAAAACGCTTGCGTATCGTTTGAATATTTCTTTTGTCGCAAAATCCATTTTATTAATAAATCGCCAAATATTTAGATGCATGAAAACATCCAACATCAAATTTACTTTATTTTTGCTGATTTTGGAACTTGCACCGTCTAGCAGACGGGTTGCAGGCGACCCGAAAAGGTTCGGGACTATAATCAAGATCAATAAATCCTTTGACATTTCACGGTTTCGTGATATATCTGTAAAGTCTCAATTTGCAATCAGGTGGTTTTGTGGTCGCCGTTGGGGTTTGTCAATTTCCAAAATAAAAAAATTAGCCAACAGGAGTGAAAATGAAAATAAAAGTCCTTTTGTTAGTAGCAGTATTCTGTGCTATTTCGCTGATCGCGTTTGGCATACTGAGCAAAACAGAGTCGGTCAACGCTCAATCAGCCAAGGCTGATGAAGTAATGCCCGTCGTCACAAGCGATCAACCGTTTGAATTTAACGGCACGATCTTTAAGAGTCAGGAAGATTTTCTTGAGAATGGACGCTGCGGCACTGAAAAACTGAGTGAAGCGCGGATTGCCGAAATCGAACGACAAGTTGCGATTTTTAAGGAAAATCAAAAAGCCGCAAACGGCGGTTTTGAGACAGAGGTTACCGGCGGCGTGATACCTGTTTATTGGCACGTCATCAATAACGGCTCCAGCCTGTCACAAGGCAACATTCCGGATTCGCAGATCACATCGCAGATCAATGTGCTTAATGCGGCTTATGCGTCGTGGGGTTGGTCATTTAATCTTGTTTCCACCGACCGCACAACCAACGCATCGTGGTATACGTGCTCGGGCGGAACATGTGAAACACAGATGAAGAATGCTCTGCGGCAAGGCTCCGCTGACGACCTCAATATCTACTCTAACAATATGGGCGGCGGACTTCTCGGCTGGGCGACTTTCCCGTCGAGCTATGCGAGCCAACCGAAATTGGACGGCGTCGTAATACTCTATTCAAGTGTCCCCGGCGGCACAGCGGCACCATATAATTTTGGCGACACTGCCACTCACGAGGTCGGACATTGGATGGGCCTTTACCATACTTTCCAAGGCGGCTGCAAGAGATCGGGAAGCCAGGGTGATACTGTGGCCGATACACCGGCTGAGAGGTCGCCCGCTTACGGATGTCCGACCGGACGTGACTCCTGCGCTAGCATCGCCGGTCTCGACCCGATCACGAATTTTATGGACTATACCGATGATTCGTGCATGTTCCAGTTTACAACCGGACAGGACGGTCGAATGGACTCGCAGTTCACGACGTATCGTTTTGGCCGTTAATATAATTTGGACAAATGCGGGCGACGCAATGTCTTTAATTGCATAATCCTACGCGTAAGCAAGGGCGATACATCCAACGCGGATGTGTCGCCCTTCTTTTGCTCACACGCCTTCCGCATCTTATTGGATAATTCCTTCCCTAATAACTTTGAGTTAAACTCAAGTCATGCTCCGACGCGTCTATCTCGATAACAGTGCAACCACGCCGGTTGATCCGCGCGTGGTCGAGGCGATGCTGCCTTTCCTGACCGAAAAGTTCGGCAATGCGTCGAGCATACATTTTTTCGGCCAGGAAGCCCGTGCGGCTGTTGATAAAGCGCGTCATCAGGTTGCAGCTTTTATCAACTCACGGCCGAACGAGATAGTTTTCACGTCCGGTGGAACCGAAGCCAACAACCTCGCCATCCGCGGCCTGCTCGAAGCAAATTCTGCACGTGGGAGTCACATCATCACATCGGCTATCGAGCATCCATCCGTCAAAAGCCTTTGCGAAGACCTCGAAAAAAACGGCTGTTCGATCACATATCTCCCTGTTTACGAGAACGGTATCGTCCGTATAGAGGATATAAAAGCAGCGATTACAGAAGAAACAATTCTCATTTCGATCATGACCGCAAACAACGAAATCGGCACGATCCAGCCTGTCACGGAAATCGGAAAACTTGTAAACGATCTAAGACAATCAGGCAGAAAGATATGGTTTCACACCGACGCTGTGCAGGCATGCGGAAAAATACCGGTCGATGTCGAGGAAATCGGGTGCGACCTGCTTACGTTCTCGGCGCATAAGATCTATGCTCCAAAGGGCGTCGGTGCGTTATACGTCCGGCGCGGCGTTCGGCTTCATTCGCAGAATATCGGCGGCCATCAGGAACGCGAACGACGCGGCGGCACAGAATCGGTTCCGCACATTGTCGCATTTGGAAAAGCCTGCGAACTTTGCGGAAGCCCGCACGAAGTAAGGGCATCAAACTCCACACTGGATGACATCCGAACAATGCGAGATCGATTTGAAAACGAGATCGGCGAAAAAATTTCAGGCGTGGTTTTCAACGGCGACCGCGAAAATCGCCTGCCAAACATCTCAAACATCTCATTCCGAGGCGTCGAAGGCGAAGGCCTCCTTATCAACCTCGATATGCAAGGCATCGCCGTCTCAACCGGCTCGGCATGCTCATCCGGCTCGCTCGAACCGTCGCCCGTCATCCGAGCGCTTGGCCGCGATGACGAACTCGCCCGCGGTGCCATCCGTTTCAGCTTCGGTCGTTTTAACACCGTCGAAGATGTAGATCAAATACTCAACGTGCTTCCTAATGCCGTGGAAAACCTCCGAAAGCTATCGCCTGCTTACGCTAAGAAAACTGCGTGATAAAACCTTTCAATGATTTTGCCGATTACCGTTGGTTTGCAGCCAATTGAAAAAATTCTGTTTTACTTTATCCTGTATAATGACTCTGCGATAACCGAGAACGGAATCTCTTGTTTTTCCCATTCGGCAATTATCACAAAATCCGTCGGACTGAGGATCGCAGGATTGGAACGGCGAGCGAGAACTAAATCGGCGACTTCACGTATGTAACTCATATTATTAATATCTGATTTCTTGTGATTTAAAAGATAAAACAGCCGCACGGTTTCCCGATGCGGCTGCTTTTTTATGTCCCCCCGGTTTTGGATTCTTTTTTGAATTAG
>JAYVFJ010000314.1:0-3920 GCA_043773225.1 Chloracidobacterium sp.
TTGCCCAAACAGACAGAACTCAGCCGATGCCTTCGCGTGTAGTGGTAACGAACCAGCCGCCGCTAATTCTGCCGTTCAAGACGCCCACGCCTGCGCCGATGCCCGCAAAAACGCCGAATGTTGTCGGGCAAAATCCACCCGTCGCACCTTCGACCGCGAGCAACCTGAATTACAAAGGGCTCAGCTTCACCCAGATAAAAAGCAAGATCGCCGAGGCTAAACGCGAAATGCAGACGCGCCCCATAACGACCTCAATAACCGACCCGACAGCACCGGCCGTTTTTACCAGCCTCGTGCGGATCGCGTATTACAACTGGCGCGACAAAAAGATAGATTACATCAATATCAGCAAGGATGATTTTCTCAACCCGAATATCATAACGCCCGCCATTTCGACAAACGGCAAACGGATCACGACTCGAACGATCCGTGCCAACGGTGTTAACAGTCCTATCGCGATAATGGACGAGAGCGGCCAGGCGCAGTTGCCGTTGCTTGTGCAGTATCCGGTCGAACGTGGCGGACGCTACATGGAAACTGCCTATTACATGTCAACGCATCCCGGCCTCGTGACGCCCGAAGTCGTCAGCGCCGGACGCTTTTATGTTCACAACGTAATCGAGATAGCCCGCGACCAATTACGAAACAAAGGTTATTTTATACAACCAAAAGTTGCCGACATCGCGGAGCGTCTTGCCACCGTCGAACACGTTGACCATCAACGTTTTCGCACCGAATTTCATCCGAATATCTACAACGATATTTTTACGCTTTACGCACTAAACGAGGGACAGACTTATCGTTATTCCGTGAGTTCTGCAGGTGCCGGCGGTATGGTTCAAATGATACCTGCGACGTATCGTATGGTCCGCAGCCGTTTCCCAAACGCAGCCCTGATGCCCGATTTTGTCGAAGGAATGCGAAACCACGTCAACGCAACACAGGCAATGCTGCTCTATATGCAAATGACATGGAACGACCTCGTCGCAAGCCCGACTGTTTCCAATTCAATGCAGATCGGAATTGCAACCCAAGAACAACTAATGGCCGCCGGCTACAACTCCAACCCCGCCCGCCTCGCCGGCTACATCAACCGCGGCGGTGAAAACTGGACATCACTCATCCCGCAGGAAACAAAGATTTATCTCCAAATCTACGATTCCCTCGAACGAGCCGTCACATTAACTCCGCGAAAGCGATAAACAACTGGTCTTCCGCCTACGCCGCCGCGTCGCGTAGCGATCAATTGAATGTAGCCGTGGCGTTTCAACCCACGGAAATGGTAATTATCAATCGTCCGTCGCGTCAGCAACGGGTGAACGATCTTCGGGCTGTGCCCGTCTATTTGCGGAATGGCTCCGCCTTTCCGTCCAACTCACCCAAGATTTGCGGCTACGCCGCCGCATCGCAGACCGGTCGCTTCTCACCTGACCGTCTAGCTGCCAAAATAGATTTTCCCCACACCTCTCTCGCATCCTGAGCGCGGCCACGTCCGCGATCAGGATGCGAGAGAGGTGTGGGGAAAAAGGGAACGTCAAATTCTCCGGACTGTGCCCATTTATTTGCGGAAAGGCTCTGCCTTTCCGGCTTGATGTAATTTACGATTTGCGGCTACGCCGCCCGCTGCCTAGTCATTTGGAAGTGTTCAACAAGCATTTCCACGGCATCCTGATTGTATATTGAGCCGTATGCTTTCTGCGGGCCTGCCGCCACGTCCTTCTTCGTGCGGTAACTATATTTCGAGTATCGAGTATCATCTTTCATTTTCAACAATTTCATCGCCGCCCAGACCTTGTTTTGTGTTGCATCGGGACAGGCTTGCCTGACCGCGTTCGCTAGCTCGCCTGCGGATAGAGGGTATTGGTCGAGAGAGCTAACCGGCCGTTGTATCACAACGGCATCGGGATTGTTCGCATCAATGGTGGCTACAATATCGGTCGAATGGGTTATCTTCTTGGCAGAAATTAACGTCGTTTCTATTTCACATACAAACAAGAACTCTTTTGATTCCGCTAAATTCGCTTGGTCACGAGCGACGGATTTAATCACTGACCTCATCTCCTCAGGCTCGTGTTTAAGATCGGCCATTTTTAGCGTTTTGAAAGGAGTAGCGAACGCCAAGGGAAGAATGTAAAAATGATACTGCGAAAGACTAATCCCGAACCATGAACTGATAAGTTTTACATAATTGCGCAGCGAAGCGGTTCCCAGCGTGAACACTAAGTACGGAAGTGTCGGGGAATCAGCGGTCAGATGAACAACAACATCTCGAATTTCGACAATACGAGAAATGTTAGCCGCAGCCGTCGGATCAATTGCGCAACGCCGGAGCGCTTCGTAAACATCAATCGTTAACGGCAGATTGTTGCGATTCTTTTTGAAACGTCCTCGAGCATCCTTTGTATAAAGAGAGTTAATTCGATTTGAATTCTGCTGAACAACGCGGGCTTTAAGTAAAGTTTCCCAAGCGACCGTCATGAGAACACAAAAAATCTGTTCTCGATCGCGAAAGTCCGGTTTATTATAAATCTCGATTGCTGAAAGAGCAGAGTTTATCGAATGTTCCGCTAGTTTTCGACTTCTGGATTTCATATCAAAAGAACAATTCCCCTTGTCCTGATTCGTCAAGTCTCCACTGATCCTCGCCAGTTTGGACGGCAATGGTTTCCAAAACATTTAGAATTGTTTGCTTTTCCGGCGTTTTGCCATTTTTTAGCAACGGCATTATTTCAAGATATATATCATCGATATGTGGAAATTTTTCTTCACGAGCAAGTCTTCGCATCATTGAGACAATGTAATATTTGATTCGCACCTCAACCGGAATGTTAGCCCTAAACTTCGCTTCTTTCTTCAAGTTGTATTTTTGAGTTTCGTTGTCGAAGTCGAAGTTACCGGCTAGAAACGGCGTCAAATCTTTGTACTTCTTCGCAACCAAATCCAGAATATTTAGTTCCATGAATTTGATTACGATGTCATCATTTATTTCTTCAAGCGTTGCTCCATGATGATGAGCGATGATGTCCTCAATGGCTTGGTGAATCAAATCAGTCACATCACCGCCAAGATTCGCTTTCATGATCGACTTAGGGTTACGAATCTTTTTGAAGTTAATAATCAATTGCCCCGAAAGTACCGTGAAAGGATGTTGGCGTTTCTTGAAGCTGGTCTGTCCATTGTTCTGTCGAACAGCCCCTGCATATTCAAATCCGGCTTTCTCGGCAGAGTCCACGATCAAATGCCAGTAGGCAGGGTCTTGATGTTGAAAGACAAATGACATCCAGCGAGCAAACTTCATAACTCGATACATTTCCCTGATCGATTCGGAAATTAGGTTCTTGTAATCGTCTTTGGTTTTGTTGTGTTCGCCGCCTTCAATTGCTTCAAGCTCATAATCTTCCTCGGAAACTTCGAAATCAAGCCAAGCATTCCACATTATTGAGAGATCAAGATATTGAATTTTCTTGCCGTATGGAGGATCGGTATAGATATAATCAACACTTTCATCTTCAATCGTTACAAGATCTGTCGCAGTTCCTCTAATAATTTTCGCTTTCGTATCGGACCGGGTGACCAAACGCGAAATCTCTCGCTTAGCGGATAAAAGACGCTTGAACTTTGTTCCGAAAATTTCCATCAAGTCCAAGACGCCGGGATCGGGAGCCATACGATAACGATAATATCGAAAGACTGCCGAGTCACCGCCGCCATCGGTTTTCGTGTAATGAAAAGTAAGATTGAATTTGTTTAGTGAACTTGAAAAGCTAAGAAGCAAATGATTTTGAATCGCCTTGTCGTTAACTTGTCGAATTAGATGTCGAAGTGAGGTGGTCTAATTTAGCCGGACACGAAACTCTCTGTAAAATGGGAGTATGAAGAAATATGATGATGAATTCAAACGGGAAGCAGTGAGGAAGGTA
>JAYVFJ010000315.1:0-3610 GCA_043773225.1 Chloracidobacterium sp.
GCGGATGATGTTCAACGAAGGCGATCCGGGAACTCTGGCAACAGACGGAATGGTTCAGCTTTCGGGAGCGGGAGCAAATCAGGCCGAGATCACGGGACGGCTACTGAACTCAATGGGACAGGGCATGCCAAATGCCCGCGTCACATTGACGGACACAGCCGGCGAAACCCGCTCGATCATGTCGAACAGCTTCGGAGTTTACCGCTTCGGCGGATTGCAGGTCGGACAGACGTTCACCATCAGCGTCGAATCGCGCAAGACCGTGTTCACGCCGCTGACCGTCAGCGTCACCGGGCAATCTGTTAACGTTGACATGATCGCCGAGCAGTAGTTTTTGATTATCAAGGGCTGGTTATATACCCGCTCTTTAAAAGTTTTTCTTGTAGCCGTGATATTAAATCTTGCTGAACAGCATTTTTTACTTGACATCGGCCTGTTTGAAATATAATATTGGCAAGAAAATACTTTGTATATTTTGCGAATATTTCTATCTTGGTCCAAGAAATTGGTCGTTTTGGTTTCGGTCTCTCTGTGAGGTGCGAAGTAAATTAATTTAAAGTATAGGAGAACACATAAATCATGTTAAGCAACCAAAAATCCTCCCGTTTTTTCAGCTTTAAGGGGATTGCCCTTATCGCTATCGCGTTAGCCCTGTTGATGAATGTCACGGCGTTTGCATCCGGAAATTCCCGTTTTGCCTTTATCGATACGGCAGCGGAGTTTTTTGGGTTGCAGAGCAATATTGCTTCTGTTTCACAGACGACCAATGCGACACATCTTAATCTTTCAAATGCATTTGTGGACGTCCCGGTGACAATACCGAACGTAAACGCTGCACCCGGCCTTGTTTCGATCCCGATCACGATCGGTGACGTTTCAGCTTTGAGCGTTATCTCATACGATCTTAACGTAGATTTTGATCCGGCAGTCATCAGACCGGCAAACCCGCCCGTCACTCAGACCGGCACGTTGAGCAGCTCCATGGTGGTCACGCCGAATTTCTACAATTGCCAGGATCCGCCGACACCGACGCCCATGTGCGTTAACGGCCCGAACATGGGTCATTTGACCCTTTCGGCTTTCCAGGCTTCGCCGCTTGGTGCAGGATCGACATTGATCATTCTGAACTTCGTTGTTCAGGCTAATCCTCCGGGCACGACAACCACATTGGCTTTTGCCGATTACACCGACCCGGCTCCGGCATTCCACCCGGCAATGACCTTGAATGAGGGCGAGCCTGTGGCAAACCCGATCACCAACGGCAGCGTTACTGTCCCTGCTGGACCGACGGCGACCTTTACAGCGACGGTTCCGCCGACGGCGACCTCGACAAATACGTTTACGCCGACAAATACCTCGACGCCGACCAATACGCCAACCCCAACAGGCACGGCGACAAACACCTCGACACCGACACCGACGCCATTGTGTGCGCAGGTCGATATCGATGATAAGACAGTATCGTCGGGTGATCCGGTGACCCTTTCGGTCATGACATCGGATCTGACTTCGCCGCCTTACACTCCGGCTGCATTCTCGGCCGATATGCATATAACATTCGACCCGACTGTTCTGTCACCGGCACCGGGCCCGTTTTATGGAGTTACGCTTGGTCCAGTAGGCCTCTCGAATTCCTCGGCGTTGACGGTTAACAGGATTATTGTTAGCCCGACTGCTCACAGGTTGCAGATTTCGGTCTTTGGACAGACCCCGTTCTCGGGTTCCGGTTCATTGGTTGATATTTCGTGGCCGACTGTGACAGGAGCACCAGGAACATTTAGCCCGGTATTTTTCACGCCATTCTCGTTGAACGGCGTTTCCGTTCCGCTCGGCTTCTGGTATAACGAAGACCCATTGGGTAGCTGCGTTAACGACGGAAGCGTTTCGATCTCAGGAACGGCTGGTGGACGCATCAAATACGGCAACGCGATTGCAGCTCCTGCAAACCGTTGGATCCCGAACACTCTTCTCACCGGATTTGGCGCCCCAGTTGTTACCGATACTACCGATAACTTGGGATTCTATGTTATGACCGGATTTGGCTCGGGCAACTACACGATAGTGCCTAGCAGGTCTTCAGCGACAGCTCCTGACACGCATGGTTCGAGCATCAGCGCATTCGATGCGGCGGAAACCGCACGATATGTCGTTGGTCTGGTTTCCTTTACTGCCACGCAAATATTTGTGGCTAAGGTTTCCGGCGATCCCTCGGTGTCATCAAGTGACGCATCAAAAATGGCACGATGGGCGGTCAGCTTGCCTGATACGACCTTTACAGGCGACTGGAGATTCCAGAACTCATTCAATTTCTACACTTTTGTAGGAACTGTGACTGACGACTATCTGGGTTACTTGATGGGTGACGTATCGGGCAACTGGTGCGATCCTACATCGGGCGTGGTCCCCTGTAACATTACCGGCACCAACGGCGGATCCCGTCCGGCTGGCAATGGCCCGCAGAGATCGGCTGAAGTAAGGGCACAGAACGTTTCGGCTCCGGCCGGCAGCGATGTTGTGATCCCGGTCAGCGTCAATGGAGCGGCAAATAAGGGAGCTATCTCTTATCAGTTCGACCTCCGTTACGATCCTACGGTCATTCAGCCTCAGGCTAATGCAGTCACGTTGGGCGGAACGGTCAGCAATGACATGTCTGTTGTATTCAACGCGATCGCACCCGGCCTGCTCAAGGTTGCCGTTTACGGCACGATGCCTATCAGCGAGAGCGGAGTTCTTTTGAACTTCCACTTCACCGCTGTCGGAGATGCCTTCTCGGTTTCGCCGATTACTTGGGAGAACTTTATGTTCAACGAAGGCGGCATTCGAACAACCCTGATCAATAGTGAGGTAAGACTTACTCCTGCAGTAGCAAATACAACTGTAGCGAACTAATTACCTTGGAAACTTTGGACCGTTCGCTTAATCATTAAAAGTTAGGCGAACGGATATAAATTAAGAGGCTGCCTGAAAGGGCTGCCTCTTTTTTTATTTAGATTTAAGCACCAAAGGTGGGTAGTAATTTAGCCTGCGGCAACGCCGCAGGAAACGAATTACCACAGTTTTTAGCACCAACGGTGCGTAGTAAATATTGGCGGAATTGTTTCGTTTTAATACTACGCAGCGTTGCGGCTTTTCCCGCCACCCACAATTCCTGCAGCGCTGCCGCAGGCTATATTACGATGCACCTTTGGTGCTGCTTAAATAAAAGGTCTTGCATTTTCATTCAGAATATGATATAGTCTTGCATATATGATACAGTCCGTAAGACAATGCCTTACATTTTTTAAAAACAGTGGGACACGCCAAAAAAAATGGTTGTAAATGTTGACAACAAAAGAGTTATTTTGTCCCACTCAGGTTTGGGACACCTGGGACAAACTTTGAGCGAAAAATCTGTAACATCTTGTCCGGCAATATGTTACAGGATTTCAGCCGATTTTCGTGTCCGCTAAGAAACGTCCGGTTTCATGCCCAATTTAAACGCGGATTGGGCAGATTAAGCGGATTTTTTATTAATCCGTCTTTATCCGCTCAATCCGCGTTCAAAAAAAATCAGGAGAACGCGCAAATATTATGGATCAGGCCAGTGGTCATAAATTGCCGCTAGCTAAAG
>JAYVFJ010000316.1:0-2259 GCA_043773225.1 Chloracidobacterium sp.
GGTTTTAGAACAAGCGGGTTGATAAATCGAAAACTAAAAATTAAATCTTGGAGGAAAAAAAATGAAAAAAATATTTGTTTCACTAATGGTTGTTTTTGTGTTGTCAATCTCTGCGTTTTCGCAGGAAAAGAGTTTATATGACCGGCTCGGCGGCAAGGATGCGCTCGATGCCGTTGTTGCTGATTTTGCCGGGCGGGTTTTGGCGGATA
Organism: Chloracidobacterium sp.; assembly: GCA_043773225.1. Lineage (GTDB taxonomy): Bacteria > Acidobacteriota > Blastocatellia > Pyrinomonadales > Pyrinomonadaceae > OLB17. The sequence goes on from JAYVFJ010000316.1 coordinate 210, forward strand.
CGCGGATCAATAAAAAATTCGCAAGATCCGACGCTCCGCGATTGGTTAAGAATCTAACGGACTTTTTGTGCAAGGCAACGGGCGGCCCCTGTGCGTACACGGGCCAGACTATGAAAAAATCGCATAAGAACATGGGCACCACGGCCGGCGAATTTGGAGCGCTCGTCGAGGATCTGGTTGCGACGCTCGACAAATTTAACGTCCCGGCAAAGGAAAAAGGCGAAGTCCTGGCGGCACTCGGCCCGCTGCAAACGGACATCGTCGAAGTCAAATCCAATGCGACAGGAACGGCCCTGCCGGCGAAATTTAAACCGGCACCGCCGCTGAAGAAGAACTAGGTGTTTTTTGCGTTTAGAGTTCTTTGAAAATCTATCGGACCGGAACTCTTGTTCCGTGCCCGCATCCGTGTGTTCCGCGGTTGGTTTGTTCCCCTCGTCCCAATTTCGAACAAAATCAACCACGGATCACACAGAAAGCACGGAAAGGAAACTGGGATGATGTAGCTTTTTTTGATCGGAAAGATATTAGAAGGATCGGTATGAAGTTCATTCAACCCTCAAATCAACCGCAGCCAAAAGGCCATTATTCGCCAGGTATCGAGCATAACGGCCTTGTTTATGTTTCGGGCCAGCTGCCGATGGATTTGGAAACGCGGATTCCGTTTACTGGCTCTATCGACGGACAGACGGAGCTTGCGCTTAGGAATGTCGAAGCGGTGCTGCACGCGGCGGGCAGTGATCTCGGGCATGTTTTGCAGATGACGATGTATATTTCGGATATGGAGCTTTGGGGCGGCGTTAACGAGGCGTATGCCCGCGTAATGGGCGATTATCGGCCGGCGAGGGCGATCGTGCCGGTCAAGGATCTGCATTTTGATACCAAGATCGAGATACAGGCGATCGCGGCGGTAAAAGATTAATTCACCACAGAGGCACAGAGAACACAGAGAAGAAGAAAGAATATATTCGTGCCGTGATTCCCGACCGCTTGTTAAACTCCGTGTTCTCCGTGCCTCTGTGGTGAAATTCTTTTCAGAATTGTATGCAATATTTTGGAATAGACTGGCTGGCGACTGTCTCCGGCTTGACCGGCGTTTATCTGATCGGGAGCAAGAATCGATACGGTTTTCTTATCATGATGGTTGCGAGCCTGAGCTGGCTGACGGTCGGTTTTATGATTCAGAGTTTTGCTCTGATTATCGGGAGCGCATGTTTTTTTGGACTGCATGTGCGCGGTTGGATAAACTGGCGAAAAGGGATCAATCAAGGTCTGAGTTAAGGATACGTTATGAAACTGGAAATTTTTCAGGTTGATGCATTTACGAGCAAACCGTTTGGCGGCAATCCGGCGGCGGTCGTGCCGCTTACCGAGTGGCTCCCGTCGGAGATCATGCATAAGATCGCGCTTGAAAACAATCTTTCCGAAACCGCATTTTTTGTGAAGAGCGGAGACGTTTATGACCTCCGCTGGTTCACGCCGACTTTTGAGATAGACCTTTGCGGGCATGCCACCTTGGCAAGCGCTTTTGTGATCTTTGAATGTTTGAATGCTGAAACGGATCAGATAAATTTCAAATCGCACAAAAGTGGAGCTTTATCGGTCGAAAAGAACGGGGACATTTTTACACTTGATTTTCCCCTACGCCGTGTTTCGCCGGTTGACGCTCCGGCGGGTTTGTTTGAAGCGATTGGAGGAAAGCCAAAAGAGGTTTTGAAGGCACGCGATTACTTCCTTGTTTACGAAACCGAGCAAGAAGTGCTTGATCTGAAACCGGATTTTTCCGCACTTCATAAGATAGCCGCGTCTCTTAAAATCGATGCGCATGGGTTTATTGTCACAGCGCCGGGCGACACATCGGATTTTGTCTCTCGCTTTTTTGCGCCTGAGGTCGGCGTTTTTGAGGATCCCGTGACTGGCTCCTCGCATTGCAACCTCATTCCATATTGGGCTGAAAAACTGGGTAAGACCGAGATGTTTGCTCGCCAGGTCTCTGCCCGCGGCGGCGAATTATTTTGCAAACTCGCTGGCGACCGCGTCAAGATCGGCGGAC
>JAYVFJ010000317.1:0-16712 GCA_043773225.1 Chloracidobacterium sp.
AGATCGTCTGCGCTCAGGACGAAGGCCCGCGTAATGACACATCGCTCGAAGGCTTGGCAAAACTCAAACCGGCATTCCATGCAAATGGAACCGTAACCGCCGGAAATTCATCGCAGATGTCCGACGGTGCTGCTGCCGTTGTCGTGATGTCCGCCGATAAAGCGGCTGAGATCGGCGCAGTGCCGCTGGCAAGATTTGTTTCGTTTGCAACGGCCGGCTGTCTGCCTGAAGAAATGGGCATCGGACCTGTTTACGCGATTCCAAAAGCTCTGAAAATGGCCGGACTGACTCTCGACCAGATCGACGTGATCGAACTGAACGAAGCGTTTGCCGCTCAGGGACTTTCCGTAATGAAGGTGCTTGAAATGGACCCGGCAAAGGTCAACGTCAACGGCGGTGCCATCGCTCTCGGGCATCCGCTCGGATGCACCGGGGCGAAATTGACCGCGACCTTATTACAAGAGTTAAAGCGCAGAAATGCACGCTATGGCATGGTCACAATGTGAGTCGGCGGCGGCATGGGAGCGGCCGGGATTTTTGAAAGGATAAATTAACCACAAAGACACAAAGAGCACAAAGATAAAAACCTTAGTGTTCTTTGTGCCTTTGTGGTGGAAAAGATCATGGAAGCACAAATGGAAAAAGAGTATATGAAAGGCGGCGAGTTTTTGATTGCTGAGACTGCCGAGATATTTACGCCGGAAGATTTGACCGAAGAGCAAAGAATGATCGGCGAGACGACGCGTAACTTTGTTGATAACGAGGTGCGGCCAAATCTGGAGGCGATGGAAAATCACGCTTGGGAAGTTGCCCGCGGGCTTGTAAAAAAATGTGGCGAACTTGGGCTTTTGGGTGCAACTATTCCCGAGGAATACGGCGGTCTCGGACTAGATCAGACGACCGGCGCGGTTATCGCTGAGATGATCGGGCGTGGCGGCGGTTTTGGAACGACGTTTGGAGCACAGACGTCCATTGGCGTTCTGCCGATTCTTTATTTTGGCTCGGAAGAATTGAAGCAAAAATGGATTCCTAAGATAGTTTCGGGTGAGATTGTCACAGCATATTGCCTGACAGAAAGCGGTTCCGGCTCCGACGCGCTTGGTGCAAAAACGACTGCAAAATTAAGCGATGACGGCACAACATACACGCTCAACGGCGAGAAGATGTTTATCTCAAACGGCAGTTTTGCGGACGTGTTTATTGTCTTTGCAAAGGTCGACGGCGAAAAGGAAAAATTCTCTGCTTTTGTCGTCGAACGCAGTGAAAATTGCCGTCCCGGTGCTGAGGAACATAAGATGGGCATCAAATCGTCCTCGACCACGCCGCTGATTTTGTCGGACTGTAAAATTCCGGCGACCAATCTTATCGGCAACATCGGCGACGGTGCGAAGATCGCGTTCAATATTCTCAATGTCGGCAGATTTAAACTCGGCGCGTCGGTTACGGGCGGTGCAAAACTCGCAATTCACGAAGCAGTTCGATACGCAAACGAGCGACAGCAGTTCGGCAAACCGATCTCCAGCTTTGGCGCGATCAAACACAAGCTCGCCGAGATGGCGATCAGAACGTGGGTTTCTGAGTCTATCACTTACCGCACGGTCGGCATGATAGACGCACTGATAGGCGACGGAGCCGATACTGTTAAAAAAATGCAGTCGATCGAGGAGTATGCGGTTGAGTCGTCAATCAATAAAGTTGCGTGTTCAGAGGCTCTTGATTACGTTGTCGATGAGATGGTGCAGATCTTTGGCGGCTACGGTTACTCGGCGGACTATCCGGCGGAAAAAGCCTATCGAGATTCGCGCATAAACCGCATTTACGAAGGCACGAACGAGATCAACCGGATGCTTATTCCCGGGCAATTAATGAAACGCGCGATGAAAGGTAAGCTTGGCCTGCTACAGGCGGCAAAGGCTTTGCAGGACGAGATACTCAATCCGCAGATGTCGTTTGACGAAGATTCGGGGTTGCTCGTGGCGGAAACAAAACTCGCGCAAAACGCAAAGAAGATCGCGCTGATGGTTCTCGGCACGGCGGCACAAAAATACATGATGACTCTCGGCGATCAGCAGGAAATCCTGCTCAATTGCGCCGACATCATCATGGACGCTTACCAAATGGAAACAGCGATCCTGCGAGCCAAAAAATTTGCAGGCGCAAATGGCGAAGAAGCGGCTGCGAGATATATCGACATGGCTGCGGTTTATTGCAACGACGCGATACAGCGAATCGAAATGAAAGCCCGCAACACAATCGCCGCAATGGCCGATGGAGACGAAGGCCGCACACTGCTTGTCGCTCTAAAACGGTTCACAAAAAACAATTCGCCGATAAATACGATCGCCGCGCGTCAACGCATCGCCGATGTTTTGATCGAGACGAATGCTTACGTTTTCTAATTGCTTTTGACAGTAAAAAAGCCCGGCACCTGAAAAGGATGCCGGGTCTTTGATTAACAACACGGTGACTACCGATTAGTAATTACGAGTACGTCGCGGATACCAGCGTCTGGTGTAGTTCTTTGACTTCTGCTTGTGTGTTACCAGTGCACCGCCGCCAGCACCGGCAAGACCGCCGATTACCGCGCCTTTCTTACCGCCGAGCAATCCGCCGACCAGCGCTCCGGCCGCCGTTCCGGCGCCGATGTTGACCGCCTTGCGATGTCGTCTGTAAAAGCCCGGTCGCCGGACTGCCACCAAGCGGCCGCGTCTGTCGCGGTAATATTTCGTTTTCGTTCGGAACTGTGCCGACGCCGTCGTCGTCGTCGTTTCTGCAATAAACGGAACGCCCAGTCCTATCATTAAAGCCATTAACATTGTAGTAACGTATTTTTTAAACATATGTATTCCTCCATCTTCTTTATTAAAATAATTCTCTTCGCCCTGGTAATTGGCAAGAGCCGTGCCACATAAGCTAAGTGTCTGTGCGTAAGCAAGTTACGCTCTGCGGCAAATCATCACGGACAGGTTGAATCATACGAAATCGGCCACGCATTGACGGTATGGTGCGTTACATTCCGGCAAACTAAATGCAGTTGTGGGGAATTTTTTCGATTGGTTTTATGTGTTAGAATTGCGGGATTAAAGACATAATATGCTAAAAAATCCGATCCCAGAACTTGCCTTGTTTTTCGATCTCGAATGGGTGCCCGACGCTGCGGGTGCCAGGCGGCTTTTCGATCTGCCCGACGAGACAAACGAGATAGAAGCGATGCAGCGTCTATGGGAACACTCGCTGAAATACGACGCCGAAACAAACCCACGACCGTTTCTGAAATACATGTTCTCGCGGGTTGTTTCGATTGCGTTTCTGTCGCGTCGCATGGTCTATCGTGACGGTGTTAAGACGGTTGAATTCCGGCTTAATTCCTTTCCCGAACTGCCTATTGATGGCGACAATGTTGTCGAAGCCGAGATAATCGAGCGGTTTCTCACGTCGGTTGGAAAATACCGCCCGCAGCTCGTAGGTTACAATTCATCTGAATCAGATATGCAGGTTTTGATTCAGCGCGGAATGATAAATGAAGTTTCAGCGACGGAATTTTGCCGGCGTCCGAAAGAAAAATGGGATAAGACAAACGATTACTTCGCGCGTTGGGACAACGAATGTCATCTCGATCTGCTAAAACTTTTTTCAGCCCGCGACATGACGCCGAAGCTCGACGAGTTTGCAAAAGTTTGTGGTTTTCCCGGCAAGATAGACGTAAAGGGCGACCAGGTTACCGACCTTTGGCTCGAACGCGACATTACCAAGATCGTCGAATACAACCAGATAGATACGCTGAATACCTATCTTGTCTGGCTGCGGCTTGTTTATTTTTCCGGGCTGATCGGCGAAGAAGATTACCTGCACGAACAGGAATATTTTCGGGAGTTTCTAGAAAATGAAATTCAAAAACCGGAGAAAGCATTTCTTGCCGATTTTTTGGCAAAATGGCCGCTTGAGTAACTATGGAATTTGGCCGAATATACAACGAAAGCTGCATCGAAACGCTGCATCGGATGCCGGATGATCTCATTGATATGACGATCACGAGCCCGCCGTATGACGATCTGCGCGATTACAACGGCTATCATTTCCCGGTCGAGCAAATCGCAGCGGGATTGTATCAAAAGACCAAACCGGGCGGCGTTGTTATTTGGGTAGTCGGTGATAGAACGGTGAACGGTGATGAAACATTGTCGAGTTTCAAACACGCCATTGAGTTTCAGAAAACAGGGTTCAAAGTCCACGACACAATGCTATATGTAAAGCGCAATCCGATACCAAGCGATTGCGGTAAGCGATACCGACAAGCGTTTGAGTATATGTTCTGTTTCAGTAAGGGACAGCCAAAAACATTCAATCCAATTACCGAGCCAACCAAATCGGCGGGGCAAAAAATTACCGCTTTTCGGATCACAGGTAAAGGCAGAGGCAATGTTCCCGACGAAGATATCGGCCGTGAACTCAAAGCTGAAAGAAAGGTAAGCAATATTTTTACCTATAATGTCGGCACGTCATCATCCAAGGATAAAATTGCATTCAAACATCCGGCAATTTTCCCTGAACAGCTTGTGGCCGACCAAATAACTACTTGGACCAATAAAGGCGATGTCGTCTATGACTGCTTTATGGGAAGCGGCACAACGGCAAAGGTCGCTCATCAATTAGGCCGTTTATGGCTGGGTTCAGAGATTTCAGAAGAATATGTCAGTATCGCAAAAGAGCGGCTTGAGCCCTATCTTAATAACATGGAGTTTTCAGCAGCAAAATAACAACCTTCGACGATTGAAAAGCGTCTATACAATTATATGAAAAAGCTATTGTTCGTTACATTCGTTTTGTTCTGCTTTTCGGCATTTGTTCAGGCCCAGCCGCGGCCGGTTGATAAGACTGGAAATCAAACGGCGAAACCACTGCCCGATTCGTTCAAGGCGCGATATGACGGCGGCATATTTGGATCAACAGGAAAGGAGAGCGGATATTTCAAGTTTGACGATGCGAACGAGCGCGTGGTTTTTTATCGCAAGGATAACAAGGAGATATTTTCGATTCCTTATACGTCTATTGTCGTTATTTATCCTGAAGTCAAAGAGCATGTTTCCCAAACGGGAAATGTTATCAGCCGCTTGCCGCTTCCAGGTGCAGGGCTGGCTGGTTTGAAGTCGACCGAGAGCAAATATCTTGTCATCAATTTTGACGACCCCGATGTTGACGCCAAAGGAACGGCAAACTTTAAGTTTAACGACAAAAAACTGCTGCTGACGTTCATCGACGCTTTGGGCACGAAAGCAAAACTAAAGCAGCGCGGCCAGGCATATTACAGGCCTAAAAAAGCTGACTTTTAATTCAGTTCAGATCGCCGAATCTGTGCTGAAGAATCGCGGTTATCGCAATCGCTGCGGTCTCTGCCCGAAGGATGCGACCGCCGAGCGTAACGATCTTAATTCGTTTTGATCTTGCCGCCTCTAATTCAGAATCGTCCCAACCACCCTTAGGCCCGACAATGACAGTCATTTGTTGGGCTTTTTTGATGTTCGAAAAATCGCCGCCGTCGCGCTCGGAGAACAAAACGACATTTTCGTTTTTGTTTGCGAGTAATGCATCAAGCTCGACCGGCTCGTTTATCTGCATCAGCTTTGCGCGGCCCGTTTGTTTTGTGGCTTCAAGAGCGATGCGTTGCCATCGGTTCATCCGTTTTACGGCGTCTTTTATCTTCACGTCACATCGGACAGTATGCAGCGGAATGAAATTTGTCACCCCAAGTTCAACTGCCTTTTGAATGACAAGATCGTATTTTTCGCCGTTTAAAACTGTTGCCGCGAGCGTTATCACGAATGATGATTCCGGCGAAGCAGGCTCTGTTTCCTCAATAATTTTCAACGACGAATTTTTCTTTCCAATTTCACTGATCGAACATCGAAACTCGCGGCCAGTGCCGTCAAAAACAGAAACCTCATCTTCAACATGCAAGCGCAGCACGTCACGCAGATGCCTGGTCTCGTCAATATCGAGCATGACGGTTTTCCCGTCAAAATTCTCTTTTGGTGCGTAAAATCGGCGCATGTCTTATTGTAGAGGCCGCGAATTCAGAGTCAAAGAAAGTTTGGATTCTAGCTGCCAGCTACTAGCTGTCAGCCGCTAGTCAATCCAATCTTACGCGGCTTCCGATTTATTAATATGTTCAAACTTGTCTAAAAACTCGCTCGATTTTTGTCTTAACGCAACCCAGCTTTCAAAAATCTCAGGTGTTTGCAGCCAGACTGTGAACCATTGGGCGATCTCGGCATTTACGTTTCTCGCAGTCTCGTCGAGATTTTTCTTTTCGGCAGTTTCCAAAGCCGTTTGCTTGCTGCGGATCGCTGTTTCGCGGACAAGTTTTAGTCCTTGTTTATCATTATCCTTGGCGTATTTTCGCCGCAGGTTTTCCAGATTGCGGATCGACGCGAGCGTGGTTTTTAGATCGCTGGTCCTGACGATGTTTCGCAGTGCTCCGTCATAAGGTCGGTCTGATGCCCTCTCGACGTAGAGCTTCATTATCTCGGGATGTCGAAGCTCCGCGCCTTCGTCAGCCAAAAGCCTCGCGACCACCATTGGAGAATCAACCGCTGAATCGCCATACTGATCGGCGACAACAGTTTCGATCGCTTCGATTTCGGCAGCACCGACATTTTCACAATCGAGCTTTTCCCAAACCTCTATAATCAGATCGTCTTTGGTGCGAGCATTCCACATAAGAAAGATGGGGAGATGGGAGAAAAGGAGAAAGGGAGATTTTTCCTCTACTCATCTTCTCCTCTTCTCCCTTCTCCCCTTCTCAACAATTTAATCACATCAGTTGATGAATGATCCTTTGGGTCGCCGACGATGGCGACGGTGCCGCCGCATTGACGGACAATCTCGCGTTCGGGAACTGTCTCAGTCGTATAATCTGTTCCCTTAGCGTGAATGTCCGGCTTGATCGCGCGGATTAATGCTTCAACAGTCGGCTCGTCAAAAATGGTCACGAAATCAACGTATTTTAGCGCCGAAACAATTGCGGCTCGGTCATTTTCGGACATTACAGGCCGGTCTTCGCCTTTGAGAAGGCGTGCCTGTTTATCCGAATTTACTCCGACAACAAGTACGTCACCGAGTGCTTTTGCTCCTGCTAGATAACGAACGTGTCCGACGTGCAGCAGGTCAAAGCAGCCGTTTGCCAAAACGATCTTTGCTCCGCCGGCCCTGGCCCGCGTCGTCTCGCGCACAACACAGTCGCGGTCGAGAATTTGTGCAAAATGGTCACGCATCATTGGACTGTCTGGCAGGCTTCGATATTCGTGAATCTGCATTGGAAACCAACGAATCGCACAGTTCGTCAATACTCACCGTTGCCGTTCCTTTTTTCATAACGACTATGCCGCCGGCGTGATTGGCAACTTTCGCTGCTTCGGCGTAACTCAATCCGGATGCAAGTCCCAATGCATAAGCCGCGATCACCGTGTCGCCTGCACCTGTGACATCAACCGGCTCTTTTGAGCCGACGGCTTCAATATTTAGCGGCGGCTTGCCGTTCTCAACAAGAAGCATCCCCTCGTTGCCATTAGTTACCAGAAGCGCCTCGTAACCAAGTTGGTCTCGCAACCCGGAACAATCCTCAGCCGAGAAATTTTCGCCCAGAATCTTTTCGACCTCTTCGCGATTTGGCGTTGCGGTCGAAGCATTTGCAAAATCGGCAAGCCTGTAACGCGAATCAACTATCAGCGGAATTTTTCGATCAGTCGCGATCGTTCTTGCCGTTTCATATATCTCGCCGGATACAGTTCCGCAGTTGTAATCGGAAATGATGATCGCGTTCGCTACAGCTCCTGCGGCTATCAGATTTTCGCGCAGTTTTACGCTTAGCTCATCTGAGACTGATGCCGAATTTTCGTAATCGATCCGTATCACCTGTTGACGGGCAGCATAGTGTTGGCCGGCCAAAACGCGCACCTTGGTGGTCGTGTTAAGAGAACCGTCAGACACGACATTAGCGGTATTGACGCCGATCTCATCCAGCTTTTTCAACAGCAGTTCGCCGTTTGCATCGCGTCCGGCCAAACCGATCAATACAGGTTTGCCGCCAAGCGAAACAACGTTCGCCGCGGCGTTTGCGGCCGCTCCCGGCAAAGTTGCGGTGTGATCGTGCCGAAGAATAAAAACCGGAGCCTCGCGCGAGACGCGCGAGATCGTACCGTTTAGAAACTGATCCGCCACGAGGTCGCCGACAATGACCACGCATTTTTGCGGAAATGTAGTTTTTATCGTAGTTTGAATATCAGTCATCGTAAAAAACTCATAAACAAAAATGGCCGAAGACAATGTGCCTTCAACCATTGATGTTCAGAAACTGTCAGACAGATCAGTGCGTATCGTAACTTGCGACAGGATAATCATTTGCAGATCCCCATTGAAATGCCCCAACCCCATTATCCGAACTTCTCCTATAATAGAAAGTGCCGTTCGTGTCGCGCCAAACCGCTATGTCCGCTTTGCCGTCGCCATCATAATCGTTTTGGGTGTTCACATCGGCGTTTGTAAGGCCAAACACATCGGCTATCACGCCGCCGTCGCTGCTTCTAAGAATATACCAGGTCAAATTCGAAGTCAGCGTAGCGCCTTCGCGGACAACGGCAAAATCGGTTTTTCCGTCACCGTCATAATCCGCCGGAACGACGAGGTCATTGCTGACGCCCCAAGGCTGTGCTATGACGCCGTTGTCACTGCTTTTCCTTGCATAAAATGTTGCCTGCCCGGTTGGCGTAGTGCCCGGTCGCTGAACGCAAACATCAAATTTGCCGTCTCCGTCATAGTCGCCCGGAGCTGTGTAATCGGTCGAAATCCCCCACTGGATCGCGGAATAACCTGTATCCACAGTATGCTGTATATACCAGACCATAGTTCCGCCCGTGCGTCGAGCGACCGCAATGTCGGTCTTGCCGTCGCCGTCATAATCTCTCGCCACAGGTTCATCGCCTGTAACGCCCCAGTTGACGGCGCGAAATGTCCCATCAGAGCTGTTTAATCTGTAAAACGTGCCCGTCGTGTCTCGCCAAACGGAAATGTCGCCCTTGCCGTCGCCGTCATAATCGCCCGGCGTCATAAAATCTTCACCAGCGAGCCCAAAATTTGTTGCAGTAACGCCGCCGTTGCTGTTACTGATATACCAAACATTGTTACTGGGGCGAAAGACAGTAAAATCAGCCCTGTTGTCTCCGTCATAATCCATCGCCTTTCGCAGAGCGGACTGCGAAAAAGCCAAGGATGCCAGGAGCAATGTTAATAGAGCAAATAATCCGATCCTGCCAGCACGGGCTACAAAATTTTTCATTGTTACTACCTTCTAAAACTAAGAATTTCGCAGAGTTAAATTCGACGCTCTGCCGTTTGGTCTAAGACCTTAAATATATCACTTTTTCAATGCGGTTGCAAGAAAAAGCTCTCAAACCCAAACAGTCACAATTGCATTATAAAATCAGGCTATTTAACAAAATTAACCCTTTTAGACGCCTTTTATATTCCGTTAGACGCCGATAATATTCCAAAAGTTGGAAAACCGTAGATTTATTTTCATCTCAAGTTCTCAACTAACCGGTAAACGATCACAGTCAAAAAAATGGGGCGGCTAGTGGGATTCGAACCCACGACATCCTGAACCACAATCAGGCGCTCTAACCGCTGAACTATAGCCGCCATCTCACTCAAATCTCAAATTTGAGATCTGAAATTTCAAATTTTTGGTACCCCCGGCAGGGCTCGAACCTGCGACCTACGGCTTAGAAGGCCGTCGCTCTATCCAGCTGAGCTACGGGAGCAGACAAAGAGCAACTTATGATGTTATCTAATTAAGTGCGTCCAAGTCAACTTTTATGCGGCCGTGGCGCGTTTTTCGGTGATCTTGGCGAGCATCTGTTCAAACACCTCGGTCAGGTCGAGTTCACTTGTGTCTATGACGACGGCATCTTCGGCGATCGTTAGGGGCGAATCCTCGCGTGAAACGTCGCGTTCGTCGCGTTCGTTGATCTCGGCGAGCGTCTGTTCGTAAGTCGAAATGCGGCCTTTTGACTGGTCCTCGATAAACCGCCTGCGGGCACGTGCCTCGGGCGTGGCCGTAAGAAAGAACTTTATGTCTGCCTTAGGAAAGACGACGCTGCCGATGTCGCGGCCCTCGAGAACGCAGCCCATTGGAGCCGATTCGCCGATCTGCCGCTGATGCTCGACCATGATCCGCCGAACCTCAGAGATCGTCGAGACCACCGATGCCGACTGCGCTGCATCAAGCGTGCGAATATCAACCGAAACATCCTCGCCGTCAAGCATTACTTTCATCGCATCAGGCTCGCCGATGAGGTCAATCTTCGCATTTTCGGCGATATCGGCGATGCGATCTATGTCACGAAACGGCACATTCGCTCTCGTCACTGCCAGCGCGACCGCGCGATACATCGCTCCCGTATCGAGATAGAGCAGGTTCAGTTTTTTAGCGAGCATTTTCCCCAAAGTGGATTTGCCTGCACCGCTCGGGCCGTCTATGGCGATTATCATAAAGGGTTAAAAGGTTAAAAGTGAAAAAGTGGAAAAGTGAAAAAGGGGAAAGGTTAAAAGTGTAAAATGTTAAAAGTGGAAAAGTTATACTGTTTTTGAACAGCTTTTTCACTTTTAAGCTTTTTCACTTTTTCCCCTTTTAACCTTTTTCACATTTGCACTTTTATACTTTTTTTAACCTTGGGAGCTAGTTTATCAAAAACTTGTCTGTATGACTCCCCGATGAGCGCTTTTAGTTCATCGGGCGTCACAGCGTCGAGATCTGAGATACGCACCCATTTGTAACGGCCTACATAAGCCGCCGGATCGATGCCTTCGCGCTCGACAAGAACGTCAAATTTCTCCGGCGTGCATTTTATAGACATTCCACCAGAAATAGAGTCGGCACCGGTAACGCAAAACATCTTCGCCCCGACGCAAAAACACAGATCGGAGCCCCATTTAACATCCTCGGTCGCTCCGGGGAATGAAAGGCAAAAGCTCCTTAGTTCTTCAATATTCATTTTTTCACCAACGTCTCGTTTCTTTACATATTACAGTAAACCTGTATCAGGACCACGCAATGAATAGAAAAAAGCCCGTCGAGCATTTTGCTTGACGGGCCGGTAGGAAGAAACTTGGTTTCTCTGTTATGCGAGCTGCTCTTACTTGCTCGGCGTGACTGCTTCGGGTCTCGAAAGTCCCGGCGACTGGAACAAGACAGGCTGTGTGTCGGCGGCCGGCGTCGGGTTCGAGTTCGACGGCGGGTTGCCGAGCGGCACCGGCTGGATGATCGTCGCGGGACGCGGACCGACATTATTTTGCTGGCCCGCCGAGTAATCCGGACGGCTGATGCGCGGCGTGATGAAGAACAAAATTTCGTTCGTATTACGCTGAACGCCTTTACGCTTGAAAAGATTGCCAAGAATTGGAACGCTGCCCAATCCTGGCGTGCGGTCCGAATTTTGACGTTCATCGTCAAACAGGACGCCGCCGACAACCGTGGTTCCGCCATCGGGAACGGTCACTTCGGTCTTCATGCTCTGAGTGTTGATCGCCGGGTTGCCACCGCTGACAACCGTCGCCGTCGAGCTGTTTTCCGCGACCACATTCAGAATGACCATGCCCGTATCCGTTATCTGCGGCGTGATCTGAAGCCTCAGCGGCACGTCAACATAGGTCGTTGTTGCAATGGCCGATCCGCCGGCTGCGCTGCCGGGCTGGATCGTTGTGATCGGGATCTTGGTGCCGCTCTTTATCTCGGCAGGACGGTTATTAAGCGCCGTAACACGTGGCTGGGCAATGATCTTGGCCTGGCCTTTCTGTTCACCGGCCGAGATCAACAGATTGAGTTGAGCGGTTCCAAACATGCCGGTCGTCAACCCAATAATCGTATTAGGAATGCCGGAAAACAAGTTGTTGTTCGGCTGCGGATCGAGCGAGGTGCCGCCGGGAAGCGTGCTTCCTGAAGCTGCGGCGTTCTTTCCGAACACCAAACCGGAGAGTTGAACACCGATGTCGCGGCTAAAGTTTCGCGTGGCAACGACTATGCGTGCCTCGATCTCGACTTGCGGCTCCGGCTGATCTAAATAAGCTACAAGCTGTTTTACGGCGTCGAGATTTTCGCGGACGTCGGTAACTATCAACGTGTTTGAGCGTTTGTCAACCTCGATCGAGCCGCGGCGTGAAAGGCGTTTTTGTATAATGCCGAGTATGCCGTCATTTGTTCCGCTGGTAAAACCGGCGGAACCGGACTGTTTCGAGCCGTTCAATATTGTGTTTGGGTCACTATAAACCGTGGCAGTTGACGACGTGGCCGTTCCGGCGCTGAGATCGTTTGCACTGCCGGCGACATCATTTAGGGTGCCTTCGGCCCGCGCATAGTTCAGGCGGATGAACTCGGTATAAAGAGGCGAATTGTCGAGCTGCCCGTCGCGAACCTTTAACAATACTGATTGTTCGCCCGCGAGCGTGGCTGATTCTGCAACGCGAAGTATGCTTCCGTTGACCTGCACGGCCAAAGCCTGCGAGCGAAGCACTGAGTCGAGGGCGACGTTCCATGGAACTTCGTTAACCTTTACCGTCACCGGAACATCCTTGACCGATTTGTCGATCACGAAATTTATGCCGTATTGATCGGTAATGTAACTAAGTATGTCGCGGATGTCGGCATTTACGACATTCAGATTTATCGGCTCGCCGCGAAATCCGGGCTCGCCATAATGCTTGCCCTGCGACTGCGGCTCAACCTTTTGAGCGGAAATGGCGACAGCAAGAACGCTGACTATTCCTAATGCGATAACAATCTTTTTGACCGTTTCGCGTAATTTGCTAAGAGAGTTCATGTTTCCTCCGTATCTGATTCGATTGATCTCTTTGGAAAAGGAGATCGGATTGTGTGGGTTAAACTTTATTCGCCCTTAATTCTTGGCGACTTTGGCCGGTTTCTTGGCGGATTTCTTTGCCTTGTCGGTCTCAGCCTGAACGGGTTGCTTCTCCATCTCGTCGAGAGGTGAAAGGAATGGATTTGAAGCCGGTTTGCCGTCCTTGCCTGTCTTGCCGTCTTTGGCGGACGGCTTTTCGGGTTGGGCATTGCTGGCCGTTTCAACCGGACGCGCGGGTGCTGATTCTGTTGGAGCGGTGCCTTCGATCTGCGCCTTTTGCGTATATTCCTTGAGAGGCTTGTTCTCGACTGACGCAACAAATTTGCCGGGGCCGGTCTTTGTCACCTTGCGAAATACAAGACGGTTCTCTTCGACCGCGACAAGCTGGCCGTCAAAAAACTTCTCGCCGGGGTAGATCGTGTATGAGAGCTTGATCGGCGTCGCCTCGACCATCGCTGCGTAACCGCGCGGTGTTTTGAAAATGCCGGTCACTGCCATTTCATTCAGCGTCAGAACGCTCGTCACCTTTGGCAAAGGCGCTCCGTTCACTGCGGCCATTTCTCGAAGTCGTTTGAAATACTCGATGCGTGCTTCGATTGCCGGCGGGCCAAAGTTCGCGGGCGAGCCCGGCAATCCGGACCCCGGTTTGACTTTCGCGGCCTCTTTAGCCTTCATAAATCCAGGCTTTGCAAACGGATCACGACTCTGTGCGTAAGCTTGCGAAAAATTGCCGCTGACGAGCACTATGCCGGCGGCGATTGCCGCGAGGCTGACGAAGCGTTTTATTGTCGATTTGTTAATCATGGCTTTTTTCTCTTTTGGAAATGCGAATTTAATCGGGTTCGATCTATTTAGCTGCGGGTTGAGCTGCGGGAGCGGCAGGCTGGCCGGCAGCAGGAGCACCGGGCGTGGCAGGCTTGGCATTAAGATCGGTTGGGGCGGCATAGTATGCCGTCAGCAGAAATTGAGCATGCAGCGTCTTATTCTCGGTCTGTTTGTCGAGCTGATTTATCTTAAAATCCGAGATGGACACGATGCGTGGCAGCTTTGCCATGCTGTCAAAGAAGGCCCGCAGATTATTGAAATTGCTGTTGACCTCGATCTCGACCGGCTTGGCCATTATCGAATCCTGCTGCGTATCGTCACGCGGCGAAAACCTCATGACCATCATGCGGCTGCTGTTCGCCGTGTCCTGCAGTCCCGACAGAACATTTGTGATCTCACGCTGTTCCGGCAGAAGGACCTTGAGTTCTTCATACTCCTCGGCCTTGCTGGCATACAACGCTCGAAACTCGTTGATCCGCTGGGTGGCGACTCGAGCCGTTTCGTTCTTTGCCTGGAGTTGCGAGATCTCCTCATTCAGAGCCGTGATCTGGGCCCGCGTTTCGCTTGTCACGAAATAATACACGCCCGAATAGATCAACGCGGCCAAGCTAACAAGCATCAACAAGTGATAATGCCATTTTA
This sequence comes from Chloracidobacterium sp., assembly GCA_043773225.1. Lineage (GTDB taxonomy): Bacteria > Acidobacteriota > Blastocatellia > Pyrinomonadales > Pyrinomonadaceae > OLB17. Next base: position 14,376 of record JAYVFJ010000317.1, read on the forward strand.
GATTTTTGATTTTCTCAAACATTTTGGTTTTCCTTCTTTTTCGCTTGTCTTAAAGTATTAGTTCTTTGCAACCTGAACCGGTTGTGCTGCACCTGGCGCCTGAGCAGACGCAGTCGTCGGATTTCCGTTAGCACCGGCAGCCTTGGAGGGCGTGTAGTTGCATTTAATCGTAAAATTGACGATCTCGACCTTTGCTGTTTCGCCCGTGGCATTTACTTTTACCACGGCATTTTGATTTTGCACCTCGGCTCGAGCGGTTTCGATATTCAGATTCGAGAACAGCCCGTTTGAAAACTCGAGGCTTCGGCCGAACTGCGTGACCTGCGATTCGTCAGGCGAGTTGCCCTTGACAACAATGCCGTCGCCGGATTGTTCGATCGTTTCGAGGTAAAGCCCCGGAACCATCGCTATGCGTTCACGCATCGCTTCAAGCACGGCGCTTGGCCCTGCCTGTGAATTACGCAGCTTCTTGATTGCTTCGATGCGGCTGTCAATGCTCGTGATCTTTTGTTCAAGATCCCTCTGCTCAGCCATAACGACTTCAAGTTCGGCGGCGATCGTCTTTTGATTATTGAGCTCAGTTTCAGCGGCGGTTTTTGCCATCTGAGTGCTGATCACGTCCCAGCCGATGACGGCCGAAAGCATGACGCTAACAACCACCGACATCAGGACGAAACGCGAAGTGCCGCTCGATATTTTGCGATCGACAGCCGCGACTGTGCCGCTTTGTCTATCTGTTACAGAATTTAATAGATTGATCTTAATCATCTTTTTACACTCCCCTTACGGCCAATCCAACGGCCACTGCCATTTCAGGCACGATCTCGCTGAGGTATTGCGGGTCAAATTTCTTGTCGTCAACTTTTATATTGCGAAACGGGTTCAGTATCTCAACCGGCAGCTCAAGCCTTTCGGAAAGCTCCTGAGCAAGGCCGACGAGTTTCGAACCGCCGCCCGAGATAAGAATTTTTTGAACAACGGTCTCATTGTCCTCGGTCGTCGCTCGGTAAAAATCAAATGTCTTTTGAATTTCCATCGCAACGATCTCGGTCACGTTGTTCATAAGCGGCTCGATGGACTTTTCTTCGATCCCTTCGACCACATCGGTGACGCCGCGTTTGACTGCCTCTGCCTGCTGGAAATTCAGCCCGAGGCTGCGTTGCAGAACATCTGTAAACTGGCTGCCGCCGACCGTGATGTCACGCGTAAACAGCGACTGAGTGCCTTTGACGATATTGACGTTCATCGTCGAGGCGCCGATGTTAAGCAACGTTACGACATCGTTGTTGGTCGGGTTGTAATTAACTTCGTAACAATTCTGCAGAGCAAATGTATCAACGTCGATGATGGTCGCTGTCTTGCCGGCGAGCTGAATTGCCTGCTTGATATTGTCAATGCGCTCGCTCTTGCAAGCCGCGATCAGAACATGTGTCGAATCAGCGGTTTCATGCGTGACCTGATAATCGAGGCTGACGTCCGCCAGGTCATAAGGGATATGCTCCTCGGCATGCCAGTCTATAGATTCTTCCAACTCTTCCTTGCTCATCGACGGCAGCACGATGTTCTTTAAGATCACCGAATGGCCGCTGACGCCGGTAACAACATTGTCGGATTTCACATCATGGTTGGCACATACGCTGCGGATGACATCCGAAACGACGTTCAACTCCATGATCTGGCCGTCAATGATCGTGTCGCCGGGCAAATTTTCAAAGCCGAGGCTTACCAGATTAAGACTGTTCAGCTTGCCGTCAAGCTCGACCATCTTTATCGAACTGGAACCGATGTCTAAACCGGCTACGCTATTCTTTTTACCGAACATTATTTTTTGCTCCTTATTTTAAGAAACGCTTTTTTCTCCGCGAAAAAGTTTTCTTAAGTTCCCATCCGAAATTTGCAGGTTTTATTGTCTGTGAGGATTTGGTGCCACTTGATAGATAAACCGGAAAAGAAGTGAAGTGCTTGTTGACAGGTCAGTTCTGAGATGTGCCCAAAACCGGCTCTTTTCGGATGTTGTGATCACGAATCGTGATCTTCGGAACTTTCTGTTTTAAGAAAACTTTGCCGCATTGGTGGCGATAGGTGCACGACTTAAATAAGCCGTTACTCTTACAAAGTTACAGGAATGCAAAACTATTGTCAACACTTTTTTACAAAGTTTAACGCAGATTGAAAGAAAAGGATTCAGAATGATTTGAGGCAGTCGGTCAGAATGACTTAAATAGGAGATGTTGCACAAGCCCGCGCGTAAGCAAGGGCCTGGCCACATGCGACGCATTCATGACGGAAGACCGGAAGGATTGGCCGAAGAGTTTTTCAGCCTGGTACGCCAGCAGG
>JAYVFJ010000318.1:0-2566 GCA_043773225.1 Chloracidobacterium sp.
GCCCGAATACCCTGAAACAACGTCCGCGACGCCAATCAAGTCGTCAAAAACCGCCTCAACACACCAAAAACATCCTGCCGCGAGTGTTGCTGTTTCCAAATTGTTATCTGTCATATTTATTCTTCGTCCTCACGCAATTTTTCGAGTACCGATAGATCTTCGAGCGTTGTAACGTCGCCCGCGACTTGGCCGCCGGACGCGATCTCGCGGAGCAGGCGGCGCATTATTTTGCCGGAGCGAGTTTTTGGCAGGGCATCGGTGAAGCGAATGTCGTCGGGTTTAGCGAGTGAGCCGATCTCTTTTGCGACATGAGCGCGGAGTTCGATTTTAAGATCGTCGCTGCCTGTGCGACCGCCTTCGAGTGTGACAAAAGCGGCAATTGCCTGGCCTTTTAGTTCGTCGGGGCGGCCGACGACGGCGGCTTCGGCGACGAATTCGTGTGAGACGAGAGCAGATTCTACCTCGGCGGTTCCGAGCCGATGGCCGCTGACATTTATTACGTCGTCAACGCGTCCCATGATCCAATAATAGCCTCGCTCGTCGCGCCGCGCGCCGTCACCGGCAAAATAGACGCCGGGAATTTCAGACCAATATGCCTGCTTGTAGCGTTCGTCGTCGCCCCACAACGTCCGCAGCATCGACGGCCACGGATGTTTCGCAACCAAGTAGCCGCCTTCGTTTACGCCAACCGAAACGCCATCTTTTGTTACTACATCTAGCAAAATTCCCGGCAATGGGCGCGTCGCGGTTCCCGGCACAGTCGGCGTCGCGCCGGGCAGCGGCGAGATCATTATCGCTCCTGTCTCGGTCTGCCACCAAGTATCAACGATCGGACATTTTCTTTTCCCGATCTTTTCGTGATACCACATCCACGCCTCGGGATTGATCGGCTCGCCGACGGTTCCAAGTAGCCGTAAAGACGATAGATCGTGTTTGAGCGGATATTTTTCGCCCCATTTGATAAACGCGCGGATCGCGGTCGGCGCGGTATAAAAAATTGTTATCTTGTGACGTTCGATAATGTCCCAAAAACGATCAAAGTCGGGAAAGTTCGGCGCTCCTTCATACATAAAAACGGTCGCGCCGTTCGCAAGCGGACCGTAAACGACATAGCTGTGGCCGGTGACCCAGCCGATGTCGGCGGTGCACCAGTAAACGTCTTCATCCTTGAGATCAAAGACCATTTTCGCCGTATAAGCGGTCTGCGTCAGATAGCCGCCTGTTGTATGTAAAATGCCCTTTGGCTTGCCGGTCGTGCCCGACGTGTAAAGAATGTAGAGCGGATGTTCGCTGTCGAGACGCTCTGGCGGACAGTCGTTATCGACCGTCTCGATCAGCTCATGCCACCAGTGATCGCGGCCCGGTTTCATCTGCACTTCGGAACCTGTTCGGCGATAGACGACGACGTTTTCGACCGACGGCGTTTGTGCGGCGGCCTCATCAACGATCTGCTTGAGTTTTATTTCCGAGCCGCGCCGATAGCCACCGTCAGCCGTGACAATCAGCTTGCACTGGCCGTCATTAACCCGATCGCGAATTGCATCAGCCGAAAATCCGCCGAATATCACAGTGTGCGTCGCGCCAATCCTGGCACATGCAAGCATCGCAATCGCAAGCTCGGGCACAAGCGGCATGTAGATCGCCACGCGGTCGCCTTTTTCGACGCCAAGTTTTTTCAAAACATTCGCAAAACGGCAAACTTCATTGTGCAATTGGGAATACGTCAACGTCCGCTGCTCGCCGGGCTCGCCTTCCCAGATAAAAGCGAATTTCTCGCCTCGTGTTGCAAGATGCCGGTCGAGACAGTTATGCGAAATATTGATCTCGCCGCCGACAAACCATTTTGCGTGCGGCGAGTTCCATTCGAGAACCGTATCCCATTTGCGGAACCAATCCAGCGACTCAGCCTGCTTTGCCCAAAATGACGGCACGTCAGCAGCAGCTTCGGCATAGAGACGCTCATACTCGTCAAAACTTTTTATATGCGCATTTGCGGAAAATTCCGGTGGCGGTGGAAAGAGACGATGCTCGTTCAAAACGGATTCGATCGTAATCTTGTCAGACATTTAATATTCGAATTATGCCAATGTGGATCGAGCTCGTGGTTTACTAAGTTGGCGGCCTGCATTGCTTATTTTTAAATCCAGCTTATCCAATTCGTCATAAGTTATTCCGGCGAGTTTCGCAATGTATTTTATCTGTTTTGTTATTTGGTCGTTGCTTTCTTTAAATTGTCTGTTGGCTTCAACAATGTCCTTTTTATGCTGAAACTCCAACTGCATTATTTGCCGTCGAAGCTTTTCGGTGTCTAACTCGATCGCTTGGAGTCTTTTGTTATGTTGTGCTTCTGTCATGATGCAATTTTAGGTCAGCAAATTGGACATGTCAAAAAGGATGATTATGTTATGATAAGTCCGATTTTCATTCGATTTAAGCAAATATGCCTCTTCTTGAAATGCGTTCAATCGTCAAGGAATTTCCCGGCGTCAGGGCTTTGGACGGCGTGAGTTTTACGCTTGAGGCTGGCGAGTTTCACTCGCTGGTCGGCGAAAACGGAGCGGGAAAA
>JAYVFJ010000319.1:0-5759 GCA_043773225.1 Chloracidobacterium sp.
ATAGATTTGCCAATGCCTAAAAAAACGCAAACTTTGAAAACTAAATCAACCAAAAGGAGCGAGAGGATCGTGTCCTGAAACACTTGACCACCTCAAAGATAAGCTAATTGAGCGAGTTGGCGCTTTGAAAACAATTGTTCGATCGTTCTAACATCAGATGACTTTGGCAATCGAATTCCGTGAGGATAGGGATATTTGTCGAGAGCCTCGGCGATTTCCGCCTCTGATTCAGGCTTTCGCTTTAAGAATTTATGTTTAATTGATTCGAATTCCTCAACGAGCTTATTCAAGTCAACGTTTTCAACAAGCGTGTTAACCCAAAATACGGAAAGCGGATTTAAGTCAATGTGCGTCGCACGACGACCCTTAATTATGGCTTCAATAAGTGTTACACCGGTGCCACCAAATGGATCGAGGATTAAGTCGTTTGGCTTCGTGAAGTTCTCAATATACCCTTGAAGAATTTGAAAGGCTTGTTTGGTGAAGTAGCCGTGTACTCCAAAATGTACTTTCGAGGATTGTTTCTTGATTTCCTTTATTTCGGCAAGAGGCTTTCGAGACAGATAATCAAACTCAACCTCGGTTTTGCGTCGTTCGATGTTTGTACCAGTTCCCGTAAAAGCGTTTGGAGAAAGATACTTTTCTACTTCCTTCCAATGTTTTTCAATCTCGGAGAGCGAGAAATAAAGTACAGCTTGGTCTTGGCTGATGTGGAAAAGAATGAACTCTTTACCAGTGCAAAGGGCATAGTAATCTACCCTGACTTCATGATGAATAGCATAGAAGTAGGTTTGTTCAACGTTTTTCCCTGTTTTAATGTCTTCGTTCGGCCCTTTCGCGTCTAACACCCATGCAGGTTTTCCTTTTACTTCTAATAGATAATCAGGAAAATTCGTAAGCGGTCGCCCCGTCGATCCCGTCGTTATGACATGGTGGGTAAGTTTTTTAGTTAGGAGAATCTTATTTTCGCCTTGAGGAGAGTATCCAAGTTCTTTTAGAAGCGGGTCGATCAAAAACGACCGTACCGAATCTTCCTTAAAGTCTGGAGACTTCAACAAATCAAAATCAAAATCGCCGAAGAGATTTGCCATAACACGAGTTCAACCGTCGCTGACGCAACGCGGATAATTTTACAACACCTTTCCGTGTGTTGAAACCCACGGCTACATTCAGTATGCCGCCAACGCGGCGAAAAAGCAGATCACACCCGGAAAACCACGTCATATTCGGAAACTTGCGTCATATTCGGAAAACCACGTCATATCCGGAAAATTGGTATTTCAATTTGCCTGAGAATTTGGTAGCTTGATGCGGGAACTGATATTTGACAATTTGGGCTTTGGTCTTGGGTTTTGACTTTGACTTTTAACTTTTTACTTTTGACTTGGCTGAGCCTGTCCCAGCGAAGATCGCCGCGTTCCCAAACCGTGCTTTTCCGTAACTGCACTGTTTATTGGAGTTATCGGTTTGCAGAGCAAAACGGTGATTTTTTTAAAAAATCGTGGAACGCGGCCAAAATCGGGCTTCAAGCGTATTGTTTACAACAATTACGCTGTCCCACGTCGGTTTGGGACACTTTGGGACAAATATCTTAGTGGAAAACTGAAAATGGAAATGGAGGCTGAAAACTGACCTGACTACTGACCACCGACCACTGACCGCTGATTACTGACTGCGGCCTGGATGTCGGTGAAATTTTTGCCGACGAGGTTTTCGCCCGTAAAGAATGGGTCGTTTGTGACTTCGAAGATGGCAAAGGGCGGCGGGATGAAGTTTTCCATTTGATCGCGCGATTCGAAATCAACTCTCGCGGTATTCAGGCCCCAAAGGCCCCCGAGATAAACGTCAAAGGCGAACGACACGCGGTCGAACTCGTGAAAATAGCGGTTCTTGCGTATCTCACGGCCTTCGAAACGCTCGAATGCAGCGTGTTCGGCGTCGTTCAGATGGATCTCGGCGAGTTTGGTCACGGCGTATTCGCCTTCGACGGCGGGAAAACGCTGCTGCAATATCCGAGTCCATGTTTTAGAATACGGATCGCGGATATTACGCAGCCGCAATCGAGTATTTTCGATGTAGTTGTCGAATAATTGCAGGTGGCTGCTCGCCCGCGTCAGAGGTTCGGGCAGACGCTCGATCAAAAACAAGCGGTGCAGTTCGGTTTGGGCTGGTTTGTTCATTTCGATAAATCTATTATACTCTTGAAGTTAAAATTTCTAGGAGTTGAGTCACCTATTATGCGAACACAAGTAGTCCTAACTTTGGCGATCGGTTTGTTCTCTTTGGCACTGTCGGGCTGCGGCGGGCCGCCCGCTAATCCCGTTGGCGGCAACACAAATGCAGCCAAAACCAATACGAACAATCCGCTTGAAACCACGAAAAAGGCGGCTGAAGAAACCGTAAATAATGCACCGACATTATCGCCGGTGTATAAAGCTTACTGCGAAGCGATGGTGAAACAGGACGAGGCAGCGATTCGAAAAATCTATTCCTCGGACACCATACAGTTTTTTGAGAAGCAGATGAAAGAAGAAAAGATCAAGACGCTGCTCAAATATCTCGAGGACGAAAAGTTTTCCGGAAAGGTTTGTGAGGTGCGCAACGAAACGATAGTCGGCGACAAAGCCATGGCCGAAATTCGCTCTGATAGTTATCCAAACGGGATCAAGATCGAATTTGTCAAAGAAAACGGCGAATGGAAAATGACGAACAAGAGTCCCGCGCTCGAAATGAAAAAAGCGGCGGCAAACTCAAATGCGGCTCAATAGAATCAGGCCGCAGCGTCTTTGCTACCTGCTGTTTTGTAAGCGGGCAAGCTGACGCGAGCGGGCTTTTCCTTTTTCAATCCAAGTGCCCAGTCGGCCTGCATCAGCGTGTGGATGTCACGTGTGCCTTCGTAAATGACGGCGGCTTTGCAATTGCGCAGATAGCGTTCGACGGGATAGTCGTTTGTGTAGCCATTGGCTCCGTGGATCTCGATCGCCATCGACGCAGCTGTTTCGCTGCGAACGGTCGCCTGCCATTTTGCAAGACTCGCCGCTCGTGCAGAAGGCAAGCCCATGTTTTTCAGATAACCGGCTTTTAACCAAAGCAAATGAGACATCTGATAGTCGGCTTCCATGTTGGCAATCTTTTGCTTTACAAGCTGAAAGTTTGCGATCGGCTGGCCTTGCACCTCACGAGTGTTTGCATACGCAACCGAAGCATCGCGAGCCGCGCGTATAACGCCTGTCGCACCTGAAGCGACTGTGTAACGGCCATTTTCGAGCGAGAACATAGCGATCTTAAATCCTTCGCCTTCCTGCCCGAGCATATTCTCTTTTGGCACACGGACATCCTGCAGCGAGAAATAACCTGTGTTGCCCGCTCTTATGCCAAGTTTGCCGTGCAGCGTCCCGCTGGAAAATCCGGGCATCGAACGCTCGACAATAAAGCAACTTATGCCCGTATGGTCGCGAACCTTTTGCTTTTCCTGATCGGTCCAGCAGAAGAACAGAAAATGATCGGCGACGTCGCCAAGCGAGATCCACATCTTCTCGCCGTTCAAAATCCAGTCGTCGCCATCGCGCTTTGCAACGGAACGCATTCCGACGACATCCGAACCGGCATTAGGCTCGGTCAGGCCAAAAGTCGCCAACTTTTCGCCCTTTGCCTGCGGAACGAGATATTTCTGCTTTTGTTCTTCGGTTCCCCAGGTAAATACGCTCAGGCTGTTGAGCCCAACATGAACCGACATAGCAACCCGCAAAAACGTATCGCACACTTCAAGTTCCTCACAAACAATTCCGAGCGAGATATAGTCAAAACCCGCGCCGCCATACTGTTCGGGAATGCAGACCCCCAAAAATCCAAGCTCTGCCATCTTGTCAAAAACGGAGCGTTCAAAATGAGACTTCTCATCCCATTCCTTGATATATGGTGCGACTTCGCCGGCGACAAATTCGCGCACCGTCTGCTGCAAAGCGATGTGTTCTTCGGTCAGTTCAAATTCGATCACGGTTGGTAATTTTCCTCTCTAAAAATTAGATATGATAAGATTTCTCTCGTAACGGCAAGAAAGAATTTTAGCATTTCGCGGCTTTTAACGCGAAACGCAGGCGTTTTCAGTTATTAGTTTTCAATTTTCAGTTTGTTCGGACGGTTCTATGATCCGCATATCAAAAGCCTTGAAAATAATTGACCGCGAGACACAGACACTCGGCACAGAAAAAGTCGTAACATCTGAAAGTGTCGGCCGCGTTCTGCGTGAAAACATCATCGCCGACACCGATCTGCCCCCGTTCGACCGCTCGCAGATGGATGGCTTTGCGGTTGTGGCAGCAGACACGTTGCAGAAGCCCGCACGAAGTAAGGGCATAACACTCAAGATCGTCGGTGAATCAGCCGCCGGCAGCGGCTGGCATAAAACAATGAAACACGGCGAGGCTGTGAGGATCATGACTGGTGCACCGCTGCCAAAAGGTGCCGACGCAGTGCAAAAGATTGAATTAACGAGCGAGACAAATGGCATTGTTACGATAAAAGAACCAACGGAAAAAGGACGGTTTATTGTCCGCAAAGGCAGCGAGATCAAAAATGGTGCATCCGTTTTCAAACCCGGCGAGATCATAAGCGAAAACATGATCGCTACGCTCGCCGCATTTGGTTATGCAAACGTCAAAGTAACAAAGATGCCGCGAGTCGCGATTCTCGGAACAGGAAGCGAGATCGTCGAAGTCAACAAAAAGCCCGGACGCGACCAGATACGCAATTCTAATTCGGTGATGTTGGATGTTCTCGCGCAAACATTTGGAGCGCAAACTAAAGTCTTTCCAATCTCGAAAGACGATATTTCAAATCTCAAATTTGAAATTTCAAATGCTGCAAAGAATGCAGAAATCTTGGTAATTACAGGCGGAGTTTCAGTTGGAAAATACGACCTGACAAAGACAGTTCTGATCGAACTCGGAGCGGAAATATTTTTTGACAAAGTGCGGCTAAAGCCAGGCAAGCCATCGGTATTTGCTCGTCTTGGCAAAACGCTCGTTTTTGGACTTCCCGGCAATCCGGTTTCGGCGGCGGTGACGTTTCACTTATTTGTCCGTAAAGCTATTCTTCAAATGCAAGGCGCTTCTGTGACCGATCTCAAACAAGGTTTTGCTGTCCTCGCTGCAGACGCAAAAGCCGCTCGTGAGCGCGATTCATACTTGCCATCGCGCCTTGAGACAAATAAATTGGGCCAATTAGTTGCTCATCCGTTAAAATGGCAAGGGTCGTCGGATTTTATTGGATTTGCTCGCGCCGATTCGATGATTTTTGTTTCGCGCGGCAAAAATTTGATAAAAGGCGAAGCAGCCGAAATAGTTTTCTTATGAACGAACTTTCGCATTTTGACGATGCAGGAAAAATAAAAATGGTTGATGTTTCTGCAAAAGAAACCACGACCAGGCGAGCCGTCGCGTCGGGCAAAGTCCTGCTTTCCTCTGAAACTCTGCAAACTCTCCAAACTCACAACTCGCCGAAGGGTGATCCTCTTGAGATCGCACGCATTGCCGGCATTATGGCAGCAAAGAAAACGTCGGAACTGATACCGCTTTGCCATCAGATCAACCTGTCAAAAGTAAACGTCACTGCCGAGTTTCGCAACTTCGGCATTTATCTCGAAGCCGAAGCCATCACCAACGCCCAAACCGGCGTCGAGATGGAAGCGTTGACAGCAGTCTCAGTTGCCGCATTGACGATCTACGACATGTGCAAAGCCGTGCAAAAGGACATCGTTA
>JAYVFJ010000320.1:0-9173 GCA_043773225.1 Chloracidobacterium sp.
ATAGATTTGCCAATGCCTAAAAAAACGCAAACTTTGAAAACTAAATCAACCAAAAGGAGCGAGAGGATCGTGTCCTGAAACACTTGACCACCTCAAAGAGTCCATTAACGCGTTTATAGTTCCGGGCGTTTTATCGTTCATTACATAGATCTTTATTGTGAGTTCCTTGTCCTTTTTCATTGCCGAAACTCTCCACTTCTCCCATGTCTTCAATCCCTCCGGCGTTGCTACCCCAGCATCAAGGAATATGTTAATCGTTCTAGGTTCTTGGCCATCAGGGTCAGTAAATGACAGCGGGTTATTGACTACATAAATGTATGTGTTCCAACGTTGTGGATTCGAGATGAAACGAGTAAGAATTTTAGTTCGTTCCTCTTCGTCTTCTCCCCTTTCTTTCTCCAAAATTACATTGTAAGGATCGGGACTTGAGAATCGACCCAAATTGTAACTAAGATAACGAGCTTGGGCGAAGTCCAAGTCCGTCTCGCCATCTCGTTCATACCCTGTAAATTGTTTCATAATCGAGTCAGGGCTGTAATCGACATGACCAGTTCGTTGGGAAGTTACTATTTCTTCACCAAATGGATGATAGTCGTGTCTCGAAATAACACGTCCGTCGCGGTCGGTGTTGATTCGCGGTGAGCCGAGGTGATCATTTGTCAGATACGCCACCTTAGCCTCTTCCACAGATGCGACAATCGTAGAATACTCGGCAACCTGTTTGCCTGCCGCGTCGTAAACAAAGATCGTTGTCTCGCCGGTGCCGGGGACGACCTTTTTGACCCTTTTCCCGTCGCCGTCGTAGAAATACTCACCGACCGTGATCGCGTAATTCTCGCCCTGACTTGGAATATTCCGAACCTTAACCTGCTTGTTCTCGGCATCGTATTTGAAAGTATTAAACTGAGGGTCGGCCGTAACGTTTCCCGAAGCATCGTAAGTCCAGCCTGATGATGTCAGCCTGTTATTTGCCGAGCTGATCGTCGGATTGCAAACATTCTGAACACATCCCGCATCCGGCATCGTAGTATTCCCGCCCGTAAAATCAAACCGCCTGTTTCCGTAGCGGTCGTATGTGAAAGTCTGCTTCCAAGTCTCGCCGAAGTCCTCTGTATTTTCCACAGCACTCTTTATCCGGTTAAGCGAATCGTATGTATAGTCCTGAAACGCCGTAAAGCCATTCATCACAATTAAATTACCAGAACCAGTGCTCGGAACCGTAATCATCTGGCTCAGAATGTTGCCGTTGTTGTCGTGATTTCCTTCCGTGTTGTAAGTGAAATCGAGCGATAGCAAACCTGATGATCCTTGTGTTGCTCCCAGTTTAATATGCTCCGGCTGTAGGCGATTATTTAACACAGTCGATTCCCAACGCCCGTTGCCCAATTGCAGCGACGAGACCGCTCCCGATGCCGTATATGAAATACTGTCCGCATAGTTCCAAAATCCTGTATTCGCATTCTTCCTGCTCTCGACAATCGCCAGATCGCCCGTGCTGTCAAGAACATTCTTTACAACCCGACCGGAAGGATAAGTTTCCTCAATCAAAGCCCCCGCAAGATTATACGAATAACCCATCACAAACCCACCCGAAGGCCCGCCGCTCGTCGTCTGCTTACTAGCCGTCACACGTCCTAAGATGTCAAAACTGGTGTATTCCGTTGTCGATACCGACGAAGCTCTATCTACTCGTGCGTGTGGGTGGTGTTAAAATTTCCACCTGCAACCAACCTGTGATCGTTTATCATCCGGGTAAACCCAGATAGAATTTAACCAAATAGTTATTGCTCGTGGTGATATTCGGATTGCAGACAAACGGATTGCGGCTTGAATCCTACATTTTAGTGTTGCCGTTCAGGCAAGTCGAACCGCTGATCATTATTTATTCAGTCTGATCACAACCCTTGTAACCCGCTCAGCACCTAAGAAGTTGATATACCAAGCCATCTTTGTGCTGCTTACATTTTGTGGGTCAACGTTCTCATCAGAGAAAGGTTTCTTATCTATTCCGACTATCCAGTCAGTATTAAATTTTGAAATATGTATTTGAGAAAAATCTAGTTGATATTTTTCAAAAGCAATCGAAAAATCAAAGAACTCATTATTTTTTAGTTCATCCGGGATTTGAAATCCACATGGCGTTTGTTTGACCTTTACCCATTCTTTATTCACAAGAAAGAATACATCATAAGAAGTTTTTATCTCCTTGCCATCAATCTCGATTCTTACAATTCGCGTCGGCGGCATCTGTGCTCTAGCTTCACAAAAAAAACAAAGGATCAAAAGGAGCACGATTACTAAGTATTTAGTCATTTTACTTACCTCCAATTTTGAGGAAATTACCTAATTTCATCTCGGCGTAAATTCCGTTTCTATTATAGAAATAAACTTGTCTATTCCCTGCTCCGACCACAATATTCACGCCATTTGGATTTGCTTTCGGAATGTCGCCGGGTGTTCCATCTCTCAGTTTCTCAGAGGGTTTGTTATCAAATCCTGCTGTGCTAATTTTTGTGCCCCCGCCGGTACACGAAGCACCAAGGGGGCATGGCTTACCCGTTGTAGTTGTAGTCACAATTTTACCGCTTGGATGAACATGTGCTTTTCCATCGACATCGGAGGACGTCTGAACACTAGCAGGCTCCCCTTTTCTAGGATCAGTTTCGGGTCCTTCCTGCGAAGCTGTTATTTCGGTCTTTCCGTCAGTTGTTTTCCATGTGACAGCTGATTCCCGAAAACCACCAGATGCTTCGGCACCCTCACCCAATTGGCCTGTAAATTTTGATTTATCGCTTCGCTCAACCGCATCACCAATAGCACTCACTACGGCCGAATTGGGCAATGTAATTTTGGAATCGACCTGCGCAGTGTATCGCCCTTTTGTTTTCCAAATTTCTTCCGCTTTCTTTTTATCATAAACGATATGGATTTTCTTATCGTCTTCCCCATCGGAACCAATCTTATTACCGTCCAAATTATAATAGTCACCAGGGGACATTCCGGTGGGATCAACGAAACGAAGCGGGTTGTTAAGCGTGTAGGGGTATCTATTCCAGCTTTGAGGTTGTCCTGCACTCGCGCTCGATGCAAGAGGGTCAGGAGAAGTAAATCGCCCAAGACTAAAATTGCTCATCCTCGCCTGAGCGAAATCAAGATTTGTTTCATCATCCCGCTCATACCCCGTAAATTGTTTCCTAACCTCATCGCCTGCGTAATCTGAATGTCCCTCTCGCTGGCTGGTGATGATTTCCTCGCCGAAGGGATGATAGTCATGGCGGGAAGTGACATTGCCGTCGCGGTCGGTGTTGATTCTTGGGGAGCCGAGATGGTCGTTTGTCAGATAGTTAACTTTTGCGTCCTCTACAGATGCGACGATGTTTGAATATTCCGCGATCTGCTTGCCTGCGGCATCGTAAACGAAAACCGTTGTTTCGCCATTCGGCACTACCTTCTTTACACGCTTCCCGTCGCCGTCATAGAAATATTGCCCGACAACCGCATTTGAGGAATTTCTGACCTCAACCTGCTTATTTTCGCTGTCGTATATGTAGCTCATGCCGCCTGCGTCAGAAAACGTGTTTCCCGAAGAGTCATAACTCCACCCGGCAGACGTGATCTGGTTGCTGTTCGGGTTGATCGTGGGGTTCGTGACCGCAGGGTTTGCAAACGACGCGGGCATCGTCGTGTTCGCCTGATCAAACCGGCGGTTCCCGTATCGGTCATAAAGGAACATCTGGCGCCACGCCTCACCACCCAAGTCATAGCTTTCGACCGCACCGCTTATCCGGTTGAGCGAATCGTATGAATAATTCTGCATTACCGTGAAAGCAGTCGTTTCGCACACCATCATTGGATTGCACGCCGCATCAGGCACCGTGATCGTCTGGCTAAGGATGTTGCCGTTGTTCTGCGTCGTGCCATAACTGTAATCCAGCTTGAGCAAGTTTGTAGCGTTTTGTGTTGTTCCGAGCGCTATCTTTTTCGGCTGCAACCTTGAATTAAATTCCGTGCTTTCCCAACGCCCGTTGCCAAGCTGCATCGACGTAACCGCTCCTGCGGCACTGTATGAAAATGAATCGGCGTAATTCCAGTAACCCGTATTTAAGTTCTTCCGGCTCTGCACAATAGCCAGATCACCGTTGTTGTCCAAAACATTCTTTACAACGCGCCCAGTCGGATAAGTCTGCTCGATCAACGCACCGCTCAGGTTATACACATAGCCCGTCGTGAATTGCTGATCGTTTGTTGTCTGCTTATGCCCCGTCACTCTACCTAAGATGTCGAATGATGTATATTCGGTTGTCGAAACGCTTGAACTTACTTTTGTCAGCTTTCCTTTGGCATTTGACACGTTGTCGTAAAAATAACTCACCGAAGGCGTAGTATAACCCGATTCGCCCGAATAACTTCTCTGATAAACGCGATTCAGCCCGTCGTATGCGTATGTGGTGGTTATGCCTCGCGGATCGATTTTGGAGATTAAATTTCCATTATTGTCGTAGTTGTAATTTATCGTTCCGCTTTCGGGATACACGCCTGTAGTGCCGGGCGAATATTACAACTACAAGGTGCGGGCAGTTGCCGCCACCAACACTTCCGAATTCTCAAACATCGCAGTCGTTTACGGCGCGGTTAAGACAGTAAATGAGAGTTACAACGAGGCTGTCCGAATTCATTTTTCGGACAGCCTTTTATGATCCAACTTTATTGTCGTCCTATCTGATTTCCCAAGTTGTTCCGATCGTGAACGAACGTCCCCGTGCGGGTGCATAGACAAATTGTTCGCTGTAAGCCCGGTTAGCGAGGTTTGAAACGCCGAGGTTTATATTGAAATTGTATCTCTCACGACGAAAATAATATCCGCCGCTGATGTTATGCGTGGTGAATCCTTTTTCCGGGCCACCGTTTCCGCCTTGGTTGACGGGCAGAAGAAACGACGGGGAAAGTCTATTCTGCTTTGCCACGATCCTGGCAAAGTAATCAAAGAAATATGATTTGCCGTAATTGTTCCAACGAAGGCCGATGTTTGTTCGGAAAGGGCTGATGATATCGAGCGGTTCATTGCTGTCAATGTCATCGCCGCGCAGATAGCTGAAGTTGCCGTTTGGCGTCAGATAGCCAAGACTGATTTTCAACGGCGTTTCAAACTCCGCCTCAAATCCCTGAATGCGCGCGCGGTCAACATTTTGCGTTTGATACACCTGTGTTGGAGGCGGTCCGGGTGATTGCATGAGAAAAATAAAGTTATTGTTTCGGTCTCTAGCCGCGACCGTGTTCAAAAAATTACGGTAGGAATTTCTGAAATACGTTGCCGACCCGATGAAATGAGATTTGCGTAGTTTAATGCTCGCGTCGAAATTTGTGCCAGTTTCGGGCTTAAGGTTTGGATTTCCGACGACGAATACGTTGCTTATCGAACCGCGATCCGTGAAGAATAACTCAAAAATATTCGGCGTTCGAAAGGATTTGCCGACACGCGCGGAAAGATTTATTTCATTTGTCACGCTGACTATTCCACCGAAATCACCAGTCACCGAAGTTCTCGAAACGTTCAAGCCCGAAGCCAATGACCCGATGTGCAGGTCTTCGATTTGATTGGCAGTGAGAGCGGGCAGAGCAAAGCCGATCGTGGGCTGTGCCGCTGTCTTAAAATTGTCAATCCTGATCCCGACGACGAGCTTGAAACGCTTCGTTACCCGAAATTCATTTTGAGCAAAAGCAGCCACGTTTTCTAGGCTGGCGTCTGGCACGCTTTTGGTGGTGTTGAACCTTGGATTTCCCGAAGTTGGCGTTGAGCGGCTGATGACAAGCCGGCGGTCGTTGTTCTCATCGCGAAAAAAACTCGCGCCCGCTGTCAGACTATTGCGGCGGCCAAAAGTCCAGTCAGTTTGCAGATCAAGGCCTTTCGTTTTTGTGTCGGTAACTGTTTCGCTGACCTGATAAAGACCGGGAAAGAATGGCGGAGCGGGCGGCACGGTCAAAATATTTGAAAAATTGCGATATTGCGTTTGATAAAAACCACTGAGCGAGAGACGCTGCAGGTTTCGTGTCAACGCAACGGCGTCGTAGCGGCCACTAAACTTGTCGCGGTTGCTGAAGGGGAAAAAGGCGTTGAATGTGCCGACCAAACCTGCCGAACCAATGTCTGCTCCGCGACGGCGGTCATAATTGAAACGCAGAGCATTTGTATCGCTCAAGAAAAACCTGAACGTCGCCTGTGAATTGCTGCCGTGCGACTGCGAATTTAGAGCTTCGCCGTCGTCGGTGATGCTAAATTCAACACCCGGAGCACGAAGGTCGCTCAGGAATTGACTGTTCGGTTTGCCGGTAAAATAATTGTCGAACCGTTCGAGCGATTGAGCAACGCGAAACGCAAAATATTTACCCGAACCCTGAGCAGCGAGATTTCCGCGACGGCCATTTTCATTTGAGCTGTAAAAAGTATTAAGCACCGCTCCAAAACGCATTCCGCCATCGCGTCGAGGCGGCGTGTCGCGGGTAATTATATTTATCGTTCCGCCAAGTGCGTCTGTGCCGTAAAGCACCGAGCCGCTTCCGCGCGCGACCTCGACGCTTTCGATCTGCGACGTTTCGACAAGGCCGGTCTCGACGCCCGATTGAGCGGTCGAGGTGCGGCTGTTGTTAAGTCGCTCACCGTCAACCAAAACAAGCACGCGGTTGCTGTCCAGCCCGCGAATTCGCGGCCGCACCTGAAACGCGCCTTCGTTGACCGTTGACGAGCCGGGCAACGTGCGGAAAACATCGCCAATCGTATTGACGCCCTTGCGTTCGATCTCTTCGCGGCCAACGATGCTCACAGGCACAGCAGTTTCGTCGGACGTAACCTGAGTTCGCGTCGCGGTAATGGTAACGCTTTCGGTGATTGTTCCCAACGGCAGTGTAATTTCCACCACAGTTGTTTTGCTCAGCATTATATTGCGCAGTTCAACCGGAAAACCCGGAGCTTCGACGCGGACGCGATATTCGCCTTCGGGCAAACCCTCAAAACTGCTCATGCCCGCTTGGTCGGTCGCAGCATTACGCTTAAAACCGTTTTGGCCGGTGACAACAAGGCTCGCTCCGGGAATTACCGCGCCATTGCTGTCTTTGACGATCAAATTCAGGCTCCCTGACGTTTGGGCGTTAATGCCCGCAAAAAGAATTAGCACCGATAAAAACAGTGCGAAAAATCGTGAATACTTCATTTATAAAAAACTCCTAAGAATAAAGACGCTTTATGCCCCGCGTTGGTTTTTAATAATATAAAACATACGCGGTGATTTCGATTCGGCGAATCGCATTTTGTCTGTCGTCAATTATCAGTGTAGCTAATTAATCCGCTGCACCGCAGATAATCTGTGCGCAAAGAAGCGGAAGCGTGAGTTCGTGATGGCCTGTGATTGAATAGCCGCTGCCGCCGCCGTTGGCAGTCGGGCGATGAACTACGTTTGTCATCGGCCTGTATCTCTGGACGAAATCAAAATTTGCCGTTGTAATATCCTGCAATTCGTGGCCTAGATTTCTGACTACTGTCACAGCTTTTAAAAATATCTCAGGCATAACAACCGCCGAGCCGAAATTCAAATAAACGCCTCCGCCGTTCATCTCTTTAACGATAGAACAGAACAGCCTGAAATCGGTATGACTCGTTGCACCGAGCGCCGCTCCGTCGCAAGACGCATGAAAATGCCCGATGTCGGCGCCAATAGTTAAATGAGCGGTAAAAGGAATTTTATTCGCGTAGGCCTGACAGATAAGCGAAAGTTCTGCGTTCGGCGGAGCGAGTGCCGAAATTTCCCTGCCCATCGCCTCGCCTAATCCGATTGAATGACGATGTCCCGCTTTGGCGGCTGCATTGAGCAGTTCGCCGGTTTCTTTCGCCGCTCCGAAATCGCCTTTGCCTAAAGTCGCATCTACATCCTCGCTCGTAAATCCCACCAAAGCGATCTCGGCGTCGTGCACCAGCACCGATCCGTTTGACGCAATGGCCGTAACAAAACCGCGTCGCATCAAGTCGATGATCAGCGGCGTAACGCCCGTTTTTACGACGTGTCCGCCGATGCCCCAAATTATCGGCTTGCCGAGATCGCGGGCACGTCTGATCTGCTGCGCAACGCCGCGGAGACTCTGGACGGCCAGAATATTTGGTAGTTTGCTCAGAAAATCGGACACCGAATCGTCCTCAACAACAGGAGCGGCAAAATCCTTGACTGTTACCTTGCTCGGCCGCGAAGCCAACTCATATGTTTCGATCTCATTCAGATCGATGGGTTGCAAATTCTCGTAAATTGACATCATTCTTGCGTTCGACAAAATAATACCACAATAAAAAGGCCTTTACGCGAACGTAAAAGCCTTTCTGTCTTCATCATTTCGAGGGCTTGCCTAGTATGAGACTGCCGTGGAAATCTCAACATGGCCGTCGGCAGCCGTCACTGATGGATCGCCCTCGTTGAACATTATTCGCTCAAACAAAAGCGGTGACACGGAGCCAATCGCGCCTACCGCATTAAACCTGAGATTAAGCAGAATGCCATTCTCGTCTATCGGCATCGGCCCATAGACGACGACCCTCAGAAGTCCCGGCTGTTCGGAATTGACGACTGTAACAAGTCCACGGCTGACGCTTCCGGCGAGATCAACAGCGTTCGATTGCGGTCGTATCACGGACGGGTCGTATCTCAGATCGAACTCATAAGAGATAATGTTCTTGTTTGCCGTCCCCTCGATTGTGACGGGAATATTGACCGAATTATCGGGTGCTGCCGTCATGTGAGCCGCCGACACGGCCATGCTGCGTTCCGGCCCGTTCGCAAGACGGAAAAGCGATGTATCACTCCAATTTCCGGTGACATCGCCCATTAGCAGAGCAGAGTAATCCTCGCTTGGCATATCGCTGGTAATTGATGAATACAAACGGCTTGTTGGCGTGAATTTCCAAGTCGCAGTTTGCGATCCGTGCGGCAAAAATGCGACGAATTGAGCGATCCTGGCCGCGTCAAATGATTGGACCAAACCGTTGCCGCTGACATCGGCTACCGTCAACTGGATGGGGTTAAGCGCAAAAGTTCCGGCGACATACTGCGCGATCCGCCCCGCATCGAACGACGATATGGCGCCGTTCACACCGCCTGATTTGGACGGCCGACTCGCCCACCAATGCGAAGCACTCA
>JAYVFJ010000321.1:0-11360 GCA_043773225.1 Chloracidobacterium sp.
CGCATCGAACGAATCAGCAGATCATCGAGCTTGCCTTTGCCAAGCACGGTTTTCGGATCAATCTTTGGACGGCGTTGAATGATCGTGTCGAGAATTACGACATCCGCTGATTCCGCGAGTTCTTTTAGCTCGGCAATCGATTCCGCAGCATCCTCTGAATCGCCCGTCGTCACGCCAACCAGTATCGCGCGGTCACGTCCGGTCTGACGGGTGCGTGCCGTAAGCCGAATGCGCGCCATTTCGTCTTCGAGCGAATCAATGAGGGAGATAAAGTCGATGTCGAGTTGCGAAGGTATATTTGGTTCAAGAAATTGATATGGCAAAGATTGCGCCTCGGCCTCAAGGCTCTCAGCCGTAGTCGGCACAAGATGCGCGGAATAGACCATTCCAGGAAGCCCGTCCTTGCGATCAACCTGGATTATCGACATCAGATCAAGCCTCAGCAGCGCAAGGTCGGTGAGGTCGTCTTGCGTCAGTTTTTCTCCGAGCAAATGCGTATGCACACACCGCAGCCCGCGAAAACGATCTTCGGACACGCGCGCGCGGCCAAAATCCGGCAGCTCGATTCCCTTCGCGGTGCCAACCATTACATATTCGATCTGTCCTTTGCGGTTAATGAGAACGCCGATTTGCCGTCCGGTCTCGTGCGAGATCTCGGTCATTTGACGTGCAAGTTCAGGAGAAACGATAATGTCGGAAGGAACACGTCGAGTCGCAAGCCGCTCGATGCGTTTGAGTTGGTTGTGTTTAAGGCCGCGGGTAAATCCGTGAACAATATTGATAAAAACAAAATCCTCCGTGCGAGGTTAATTATAGCAAATTTGAAGGCGGTTGATATGAGACAAAAACCCGAAAACGTTGACAGTTACATCTTGGACTTTCCGCCGGAAACGCAGGCATTGCTCAAAAAGGTTCGTGACACGATCCGCAAAGCCGCGCCGGACGCCGCGGAATGCATCAGCTATTCGATGCCCGCGTATAAACTCAACGGCATGCTTGTTTACTTCGCGGGCTACGCCGGACACATCGGTTTGTATCCGGAACCAAGTGGTATCGCGGCATTCAAAGATGAGCTTTCAGACTATAAAAGTGCAAAAGGCTCGGTTCAGTTTCCGCTCGACAGGCCTCTGCCGTTAAAATTAATTACGAGGATCGTAAAATTT
The DNA here is from genome assembly GCA_043773225.1 of Chloracidobacterium sp. Lineage (GTDB taxonomy): Bacteria > Acidobacteriota > Blastocatellia > Pyrinomonadales > Pyrinomonadaceae > OLB17. The sequence goes on from JAYVFJ010000321.1 coordinate 1,164, forward strand.
CGTGTCGAAGAAAATATTAAGAAAACAAAAAAGTGATCGAAATAATAAGAACCGATTCTGAAAACAAAGATTTCATAGAACTCGTCCGCCATCTCGACGCCGAACTCGCCGTCCGCGACGGCGACGATCATGCTTTCTATGCGCAGTTCAACAAGATCGCAAAACTAAAACACGTCGTCCTAGCGTATGAGGATGACAAAGCCTTAGGCTGCGGAGCGCTCAGAGAACTCAAGTCCGGCAATATGGAAGTAAAACGCATGTTCGTTCCGCTCGAAAATAGAGGAAAAGGCATCGCGACAAAAGTCCTGTTGGAACTGGAAGATTGGGCGCGAGAGATGTCATTTACACGATGCGTTCTCGAAACCGGTTTCAAGCAGCCCGAAGCAATTCACCTTTACGAAAAAAACGGCTACGAACGCATCCCAAATTACGGGCAATACGCCGATGTGGGAAACAGCGTTTGTTTTGGAAAAAATATAGTTTAAAAAGGAATAAATATTATGCAAAAAATAACTACATTTCTGATGTTCAACGATCAAGCCGAAGATGCGATGAACTTTTACGTCTCGATTTTCAAAGACGCAAAGATCGTCAGCACAATGCCCGGCCCGGATGGCAAGGTGATGGGCGGCACGTTTGAGCTTTACGGACAGCAGTTCAATTGCTACAACGCCGGCCCGCACCCGAACTTCGTCTTTTCGCAAGGTGTTTCATTTATGATCTCCGCCGAAACCCAGGATGAGGTTGATCATTTCTACGATAAACTCTGCGAAGGCGGCGAACAACAGCCATGCGGCTGGCTGGCAGATAAGTTTGGCGTTTCATGGCAGGTCACTCCGCCGCTTCTAATGCAATTGCTCAGCGACCCCGACCGCGAAAAAGCCAACCGCGTAATGCAGGCGATGTTCAAAATGAAAAAAATAATAATCGCCGACCTCGAAGCCGCCGCAGCCGGCTAGTTGCACAAGCCCGCGCGTTAGCAAGGGCGATAGCGAAACATTGAGTGTGCTGCAAACGAGATAAGTGAACTTTCGAGTTTTCAAATTATGTTTCCCATCAATGTTTCATAAATAAAACTATTGACTATAAATAGAATTTCATGTTAAACTGGTTCGGGATCGGTATTTCAAATTTGAAATTTCAAATTTCAAATTAGAAAAAGCCTATCAAGCTATTTGAAAACTACAAAAAGCATGGTCAGATTATGAATAAGTGTCCCACCAAAGATCGTGTTGCACGAAAAGTGCAGATCTTGTAAAGGCCAATATTTACAGCAATTACGGATTTTGCCTTACGTGTATTACATTTTTTCAAAAATCGTGGAACAGAGGGCAAAAACGGGCCGTAACTCCAATAAAAATGGTAAGTTGCGGTGTTCCACCAGGGTGTGGAACAGCGGTGGAACGGAAAAAGGTTTGGAACACGTGGAACGCGTCGAACACTTGGAACGTTTGGAACGCGTCGAACACATGGAACATGTCTTGTCCTGAAATAGGTTTACATTTTGAACGGGACACGTGGAACAGTTGGGACAGCAATGTTCAATTTGCCCTCACCTGTGTTTTTCGTCATACTTTTTCTAGCAGTAATTACGAATTTCAAATTACAAATTACGATCGTGATTGTTATTCGTAATTGATTTTTATGACGAACAAACCAACTCCAAACGCCAGTTACAGCCTTACACTTCGCGTCAGGATACAAAACCAACCGGGCAAGCTGGGCGAAATAACTACTGCAATCGGCATGGCCGGAGGCGATATTGAGGGCATAGACATTGTCAGTGTCGGCAAGGATTTTTTGATCCGGGACATCACCGTTAATGCGGCGAGCGAAACGCAGGATAAGGAAATTGTCCGTTCGGTAAGCGCGATAGACGGCGTTGAAGTTACGAACGTGTCTGACAGGACATTTTTGATCCACCTCGGCGGCAAGATCGAGGTTGTCTCAAAGATACCGCTCAAAACCCGGAGCGATCTTTCGATGGCATACACGCCCGGCGTCGCACGCATCTGCGAGGCGATTGCCCGTGATCCGGAAAAGCGTTTTACACTGACGATCAAGAAAAACACCGTTGCGGTCGTTTCGGACGGCACGGCTGTTTTAGGCCTCGGCGACATCGGCCCGGCGGCGGCGATGCCCGTGATGGAAGGCAAGTGTCAGTTGTTCAAAGAATTTGGCGGCGTTGATGCGTTCCCGATCTGCCTCAACACAAAAGACCCGCACGAGATCGTGCAGACGATCAAGAACATTTCGGTGGCCTTTGGTGGCATCAATCTCGAAGACATCTCGGCACCGCGATGTTTTGAGATCGAAGAACGGTTGAAAGAGGAGCTCAACATCCCGGTCTTTCACGACGATCAGCACGGAACGGCCGTTGTCGTGCTCGCCGCCCTGATAAACGCTCTCAAGATCGTTGACAAAAAGATGGAGGACATCAAGCTAGTCGTCAACGGCATCGGTGCCGCGGGTGTCGCCTGCTCAAAGATCGTTATGGCCGCCGGTGTCAAAAATATCATCGGCTGCGACACGACCGGTGCGATCTATAAGGGCCGCAAAGAGAACATGAACTGGGTCAAGGATTGGTATGCACGCAACACAAATCCCGACGGACAAACGGGCAGCGTGCATGAGGTCATCAAAGGAGCCGACGTTTTCTTTGGCTTGTCCGCTCCGGCGGCGATCAATGTCGCTGATCTAAAAAACATGGCAAAAGACCCGATCGTTTTTGCGATGGCAAATCCGATTCCCGAGATCATGCCCGAGGACGCCACCGGACACGTCGCCGTAATGGCGACCGGACGTTCTGATTATCCAAACCAGATAAACAATGTCCTGTGCTTCCCCGGCATCTTTCGCGGAGCGCTAAATTGTCGGGCACGCAGCATAGACGGAATAATGAAGCTCGCCGCCGCAAACGCCATTGCAGAGATAATTACGGATGAGGAATTGCATCCCGACTACATCATCCCGTCAGTTTTCGACCGCCGCGTTGCCGAAGCCGTCGCCGCAAGGGTCGAGGAAGCGGCCTATGCCTCGGGCGTCGCACGCCGCCACCGCTCAACGTCGGAATCGGAGTTCTAAAGCACAAGCCCGCGCGTAAGCAACGGCGATAGCGGCACGTTGAGTGTATCGCCCTTGCACACGCGCGGGTGTGCGCAATTCTATTTTGATAACATTACTGCCGTGATAAGAGATCATCTGAGATTACTGACCGTCGAGGAACTTGCGAACACGATCACGCACGGATTTGGCTTTTTGCTTAGCGTTATCGGTTTTGTTGTGCTCGTCGTGCTGGCAGGTCTTCGAGGCGATGCCCTGTCGATCACGGGATGTGTTGTTTACGGCATGTCGTTGGTAATTCTCTACGCGGCATCTACGATCTATCACAGCGTGACTTCGCCTGTGCTCAAAAAGAAACTCCAGATCGCGGATCATTGCGGCATTTATCTATTGATCGCCGGAAGCTATACGCCGTTTGGATTGATAATCATCAATGGCTCGTTCGGGCAGAATTTATTGATCGCTATTTGGGCATTTGCCCTAGTAGGGATTGTAGCAAAGCTGTTAATGCGCGACCGTTGGCCTGCCGTTTCCGTCGTTTCGTATCTTGTGATGGGTTGGATCGGCGTCGTTGCGATCCAGCCGCTGCTTGCTGCTCTTGGCTCAACGGCGATCTCTTTGATCGTGGCAGGCGGCGTGGCTTATACTCTCGGCGTAATCTTTTTTGCGTGGAACCGCATTCCGCATAACCATGCCATCTTTCACGTGTTCATCCTCGCGGGCAGCATTTTGCATTACATTGCGGTTGTAATTTACGTCGTGCCATATGCGTCGGCGATAACATAAAACGAAATCTAGGCTTCGGTTTTTGCAGCTTGTTTATTTTTTGTCACCGGTATGGTGATGAGAATGGTTGTGCCGTTATCGCGTTCCGATTCAACGGCAAATTCCCCGCCGGCCATCTCGCAGCGTTCACGCATGCTGGTCAGGCCGAGCCCGTCGCCGATTAGCATCTTTTCGGGGTCAAAGCCTTTGCCGTCGTCCTCAATTACCAGCGTGACGCTGGTATCTCGGCAGCCGAGCAGCACGTTAACCAATCCGGCTACAGAGTGCTTGGCGCAATTATTCAGAGCTTCCTGCGTTATGCGGAAAAGGGCTGTTTCGCCATCGGGGCCAAGCGTGCCTTCGCGGTAACCGTTCGCGTGAAACTCCGCCAGAATGCCGCTCTGCTGCTGCCACTTCGCCACGTATTGAGCGAGAGCGTCGCTGAGCCCGAGAGTATCGAGTGACCGCGGGCGAAGCGAGGCCGTGATGCCGTCGAGGTCCATGTCCAATTCCACGGCTATATCTATGATCTTCCGGATCGATTCCGACAGCCTGTCGCCGTCAGCCTTGCCTGCCTCAGCGTTAAGCGCATTGAGCCGCAAACGGATTGCGGTCATATGCTGGCCCAATTGGTCGTGAAGCTCCGCCGCGATGCGCCGCCGCTCGTCCTCCTGTGCAGTTAACATGCGGCCAAGCACCGCAATGCGTTCCTTTTCAGCCGCGATTCGTCCGTGCATCTCCTCGCTCAGAGCGATATTTGCGTCGCTCAAGGCTTCGGTTCTCGCTTTGACGCGGTCTTCGAGGTCGATGTTTAGCTCGGCAAGCTCGGCGGCGGCGGCCTGCACTGCTTTTTCTGCCTCGAGCTTGCCGGCTTCAAACTGCGAGGCGTTGGCGGCGATGATGAACATCACGAGGAGAAAAACGCCGATCAGGACGATGATCAGCAGGGCGGTGCCCATTGCGGTGTCGTAAAAACCGGCTTGCTGCCCGGCTACGCGAAAGGCTCCAAGCGAGAGCGGGATAACGACGAGCGGGAGAATGAGCCGCCGCAACAGCATTCCGGTGACCGAGTCTTCGACGACGAAGCTGATGGGACGCAGGTCGTTGAGTGCGGCGAGTAGGCCGACGGCGACGGCTATGAACATGACGGACGTCTGCCAGGCGATGACGGTCAGCCGCGGGAGCGCGTAGAGCGAGTCGGCACCCATCATATAACCGACAAAGGAAACCATGGCGATGAGGAGAACCGTGAAGGCAAATGCCGGAACAAACCTTCGCTCGCGGCCGCTGCCGAGCAAAAGGAGAAAGCCGCACAGCAAAAGTGTCCACGAGAAAGACGCGGGCGGCCCCATCCTGCCGTGCACGACCGTGCCTTTTGCTCCCCAGTCGCGGCCGAAGAGCAAAAGCTGGTCGATGCCGAGATCAACCCCGTGCAGATATTGTGAAAAGGTTGCAAAACCGATCGCGCCGGCCACAACGCCAATGATCGCTCCGGCTCTCTGTCTGCCCCATGCTATTAGCATGACAGCGATGCCCGCGAGCATCATCAGAACTGTGTTGTTCGGCTGGATCGTGATGCCGTCGCCGTTCCAGTCGGCGAGGCGCTGAACATTCAACGCCCAGCCGAGAAACGCCGTGAGGCCGGCGATAAAGACAAAGCCGCCCAGAAAGCGCGCCATCCGACACGCCCACTTAACAGCGGCATTGTTCGCGTTTTCCGTCGCAGTCATCAATTGGTTTTCGCTTTTATGAAGCAAGTAATCCACGGTGACATCCCTAGATTTTGCTGTGTGAAAAGTATATCACAGTCTTGTAAATCGTAAATCGTCAATTGTGAATAGAAGACTCAACAGAGGTTTGTCTCCTTAATTAACGGAAAGAGGCTGTATTTACTTGATTCTGACAGCGGCAACAGCGGAGCCGGCGGCATCAATAGCTCCTTTGATATGCCGCTGCTGCGTGAAATGTCCGGCAACATAAATTCCAGGGACATTTGTCTCGAAAGTTGCGGGATCATAAACAGGAACGTCGCCGTATTTACTGTCTTCCGTTTCAATGCCGAGTGATTTCAGCATCGTCAGATCGGCGTCTGAACCGATGAGCACAAAAACGACATCGTTAGCAAGCTTGACGCGGTCGCCATTCTCGCTCTCGAGTTCGACTTCCTTCTCGCGTATCTCGATCACCTTTCCGAGAAAAAAGAGGTTGAGGCAATGTTCTTTTAGCTCATTCTCAAGCGGCTCTTTTACCCAATACTTAATGCAGCCCTGCTTTGGGTCAGTGCTCTCCCAATCATCTCGAAAGATCGCAAGCGTCGTTTCGGCACCTTCCTGTGCAAGAAACAATGCCGCCTCGCCCGCCGAATTGCCGCCGCCAACTATCAAAGCCTTTTTCTTTACCCACGGATATGTCTCACGAAAAGTGTCATAAACCTTTGGCAGGTCTTCGCCCGGCACATTCAGCTTTCGCGGAAAGTCCATCGCGCCAATTGCGAAGAGAATGTTGGACGTTTCATACTCTCCCGTGTTCGTTGTGACCAGGAAACCAGTCGCTATCGCTCCCGGTTCTGACACTCCCGACTCCGCACTCCGCACTCTCAAGACTTCTTCTTCCGTATGAATATTCAGTTCGTGTTCGAGAACAAACCGGACATAATACGAAAGCAGTTCTTCGCGGGTCGGCTTTTCGCGCGCGGGTTTTAGATCGCCGGGGACAAACTCAAGCTCATCCGTCGTCGAAAAAACCGTCAGGCCGACCGGGTAGCCGTAGATCGTGTTGCCAATCAAACCTTTCTCGATTACAAGATAATCGAGTCCTGCTTTTTTTGCTTCGTAAGCGGCGGCGATTCCGGCCGGTCCGGCTCCAATGATTATTAAGTCGAGCATCCTAATTAATTCTAGCGGCAGGCAGCTAGTATTCATTTCTCCTCAAGCGATTTCAGCATTGCCGTAAACTCATCGATCTGCACGTTAGTGGCCTCAAGCGCACGTTTGGATTCGAGATATTTTTCCCATTCGTTTGTGTTGGTCAACGCTTTGAGAACATCTTCGTCGAGAGCATGAGACATGACGACAAGCAGATCGCTTAGGGCTTCGTGGCCGTCGAGGAGCGATTGGATAATTGTGTAAGCGAGCTTTGCGTTTGGCAGATCGATGTCGGGTTGTTCCATATTCATTTGAGCGGTATTCATCTTAACTTACGAACGGCAAATCAGTGACGATCACATTTGTTTTGTCGGCCATGAGGTTTGTTCCGGCGTCGAGGTGTTCATAACGGACGTAGGCGAGAGCGATCGTTTTATCGAGTTTAGGTGAATGGGTAGTTGACGTTATGCGTCCGGCATTCTTACCGTCGGCGGTGGTTAGTTCTGTTCCGGGTAAAAACCCAGTCGCTATCGCTCCCGGTTCTGACATCAATCCAGTTAGTTGTTTCGCTACATGCCCGCGAAAGTGTATTCGGGCTATGATCTCCTGGCCGATGTAGCAGCCTTTGTTATACGAGATCATATCCTCGATACCGAGTTCGGGAACAATCGTCGTCTCGTCAATATCGACGCCGTATTTTGGGGTGCCGTTTTCGATGCGGAGGGTTTCGTAAACTTCGTCAGAAATCTCAATGAAATCCCGTGGCAGCGATTCGCTTCGATGGAGAAAATACCCCGACGAAGTTTTATTCACAAACCTCATGCTGCCCGCTAACGCAAGCGGTTCTGACTTGAATATCTCAAAATAGCGATACTGTTCCGACAAGTCCTCTACAAAAAAATCTCCGGCAAATGTAAATCTGAACAGATTCTGAAAAACCTTCTCGCGTGTCGCTCCGTCGGTCTCGAACAGAAAACGGTCGCCGTCGTGCAGCACTCTCACAACCGCGAGAAGTCGCCCCTGAGCATTGGGAAACGCCGCCGTCATCTGCTCACCGTCGCCGAGCTTTTTGACATTATTTGTGATCAAGCCGTCGAGAAACTGAACTGCTTCTTTTCCCGAAACTGCGATCAGCCCGCGCTTTTGTTCGTAAAAACCGGAGCCACCGGAGCGGATGCGGTTGTAATCGTTTTCGAGGTCTTGGTTCATCTTTGCTACAATACAGTTTTACTTTATTACGTCAGGCACCTATTTACATAATGAGTCAAATATCAGAAGCAGTTGTATTGGAATCTCTCAAACAGATCATCGACCCCGATCTAAAAAAGGATATTGTTACGCTTGGGTTTATTCATAACCTTGAGGTCTCGGGTGGTGATGTGTCGTTCAAGATAATGTTGACGACGCCGGCGTGTCCGGTGAAAGAGCAGATGGAATCGCAGGCGAACGAAATAGTCAGCGGTCTCGAAGGTGTTACCAGTGTAAAAGTCACGATGGACGCCGAAGTTCCGCAAGGCCGTGGCATCGCAAACAACATCGCTATCGAAGGCGTCAAGAACATCGTCGCCGTCTCCTCCGGCAAAGGCGGCGTCGGCAAATCGACAGTAGCCGTCAATCTCGCCGTCGCTCTCGCTATTGACGGTGCAAAGGTCGGCATTATGGACGCCGACGTTTACGGCCCGAACGTCCCGATGATGCTCGGCACCGGCTACGGCCAGCCCGATGTCGTGGACGGCAAACTTATGCCGATAAAGGCTCACGGCGTCAAGATGATCTCGATGGCCGTGCTCGTGCCGCCCGATAAGCCGATGATACTTCGCGGCCCGATGCTGCATGGTGTCGTGCGGCAATTCCTGTCTGATGTGAATTGGGGCGAGCTGGATTACCTGATCGTTGACATGCCGCCGGGAACTGGTGACGTGCAGTTATCGCTTGCACAACTTGTTCCGGTGCAGGGAGCGGTGCTTGTGACGACGCCGCAGGAAGTTTCGCTTTCCGATGTGCGGCGTGCCGTAAAAATGTTCGAACAAGTCAATGTTCCGGTTCTCGGCGTGATCGAGAACATGTCATATTTCATCGCTCCAGACACAGGCAACAAATACGAGATCTTCGGCAAAGGCGGCGGTCAAAAACTCTGCGACGAATACGGTCTCAACCTCCTCGGCGAAGTCCCGCTCGGAATGGAAGTCCGCGAAGGCGGCGACAGCGGCGTACCGGTCGTCGTTTCCGCACCAGACTCACCTCAGGCCGCAGCGTTCCGCAAAGTCGCAGAAGAGGTCGCACGTCACGTTTCCATAGAGGCGATGAAGCCGGAACTTACTATACTTACACGGAGTAGTGCATGATCCGCGAGTACCTTGGAAGAAAAGTAGCCAAGAAGATTGATCGTACAAAATTTGGCGATACGAAGGCTGGAAAAATATCTGCTGTCCTGCTTGATGACGGAAGACTTGATGATATTGGGCACGATTACCTAAACTCTCTCGCAGAAAATCAGAATCATCCTTATTTGCTAAATCGGATATTTGTATTAACGATCGTCATTAATTTGATCTCTTGGCTGCCCGTATTTTTAATTCCGTCAGCAGTTTCCAGACTTGTGCTGGCTTTCAGTTTTATCTTCTCTAAAGGCGGCATGCTGCTTCTCCTTCCTGTAGGTGGTTTTACTATAATAGGAGTTTACTCGCTGCTTCGCATTTGGTTCCCCGAACGCAGTTTTAGTTCCGTTGATGGCCCGATAATGCAGAGCTATGGCCGGGATAGCGAATCGTTGCTTACATGGAAGCTCTGGCTTGTCGCGTCCGGAAGTGGTGGTATTAATGCGATCTTGCTGTATGCCGCTTATGTTGTTATGACAGGGGAGTACGAATACTATGAGCGGGTTGGTGAGTTTCCATGGGACTTGTATTTTTGACTAGATGGAGTTAATATTTACATTAACGTAAGGATTCGCTTTTGCGGGTCTTATTTTTTGAAAGGAGCTTTATTTATATGTCAGCAGTTGCAGCACCGAGCGTCGAATTGATCGTCACTGACTCGGCTATCGTCGAGATCAAGAAGTTTATGACCAGCGAGGAAGACTTGCCGGAAACGTCGGGGCTTCGAGTTCGCGTTGTTCCGGGCGGGTGTTCGGGTTTTCAATACAGCCTTAATATCGAAGAAGAGTCGAAAATGGGCGATTTTGTGATGGACAAAGACGGTATCAGGCTTTTTGTAGATATGTTTTCGGCACAGTATCTCAACGGCATCACCATCGACCACACGACAAACATGATGGGTTCGGGCTTTACGTTCGAGAATCCCAACGCGACCGGCGGCTGCGGCTGCGGAACGTCGTTCTCAGCTTAGACGTTTTCAGGAACGCCCTTTCTGCTGCAAATTTAGAAGGCTCGAAATTATTTTCGGGCCTTTTCTATGTTTTGTGGAAGCGGGTTCCGAATGCGCGTGTCTTGTTGTATTCACAGGGACAACTAAGGCGGAGAGTGAGGCGGCGGGGTATCGGAAC
>JAYVFJ010000322.1:0-35608 GCA_043773225.1 Chloracidobacterium sp.
TTAGATTCAAAAAATTTTTTAGTGAGGAAAAAATGCGGTGGTTATCTTTTATGATTGAAAAACCTAGTCATAACAGTCTTGTTCAAGTTCACGTTTGGCAAGCGAGGACATTTTTTCACGAACTAGGTCAAAGTCGAAACCCTGTCGCAGCAAATGGTCGTAGAATTTTTTTGTTTCCTCTCGATTTTCCGGCTTGCCCTTCAATCTCAGGCGTTTGGCAATTGCTTGATCAATAAGTTCATCTTCAGGCAGCTTTTCAAATGCCTCGGTTATTGCTGTTTCGACGAGATCTTTGTCGAGCTTTTTCTGCGACATTGTTTGCTGCAAACGCCTTTTGCCCTGCGGTTTTTGCCGCAGCTTTGAAATGGCGAGGTCGTGCGCGTATTGTTCGTCATCGAGATATTTGTATTCTTTCAGCTTCTCAATAACGGCATCAACGATCGCTTCGTCAGTCCAGAGTTTTTCGAGGAGACGGTCGCGAAGTTCTCCGACCGAGCGCGGTTTTGCGGCAAGCAGCTGGACGGCGCGGTTCATTGTCCGTTCGCGTGAACGCTCAATATCTTTTACGACGCGATCTGTTTCTTCGATCTTCTTATAACGCTTTCGCCACATCACTGCACATTCTGATGCACAAGCCCGCGCGTTAGCAAGGGCGTAACATACTAGGTAAGTGTATCGCCCTTACTAACGTGCGGGCTTGTGCATGCTCTAGTATTGAGGTTGTGAATGGCATTCTCATCATCAACAAACCCGCCGGCATCACGTCGCACGATGTCGTGTCGCGGGTGCGCCGCATTTTGCAAACAAAACGCGTCGGCCACACGGGAACACTCGACCCATTTGCGACGGGCGTTATGGTTATATTGGTCGGCCAAGCTACGCGGCTGGCCCAGTTTCTCGATAAAGACGAAAAGGAATATGAGGCTCTCGTTAGATTTGGTTTTGAAACAGACACCGGCGACGTTACCGGATTGCGGATTGCGGAGTGCGGAGTGCGGAGTGAAGAAGTATCGACGATGCTTGCATCAACCGATTGGAACAAAATTCTTGCCGGGTTTCGCGGCGAGATTGAGCAATTGCCGCCTATGTATTCGGCAAAAAAGATTGCCGGAAAAAAATTATATGAGCACGCGCGAAAAGGCGAAACGATTGAGCGAGAAAAAATAAATGTTGTGATTCATAAATTGGAGTTAGCCGATAAATTTCAAATTTCAAATTTGAAATCTGAAATTAGAATCCGTGTTGAGTGTTCTGCCGGAACATACATTCGCACACTTGCGGAAGATATTGGTCGAAAGATCGGAACGGGCGCGCATCTTGCCGAATTGTGTCGGGCAAGAGCAGGAAAATTCACAATCGGGCAAAGCCTAACGCTTGAACAATTGGAAGTTCTTGACGAACCGCAAAAAAAGTTGGTCGCTATGAACGAAGCGATCTCTCATTTGCCGATATTTACGTTGCCAGACGACCGTGTCGAGAAAACCAAAAACGGCCTTTCGACACGGATTGCCGAGTCTGACTTCAAGAACAACGACGCTGTTCAAATGCATGATAATATCGGAAATCTGCTTGCTGTTGGATTTTACAACGATTTGGAAAAATCAATTCAACCAAAGGTTGTTTTGGTATAAAATTGTTTGAGCGAAAGCACATGAAAAATCGAAATCTGGCATTGGCATTTGGCGGAGCGGTTGCAGGTGCGGTCGCTGTAAAAATGCTGACGCGCGCCAAAACTGTCAATTGGGAAGATGTCGCAGACGACGTTCCGCATTCGGAATTTTCGCGTTTTGTTAACGTCGATGGCGCGAGCGTCCATTATCAGGAATTTGGCGACGCTGCCAATCCGCCGATGATCTTAATTCATGGCTATACGGCTTCGGTTTATGTCTGGAAGACGGTGGCTCCGATGTTGGCCGATGCAGGTTTTCGGGTAATCGCTGTTGACCTGCTTGGCTTTGGTTATTCGGAAAAGCCGTCGTGGTTCGACTATTCGATACAGTCGCAGGCCCGCATGATCTCGCGTTTTATGAACCGTCTCGGCATCGGCAGGGCTGTAATCGTCGGTAACTCATACGGCGGCGCTGTTGCTTTAAATATCGCGCTAGATTATTCGGAAGCTGTTGAGAAACTGGTGCTTGTCGATCCGGTAACAAACGACGAGCCGAAAAATCATCCGCTGCTCAGGCTTGCGTCTGTTCGCGGAATTGGCGAAATTATAACGCCATTTATTGCCGACTCAAAATTTTTCCTTCGACACAGAATGCGCGGCACAATTGCACAAGCAAATCACCATTTGGTCACAGAAGAACGAATGGCAGCGATCCGCCGACCGCTAAACTCTGCCGAAGGCCATCACAGTCTGCTCGCCACATCTCGAAACTGGAACGCAACGCGCATCGAGCAGGACGCTCATCTAATAGATCAACCTACTTTAATTATCTGGGGCGAACAGGACACCGTCATTCCGATCAAAGGCGGCTACAAACTTCACGGTAAAATGCCCAATTCGCGCCTCGTCGTCCTAAAAGATTGCGGCCACGTCCCGCCCGAGGAAAAGAGCGAATTGTTCACCCAACTTGTCACGGAATTTTGCCAAAATAAAACGATCAATAAGAGAAGCAAGACGCAGATGTAATAGGTCACTAAGATTTGATGTCTAAAACCAAGAAACAGATCATCTGGGGTGCGATAGGGCTGTTGTATGCTTTCGTTTATGGATTTTTCACAATGCTTGCGACCGGCGGCGGACACGGCAATTTCATTTGGTTCATCCTGTTTCTAACTGTTGAATTTATCGGACTCTACTTTCCACTGATGGCGATATTGGCAGTTGATTTAAGAAGACGGGCAACTAAAATGATCTTCGGGACGTTGATCGGTTTTAACCTGATTGCCAGCTCAGTTGTAATTCTTGGCTGGATTCAAGAGCTGCCTGACGGCAAACCGACCGATTTCCAAAAAATGACTCAATACGGAGTGAAAGGCGTCATTTTTAACGTGGCAGTACATTTTTTACCAACTATACTTTTTGCCGGCTTATTGATCAAGTCAATTTTCTACGGAGCTGCTCCGCCGGATGAAGAAGCCGTTTTGAGCCTGAATCTGCGGGAAGACTGATGCACAATAACAGCAGATCAATTCTCTACGGCTGCGGAGTTTTTTCGACGATTCGAGTAATGAATGGCGAGCCGTTCTTATGGGAAAAACACTGGCGTCGTTTGCTTAATAATGCAAAGACAGTTGGTGTCAACCTCGCCAAATTTCGGGAAGATGACACCAGACAGCAACTCAAAGAAGCCATAGCGACCGAGGGTATTTCAGACGGAAGAGCGCGGATTACCTTTACCGATGATTCATCGAGTGAACTTTGGCCGTATGGCGACGAGGAACAAACCGGCCTGTCGTTCTTAATAGGCGCTTTGCGACCGATCCCTGAAAATTTCCGGCTGACGGTGTCGCCATATATTATTAATTCGCGTTCGCCGCTTACAGGGATTAAGTCGTGTAATTATCTCGACAAGATTTTAGCTTTGGACGAGGCAAAGGCGCTTGGTTTTGATGAGGCGATACAGGTCAATGAACGCGGCAAAGTCACCTCGGCGACAATGGCGAATGTCTTTTGGCTTAAAGACAAAATTCTATACACGCCGAGCCTCAAAACCGGTTGCCTGCCCGGAACGACGCGGGAGTTTGTGATGGAAAATCTGGCTTGCCGTGAGGTTGAACTGACGAAGGATGAACTGAATTCCGCCGACGCGATTTTTTTGACATCAGCTGGTTTAGGAATTGTCGCTGTAAATGAGTTTGAAGGAAAAAATCTATTGATCCGCGATCATCCAATCTTGGCGTTATGGCCCGAATTACACTGAAAGACCACGAATCAATTTTTCGTGTCTTTCGCGTGTTTCGCGGTTAAATTCTTCTAACCGGCTGTTTCGAAAAGTGCGAGGATCTGCTTGCCCTCGATGGAACGCGGGTCAATGGTTCGCAGGTGTTTTTGCCCCTGCATTTCCCATATCGCCGTTACGCTTCCCTCTTTTTCGACCGCCTGATACGAAACGTCTTCATGCGGAACCGGCTCTTCAGCAATCGGCTCTTTTGGCGCTTCCGGGGCGGCTACGGCTTCTGCGGCCGGTTCCTTTACTTCTTCAACGGCGCTCTCCGCCGGCTGGACTGATTCTTCTGACATTAAATCTTTGCTCTCCTAAAAATTATACTGTTAATAGAATATGAAATTTTGACACACTCAGTGCAATATTGTCGAATTGAAAGCATTTATTTCAGGCCCAAGGTAAAGATCAATAGCCTCTCTGATGTTAGTCAAGGCCTGCTCTTTGTTTTTCCCTTGAGACCAGCACCCTTTCAACGCCGGCACGCGCGCGACAAAATATCCGTCATCGCCATTTTCAATAATCACCTTTATGTTCATGCTGCTCAAAATTATATCAAAAATATAGGTTAATTAGTGCGTTTTAATTCAAGCTCATAAAACCAAAAATCATTGTTCGGCTGGTCGATCTTGAGCTGATCGGTCTTTCCGTCTTTATCGAGTGTAAACGTTACAAAGCCGCGCGGAAAATTGTAATTGACACTTGGCCGCCAGCGAATTTGAAACGTGTCGTAGTGCCAGTGTGTCAGGTCGGCAACGAAGTTCGGCGCCGGGCCGAGCCGCATGACGAGTTTGCCTTTTTCTTCGGCAATTGTGACATCGCCATACATCTGGCTCGTATAAGTGCCCGCGTAATTGCCCAGCGCGAGCGTCGGTTTCGTATTCTGTGCTCGTGCGGCGTCAATTTTTTTAGCTTCGGCGCTTTCGTCTGTCTTGCCTTTTGCGTCCTGCGTTCTTGCTTCCTCGTTCCAATCGCGTTTTGGGGCGTTTACAAAAACGTCGCGTATCTTCGCCATCATTATGCGGAACGACGGCGATTCGTTATTTGTCAGGACGACGAAGCCGACATTTTCCTCCGGTATGAGGACGGTAAATGACAGCATTCCGTCGAGTCCGCCGCTGTGATTTATGATCTTGCGGCCGTGATAATCGTATAATCCCCAGCCCATTGCGTAGGCGCTGAAATGCCGCGTCGGGTTGTTCTTTGCAGCAGCTTCTGAGATTGGCTGCAGCGTGTTCGGCGACCACATTTCCCATGAACGATCAGTGCTAAATATTTTCTTGCCTTCAAACGTTCCCCGCCCTAATTGCAGTCTTATCCATTTCGATAGATCTGCCACCGACGAGTTCAGGCCGGCAAGGCCGATCGCGTCGTCGAGAAAGCCAACCGGCAAAGAGCGCAGCTTGCCGCCACCGGATTCATTGTGCGGCATCGCAAAATTATCCTTCATACTGCGGACGCTGGTCGTTGTTCGATTCATGCCAAGCGGCGTCAAAATTCGCTCTCTCACAAACGCGGCCCACGGCTTGCCCGAAACCTTTTCAATGATGCGCCCCGCCGCGACATACATCAGGTTTTGATAACCATAACGGCTGCGAAAGCTCGAAACCGGCTTGAGAAAACGCACGCGCCGCAGCATCTCGTCCGTGGAATACGTCGTGTCATACCACAGCAGATCGCCGCTAAATGTGTCAAGCCCGACGCGGTGGCTGACGATGTCGCGGATCGTCAGTTCGTTTGTGACCCACGGGTCATACATCTGAAAATCGGGCAGATATTTTGAAACTTTGTCGTTCCAGGCGATCTTTTTCTCATCCACAAGGATCGCAAGACTCGCCGTCGTAAATGCCTTTGTATTCGACGCAATGGCAAAGAGCGTGTTTTCGTCCACCTTTTCCGGCTTGCCGAGTTCCCGCACGCCGTAGCCCTTTGCCATAACGACCTTGTCGTCTTTGACGACCGCGATCGCCATGCCCGGCCCTTTCCAGGTCGTCATAACCGAGTTTGCGTAATCGTCAATCTCCTTCAGCTTTTCATCAAGCGTCTGGCTGTAAACAAAGAGCGGAAAAACAAAAAGCAATGCAAAAATAATGGTAATTTTTTTCATATTGTTAAATGAATGATTCGATCAATTTTATCATTTTTGACGCCAAAATGAATGTCTTTCGCTATCCCAATCTTTTATCCAAGGTTGTCCCTAGTCCAATAGTGAGACAGATAACTTCACTAAAATTGCATCTTGAAAATTCCTCGCGCGATTTGCCTATTCCGAAATTGTAGGGATTTGTGTTTTAATTATCTCATTCGTATGGGCATGGAAGACTGTATTTTTTGCAAGATCGCTAGTGGCGAGATTCCGGCGGCGCGAGTTTATGAGGATGATATTTGCCTTGCGTTTAACGACCTCAGCCCGCAGGCGCCAACGCACCTTCTCATAATTCCGCGTTTTCATTTTGATTCGCTCGATGAGGCTAAAAATGAGCACATGGAAATGCTCGGGCATTTGCTGCTGACCGCGGCCAACATTGCCCGCCACAAAGGATTTGCTGACAACGGTTATCGCCTTGTAATCAACACCAATGCCGACGGTGGGCAGACGGTTTTTCATCTGCATGTGCATTTGCTCGCCGGACGGCCGTTTGTCTTTCCGCCGGGTTAGAACTATGAAACGCGTTCTTATATTTGTTGTGTTCGTGTCGCTGATGAGCGCTTGCTCGTCGTGCACTCGAAATGAAGCAAATTCAACGGACGCAAATGCCAATGTCGCCGTCGAATCGCCATTCGCACACATTACCGACGCAAAAGCCGCGCTCGCCGAGGGCACTCGGCTGCTCGATGAAAACGACACGCAAATGGCCATCGCCGCCTTCAAACGTGCGGTTGAACTCGACCCCGATCTCGCCGACGCGTGGTTCCAATTGGGCATCGCCTATTCGCTGCTCGAAATGCAGATGGCGCGTTCGGGTGAAGTCACCGAAACAGCTACAAACACAAAAGAAGGGCGCGTAAAACCAAACTCGGAAAAAGCATTTGAAAAGGCGGTCGAGGCTTACAAAAAACTGCTCAAGACAAATTCCGATGATGACGTGGCTCACTTCAACCTTGCCCGCACGTATGCAAAGCTGAATAAAGATGACTCAGCAGAAGAAGCCTTCAAACAGGCTGTAAAATTAAAGCCGGACGACACGGAATACCAGACCGAGCTTGGCGCGATCCTGATAAAACTTGCGAGATACAGCGAAGCCATCGAACCGCTCAAGAAAGCGCTCGCGCTCGATGAATCAAACTCGCGCGCGCTTGATCTGCTCGATGATGCCGAGGCCGGCCGGCAGCGTTTGAATTATGTGGCACCGAAAAACGCAAATATCAGCAGTGCGAACACGAATTCCAATTCCTCTATGAGCCCAAACTCCAGTTCAAATTCTGCACCAAAACCCTCGGGTTCCAATACAAAACCAAAAGCAGTCGAACCAAAAGAGTCAAACCCGCCCGGCAATATGTCGAATTAGGAAGTCCGAATGTAAGTGGCGCAAAAATACACACCTTACACACTAGGTGTGTCAACTTGACATTGGCGCTTTAACCCAGCACATTTATCCTATGACGCCTGAACCGGCACTTTCATTGGAACGCAAGATAAAAATGCATGAGGCGCGCGAGGGCATCATCGACCGCCTGGCGCGCGACCTGCCGACAAATATCGACCTCGAACGGTTTTTGAACGTCGTGGTGTCCGAGATCGGCAGGATGCTCGATGCCGACAGATGCGATCTGCTGCAATTGACCGATCCCAAAGAGCTTGTGATCAGCCACGAGTGGCGCCGCGACAAGTCCATTCCAAAAAGCCAGGGCACAAAAATTCCCTTCGACGCCGAAAAGCTGACCGAGCGGTTTGACGTGTCAAAACCTATTCGGTTTAATGACATTTCAAAGATTAAGGACGACACGCTGAAATTTTTTGCAAAGGCTCTCGAAACCCGCTCGCTCCTGATCATACCCATCATTATGAACGGACGGGTGATGGGCCTTTTGGGTCTGCACGATACGCGCAAGGCGCGCGTATGGCTGGACGAAGAGGTTGCGTTTCTCGAATCAATCGCCCGCCAACTAGCCGTCGGCTACCAATACACGAGCATGTATGTCGCTCAGGAACAGGAAACGCGCCGCACGACCGCCTTGCTTGAGATAGCAAATACGCTCAATTCACATTCGGATTTCAAAGAGGTTTCGGAGTTGGTTTTGGAACGCGCCATCAGGCTGGTCGGAGCCGATTACTGTGCCCTTGGCGTTCTCGATCAAACCGGAAAACGCATTTCGCTTGCATCATTCAAATCGGCTGAGGGAATCAAACTGGGCAAGGTGTTTAAGATCATCGAGCAATACAACAAATCGGTTGAGATAGACACGTTTGCCGTTCTCGGCGATCTGTTGCGCGACGGCAAAACGCTGCGGCTGGTTGATTCACAGATGCCGTTTGCCATTCGCCTCTTTTTTAACAGGCAGCTTCGCGGCAACTCTGCTTTGGTCACGCCCGTGAAAGTCGCAGGAAAAGCATTCGGGCTTTTAGGTTTTGTTTGGAGCAAAGAAAGCAAGTTTGAAGATCACAACGCTGCATTGGTCGAGGGTATCGCCGACCAGATCGGCACCGCGCTCGAACGCGATCAGCTTTCGACCGAGGTGATGCGGCTAAAGAGCGAATTACACCAAAAGCAGAGCGAGATCGTCGGCCAGGCACCGGCCATCCGCCGCGCGATCGAGCTTGGCCTGAATGTCGCTGACACAAACACGACCGTTTTGGTGCTCGGCGAATCGGGCACCGGAAAGGAGTTGATCGCCAATCTTCTTCACTATAATTCGGGCCGTGAAAACCGGCCTTATGTAAAAATTAACTGCGGCGCAATTCCCGAAACGCTGCTCGAATCCGAGCTTTTCGGCCACGAAAAAGGCGCGTTTACTGACGCCCGTTCCCAACGACAAGGCCGGTTTGAAGAGGCAAACGGCGGCACGTTATTTTTGGACGAGATAGGCGAGATGTCGCTGCAGGCGCAGGTCGGGCTTCTTCGCGTATTGCAGGACGGCGAATTGACACGCGTCGGCGGCAAACAGGTCATAAAAACCGACGTCCGCGTGATTGCCGCGACAAATATCGATCTCGAAAAAGCGGTCGAGGAAGGCACATTTAGAAAAGATCTATATTACCGGCTTTCGGTTTTCCCGATCTCGCTGCCGCCGCTGCGCGAACACAGCGAGGATATTCATCTGCTCGTTTTTCATTTTCTCGAAGACTATAAGACAAAATCGGGGCGATTTGTTTCCGGCATTTCAAAAGAAGCGATGCGGGCGCTGGTAAATTACGATTGGCCGGGGAATGTCCGCGAGCTTGAGAACGCAATCGAGCGGGCCGTTATTATAGCTTCGGGACGCCAGATAGAGCTTGACGATCTGCCCGAAGTCATCAGCCGCACTGCCGCCGAAGCTTTTGCTCACGCCCGTCAGGAACGCGCCGCCGCCGCCGGCGAGGGACGTGCCATCGGCATCGAGATCGAATTGCCCTCAGCAATGGACGAGATCGAAAAACAGGTTATCCTGGCGACTCTCGATTATACAGAGGGCGACAAATCGCGCGCGGCCCGCTTCTTGAACATAGCCCGCAAAACGCTTTACCGCAAGCTGGAAGAATTTAACATTTCCTGATCCGCATATCTACAAAGATGGAAGTCATCGTCGGCACTGCCGGACATATCGATCATGGCAAAACCGCTTTGATAAAGGCGTTAACGGGCATAGATGCCGATCGTCTGCCTGAGGAAAAACGGCGCGGCATAACCGTCGATCTCGGATTTGCCGAAATGACGATCAACGATGTGCATTTTGGCTTTGTTGACGTGCCCGGCCACGAGCGGTTTGTCAAAAACATGCTCGCCGGTGCGAGCGGCATCGACATTGTGATGCTCGTAATCGCCGCCGACGAAGGCGTAATGCCGCAAACGCGCGAGCATTTTGACATTTGCCGCCTTCTCGGAATAAATGCTGGCGTTGTCGTTCTCACAAAGACCGATCTTGTCGATGAAGAAACTCTCGATCTGGCAAAACTCGACACGGCCGAGCTTGTAGCAAACTCATTTCTCGAAAATGCGCCGGTGGTTGGCGTAAGTTCCCGAACCGGTGAAGGCATGCCTGCGTTAACGGACGCCCTTAGTGCCGTGGCCCGCGCGTTAGCAAGGGCGATACACTTAAGCGGTCAACTATCGCCCTTGCTTACGCGCGGGCTTGGGCAAAGACGGGACGATCTCGTCACGCGTATGCCAATAGACCGCAGCTTTTCTATGAAAGGTTTTGGGACTGTAGTTACGGGAACACTGGCGTCAGGCGAGATCATTGAGGGCGCAGAATTGGACTTGCTTCCCGATGCAATAAAGGTTCGTGTTCGAGGGCTTCAGACTCACGGACATACAGTAAAAATCGCCCGAGCCGGCCAGCGAGTTGCGGTAAATCTTGGCGGCGTTGACCATTCAAAAGTAACGCGCGGAATGGTGTTAGCCGAACCAAATATTTTGCAGCCGACGCAGATCTTTGACGCCGAGATCGAAGTTTTACCAAACGCGCCAAAACCGATGCGTTCGCGCCAGCGTGTTCGCGTTCACATCGGAACGATAGAGGCCCTTGCCCGCATACAAGTCTTGAATGAGCAAGGCGAGATTGCAGTCGGTGAAAAAGATCTTGCGCAGATACGACTTGAAACTCCTGTTGTGGTTGTTCCCAGCGAAAGATTTATTGTTCGCAGTTATTCTCCCCAAACCACGATCGCGGGCGGCAGCGTGATAGACGCTTTTGCCGCAAAGCATCGGCGCAAAGGGCTTGATACTGTCCGGCAATTTCTTCGTGACCTGTTGTCTGCGTCGGGCGATATTGCCGAAACGGTGAGGTTGATCGTAAATGCCTCAGGAGCACACGGCTTGAGTTTTGCCGACATTCAGACACGCACTGCATTGAAAAAAGAATTATTGACTGACGCGATCAATGCAAATTCAGTTTCAGGCGCGATATTAAATGCGAACGGACGCTATGTTTCCGCTGCCGAGTTCGAGCGACTGTCTAGATCGGCTGAGACGGCTATCAAAAATTTTCACGAAAAAGAGCCGCTGGCAAAAGGAATGTCTCGCGAAGCATTGCGTGAAAAGCTGTTTGCATTTCTGCCGCCTGAAATTTTTCAAGCAGTTATTGACTCATTGGAATCATCGGGGAAGATCGTCGCTGATCGCGAAACGATCCGACTCGGTTCTCACGAACGAAAACTCTCACCGGTCGAAACAGCTTTTAACGAAAAAATTAAAGCCATATATAAAACCGCAGGTTTGGAAGTGCCAAAACTCGAAGACGCGATCGGCGAAGCAATTAAAGGAACTGACCTTACGCCGCAAAACGCGCGAAAGTTGTTTCAGATATTTCTCGATTCCGGCGAACTTGTTAAAGTTACCGAAGAGTTTTATTTTGCAAAAAACGTCGTTGATGAATTGACTGAGCAGCTAAAGCAATTTGCTGCACAAACTAATGACCGGCTGATCGATGTCCCTAAATTCAAGGACCTCGCCGGAATTTCGCGCAAATACGCGATTCCTTTGCTCGAATATTTTGACCGCGAACATATCACGAGCCGAGCCGGCGACAAACGGCTAATTTTGTAGATCTATCTTTGCGGTCTTTGCATCTTTGCGTTAAAAATTTCTTATGATCATAGGCATCGTCGCAATCTCAAAAAATTACGCCATCGGCAAAGACGGCAAATTGCCGTGGCACTACAGCGCCGACATGAAATTTTTCAAAGAAACGACGACCGGAAATGTCGTCGTCATGGGTGCAAACACCTGGCGTTCGATCGGCAAGCCGTTACCTAATCGGTTGAATATTGTCCTCACTCGCTCAGGAAAAGTTGACGCTCCGCCCGACGTTATGAAACTCAGCAGCGTTGACGAGGTCGTCGAACTCACAAAATATCAGAACCGCGATGTTTTCATTATCGGCGGTGCAAAAACTTACGCGGAATTTGCCGATGTTATCGAAAAGTGGATCGTTACAGAAGTGCCTTTGACTATTGATGTTGCTGACGTGTTTATGCCGCAACATTTTCTCGCCGGTTTCGATCTAAAAGAAACCAAAGATCTCGGCGGCGATCTGCAAGTCGAAATACTGCACCGAAAATAAATTTGTTGTAAAATCGACGAAAGCACAACAGGAGAAAACCGTATGATGGGCGGACGAACATGGGACGAATGGATCGAGGAATACTCCGAGAGTCATCAGCATCCGTTGAACAAACTCATGCACGCGTTCGGCATACCCATGATCGCAATATCGCTTCTGTTAATTCCCGTCTCGTTTATCGAAGACGGCATGTGGCTAAATGCGCTTGTGTTTTTTGTTCTCGGCTGGATCCTGCAATTCATCGGCCACTATTTCGAAGGCAAGCCGCCCGAATTTATGAAAGATTACCGTTTTCTTTTTGTCGGCCTTCGTTGGTGGTTTAAGAAGATAATTGGTTGATATGGTTTTGTTCTAGCTGCTAGCTGCCAGCCCCTAGCTTCTGGCCAGAAGCTGAAAGCTAGCAGCCCGCAGCTAGTATTTTTCTTCTCAGGTTGAAATTCACATCTTGAATAAAACCCTAATCTTAGCTCTCGACATCGGCACGTCGAGCGTCCGCGCTTCGCTGTATGACGGTAGCGCGAACGCAATTCCGCGCGCCTTTGCAAAGATCGAACGCTCGCTAAAAGTTACGCCAGATGGTGGTTCTGAGATTGATGCTGAGGTGGCACTTAAGCAGGTCGTTTCTGCTATCGACAGCGTTCTTAAAAAATCAACAAAACTCAAACGTGAGATCAGTTACGTCGCGTCGTGTTCTTTCTGGCACAGTCTTGTCGGCGTTGATGCTAACAACAAGCCGACGACAAAAGTCTTTGGCTGGGCCGATACTCGGAGCGGAAAATATACCGAAAGTTTAAGAAAAAGATTTGACGAAGCAGAGACGCACAACCGCACCGGCGCGCGGTTTCATTCGAGTTACTGGCCGGCAAAATTGCTCTGGCTGCGGAAAGAATCGCCGGATGTTTTTGCTAAAACTACGAGATGGCTTTCGTTCAGCGATTATGTTGCCTTGCGGCTTTTTAATGAAGAAGTAACGAGCGTGTCGATGGCTTCGGGGACGGGCATTTTTGATATAAGGAAATGCCTGTGGGACCAAGAGCTTTTGAATTTTCTAAAAGTCAAACCCTCAAATTTACCGCAGATCGCCGACCACGATTCCAAAACATTTGTTCTCAACAAAACCTTTGCAAAACGCTGGTCGAGGCTTGCAAATGCCAAGTGGTTTCCTGCTATCGGCGACGGTGCGGCCGATAATATAGGAGCCGGATGTGTCACGCGAGAAAAGGCCGCGTTGATGATCGGCACATCAGGCGCAATGCGTGTCGCTTACATGGGCGAGCCGCCAAAAAAGATTCCGGGAGGATTATGGTGCTATCGCATAGATCGAAAAAGAGTCATCATCGGCGGCGCCTTATCCGACGGCGGCAATCTTTTCGCTTGGCTGAAAAAAAATCTCAAACTGCCAAATGACTCCGAGTTACAAATAGCAAAACGAAAACATGGCGAACATGGCCTTACATTTTTGCCGTTCCTACACGGCGAACGCAGCACCGGCTACAGCGAATCCACCAAAGGCGCGATTATCGGCCTCACCGCGTCACACGATTCCGTTGACATCCTGCAAGCCGCTCTCGAATCTGTTGCGTATAGATTTGCCGAGATATTTGCCCAGTTAAATAAGGTTACAAAGATCAAAGAAATAGTTGGATCCGGCGGCGCTCTGCGAGATTCGCCAGTATGGACGCAGATCATCGCCGACGCCATTGACCGCGAGTTAACGATGAATAGCGCACCCGAATCTTCGTCTCGCGGAGTTGTGCTTTTTGCCCTCGAACACTGAGCGGTTATAATGGACGTTAAAAAGTTATGAAAACAGCAGCCGCAATGAAAAAAGAAACCGTCACGCCCCGGAAACCTAAGGCTAGTGCGACACGGAAAATCGGTGTTGATCAGCTTTGTATTAACACGATCCGCACGCTTTCAATTGATGCCGTGCAAAAGGCAAATTCCGGGCATCCGGGATTGCCTCTTGGCATGGCGCCGGCGGCGTATGTTTTGTGGACAAAGTTCCTCAGGCACAATCCGAAAAACCCAAAATGGTTTGGCCGCGACCGGTTCATTCTGTCGGGCGGGCACGGTTCGATGCTGCTCTACTCGCTGCTGCATCTGACAGGTTACGATCTGTCGATGGACGAGTTAAAGCGCTTTCGCCAGCTTCACTCAAAGACGCCGGGACATCCTGAGAATATTTTGACGCCGGGAGTCGAGGTGACGACAGGGCCATTGGGACAAGGGTTTGCGAACGGCGTCGGCATGGGCATCGCACAGGCTCATCTTGCCGCAAAATTTAATAAACGCGGCTTCCCGGTTGTCGATAATTACATTTACTGCATCTGCTCGGACGGCGACCTGATGGAAGGCGTCAGCTACGAAGCCGCCTCGCTCGCAGGCCATTTAAAACTTGGCAATCTGATCTATCTCTACGACGATAATCAAATCACAATTGACGGCTCGACCGATCTCGCATTTACCGAGGACAGGACAAAGCGTTTTGTCGCTGCCGGTTGGCATGTTTCCGATGTCAAGGACGGCAACGATCTGAAAGCTATCGAAGCGGCGATCAAAGACGCGCAAAAGGTCAAGGACAAACCGTCGCTTTTACGCGTGAAGACGATCATCGGTTTTGGAATGCCGAAGCAAGGCACGAGCAAAGCGCACTCCGACGCGCCGGGCGATGAAGCTGTCCGCGAAACAAAACGCAATCTCGGCTGGCCCGAAAACAAGTCTTTTTACATACCAAAAGAGGCTCTCTCGCGTTTCCGCGAAGCGGTGAAAACTGGAGCAAAGCGTGAAAAAGATTGGGATGCATTAGTAAAGAAATACGAAAAAGCAAATCCCGCACTCGGCGATGCTTTCAAACATATCTGCGCCGGAACACCGCCGGCGGGTTGGGAAAACAGCTTGCCAAAATTCGATGGTGTTACCGCCGCCGCGACGCGTGCCTACAGCGGCGAGGTCATCAATGCAATTGCGGATGCTGTTCCTCAGCTTATCGGGGGTTCGGCTGACCTTAAACCATCAAACAACACATACATCAATTCGTCGGCTGATATACAAGCCGGCCGTTACGAGAACCGCAACGTCCACTACGGCATCCGCGAACACGCGATGGCGGCGGCGATGAACGGCATGGCGCTCTACGGCGGCGTGATACCGTTTGGCGGGACGTTTCAGACGTTTTCAGATTATTGCCGCCCGGCGATACGGCTCGCGGCGTTGTCGCATATTCCGACGATCTTTGTTTTCACACACGACTCGATCGGCCTCGGCGAAGACGGCCCGACGCACCAATCGGTCGAGCATCTCGCCGCGATGCGGGCGATCCCGAAACTCGCCGTCATCCGCCCCTGCGACGCTCACGAAACCCGCGAAGCCTGGCGCGCAGCGCTAAAAAGCACAAACGCACCTACGGTTCTCTCTCTATCGCGCCAAAAAGTCGCTCTTATCGATCGCAAAAAATACACCGACGCGCGCGGTTTGCACAAAGGCGCGTATATTCTTGCCGAAGCAGAGACTAAATCAGGTAAAGCGACAACACCGAAACTCATTCTTATAGCAACCGGTTCCGAGGTCGGCCTCGCTATGGATGCACGAGCGCAATTAAACGCCGAGGGAACGCCGACGCGCGTCGTGTCGATGCCGTGTTGGGAATTCTTCGACGCTCAGACGGACAAATACAAACAAGATGTCCTGCCCGCAAAGGTCACTGCCCGCCTTGCCATCGAGGCCGGAGTTTCTCAAGGCTGGCACAAATATGTCGGCGACAAAGGCGACACGCTTTGCGTTGACCGCTTCGGCGCGTCGGCTCCCGCAGAAGATGTTTTTCGCGATTACGGTTTTACAGTCGAGAACGTAGTGAAAAAGTTGAAGGCCCTGACCTAGATCTACGGTTCGAACCGCTTGACCACTTTGCCGTCCTTCATCACGAACGAGACCTTCTTAAGCGTGGTGATGTTATCTAGCGGATTATCTGGCACCGCGATAATATCTGCCGCGAGGCCTTCGCGGAGTAAACCACGTTCTTTTTCAACACCGAGCAGTTTTGCCGCGTTTATAGTCATTGCCTTAAGTATCTCACGCGCCGGAACTCCTGCCTCGACCCACGGATCAATTCCCATGATCGCCTCTGTGCCGCGAGTTTGGCCGGGGCGTTGGTCAATAACGTCGGTGCCATAGGCCATCGTGACGCCGATCTTGTATGCCCTTTGCAAGCGGTCAACCCATTGTTTGTGGGCTTTGTCGTTAGTTCTCAGCGCGAGATAATCGGTGCCGACCAGAACGACGCTGTTGCGTTTTGCAATTTCCAGAACTTCGTCTGTCATGTCAAATCCATGCTCGATGGAAGCAACACCTGCCAACGCCGCATTGCGTGCTCCCGGAAGTGTCCAGCAATGCGCGGCAAGTTTTAATCCGGCACGAGCTGCTTCATCTATCATGAATTTTATGTCTTCGACTGAGTAGATGTATCGCTGGTCGTCCACAACGATCTTTATCACCGTGGCGCCGTAGTGGATATTCTCGCGGATGGCCTTGACCATTTCGTCGCGCGTGTCGGCATAGAAATATTCCGGCTCGCCGAGTTTCTGCTTGTCCGGCTGCATTTGAAATTGCCCACCATAAGGCGCGATTATCCGGCCCGCTGTGTAAAACGTCGGCCCAGGGATCATGCCCTTCTGAATCGCCCGGCGGACGCTGACGCACGCATAATTGCCTTCGTTCCCAACATCTCGCGCTGATGTAAAACCGGACTCGAGCATCGTCCTCGCATTCACCACGCCCTGGATCGCGCGATACGAATCAGGATCAAGCAGCGAAGTGAAATAATAATTCCCATGATCGCGCTGCTCGATCACATCCATGCAAAGATGCGTGTGCATGTCGAACAATCCCGGCAAAACCGTTGACTTTGAGAGATCAATAGTCGTCGCACCCGACGGAATACTGACGTTCTCGCCGATGGATTTGATCTTTCCGTTTTCGACCAGCAATACCTGATTATTTTTTACAGTGCCCGACTCAGTATCGACCAACCGTCCGGCCTTTATCGCCGTAACTTGGGCAAATGCAGTCGAACAAAAGACAAGTACCAACAAGGCTAATTTAGACATTGAATTCATCATAGGTTTTCTCCGGATTTCTTGACTTACACATTACGATGTGTAAGACTTTACACAATGGCGACCAATCTTGCAATAGAAGATAGATTACTACAACAGGCTAAAAAAGCCGGCGGCCACAAAACAAAAAAGGCGGCCGTCACAGAGGCTCTTGAGGAGTATATTCAAAAACGCCGTCAATCAGCCATTCTCAAACTGTTTGGAAAGATCGACTTTGATCCGGCTTATGATTACAAGAAGCAGCGTCTGCGAAAATGAACGTTCTGGTCGATACTTCCGTTTGGTCGCTTGCTCTTCGACGAGCAGCCTCGTCTCATCCGGCAAGGCATAAGCTTGAAGAGTTAATTCTTGATGGACGAGCAAGCCTCATCGGCCCAATTCGTCAGGAGTTGCTTTCCGGCCTAAAAATCGTTGCTCAGTTTGAATTGCTTAGAGAAAAATTAAGGGCATTTTCCGATATCGAATTGCGAACCGAGGACTACGAAGAAGCGGCTTATTTCTTTAACGAGTGTCGCAAACACGGCATACAAGGCTCGAATACTGATTTTCTAATTTGCGCCGTGGCTGCCCGGCGTGGGTTGCCGATCTTCACAACCGATCAGGATTTTACGCGATATGCCGATTTTATTCCGATATCGTTATATGCTAATTCGGAGGCTGGGATGTGATGTTAACCAAAGATATTTTACTAGAACAATATACGGCATGTTACGACGAAGACAGTTGGTTCGTTGCGATTCGCAATGCAATAAGTGGACTTGGTGTGGAGCAGGCAAGTTGGAAACCGGACGACTCGGTCAACTGCATTTGGGAAACGCTGTCACATCTTACCTATTACAATAATGCTTACTTACAGCGATTCAACGGCGTGGATTATCAATATGATGTCAACGAAAACAACGAGACCTTCAGCACCGGCGAATACATCGAGGAGCATTGGCAAGCTGATGTCAGACGCTTTGACGAAGTAATGAACCAGTTTCGCGACGCGATGGCGGCTGTCGATGAAAGTAAGTACAGCGAGCACGTATCATCAGAAACTACTCGCACCTGGGCCCGCGTAATTTCAGACATAAACACCCACAACGCCTACCACACCGGCCAGATCGTCCTGCTCCGCAAACTTCAGGGAAGTTGGGATCCGTCAAAAGGTGTTTCGTAATAGAACGTAGATCAAGCGGATAGGACTGATTTCCACGGATCTGTCCACATCTATTTTTGATCCGCGTAAATCTGCTAAATCCGACTGATCCGCGTTCAAAAACAATTTGTTATATTATCTAATTGATGAGTTCTTACGAAAAGTTAAACGAAACCCAGCAGTTTGCCTGCCGCGTGATCGCCGACCACGCGCGTTCGACGGCGTTTGCCATCGCCGACGGCATCCTGCCCGGCAACGAAGGCCGCAACTACGTCCTGCGCAAGATAATGCGCCGCGCCATCTACCACGGCCGCGAACACCTCGGCCTGAAAGACGCTTTCTTTTACAAGGTATGTGATTTTGTAGTTCATATAATGACGGGGGCGGATCCATCAATCTATAAACAATCTGACGATTATATAAACCTAAAAAAACATGAGGACGATGAGCGAAATGATCTAATGTACCTCGATCAGCCTTTCAGTCATGGTGATGACACGGGCGGCGCGTGGAAATACGAAGTATTTCCAGAACTCATTGCTCAACGTGAATTTATAGCCAAGATTGTTCGATTGGAAGAAGAAAGATTTGGAAATACGCTTGTCGTTGGTCTGCGACAATTGAATGACGTGATTGTTGAAGCAAGTAAAACGAGCGTCGGGATGGCTCATGCCCTGTTAAACCCTCGGCAGCTTGCCGTTATTTACGATACGTACGGTCTTCCAGTCGATTTGATTTATCAAAAATGTGTCGAAACTGGCGCGTTGTTAGAGTACTCCGAAGATGATTTTCCAATTTCTGAAATGGATGGCGACAATTTCAAGGATTTGATTGAAGCCGAACTTCGAAGTTTACAAACGCAATCAGGCGTCGGCCATACCGAGCGTAAATCGCAGGTTTCGCCAATTTACGCCGAAGTGTTTGAAAAGGTCGATGCAAATACATTTCGAGGGTATGAAGCAACGCAAATTGAAGATGCAAAAGTTGTCGCCATCCTCGACGGCGAGAAGCAGATCGACGCATTGACCGAAAACAAACAGGGCAGCATCGTTCTCGATCAAACGCCGTTCTATGCTGAGTCAGGCGGACAGGTTGGCGACGTTGGTAAATTGAATACTTCTGACTCGACGGCAAATGTTGCCGATACGTATTCGCCGGTCGCTGGACTAATAATTCACAAGGTTACAGTTGAAAAAGGCTCGATAAAAATTGGCGACACTATTATAGCAACAGTAAATGCTGAGAAACGTGACGCGACGCGGCGAAATCATACGGCTACGCATTTGGTTCATGCTGCGCTCAAGGAAGTTTTGGGAACGCATGTAAAGCAGGCCGGCTCGGTCGTTGCGCCCAGTTATTTACGGTTCGATTTTACACATTACCAGCCGATGACCGATGCCGAGATCGGCGAGGTCGAGGATCTTGTAAACCGGTATATCCTGCAAAATGAGCCGGTTACGACTGACCTGATGAAATTGGAAGATGCGATGCGCAGCGGCGCCGTGGCGATGTTCGGGGAGAAATACGGCGGCGAGGTTCGTGTGCTGAGTGTCGGCGACGGTGTGTTTTCAAAAGAGCTTTGCGGCGGCACGCACGTTCGTGCGACCGGCGACATCGGTTCGTTCAAGATAACGGCGGATGAGGCCATTGCCTCCGGCGTTCGGCGAATACGCGCGATAACCGGCTTTGATGCGTTCGAGCGTTTTCGTGAAGACGAGAAATTGATCGACGCCTCGCTCGGCGCCCTGAATACGCAGCGTGACAACCTGCCGAACGCTATCGCCCGCCTGCAGGAAGAGCTAAAACGCACCCGCAAGGAAATGGACGATCTCAAGCTAAAGATCGCGACCGGAGCTCTCGGAAACGGCGCCGCCGCATCAAACGGCGACGAGGCGCGAGATGTAAGCGGCGTAAAGGTCATGGCCAAGATAGTTGACGGCCTCGACGCTAACGGCTCGCGTCAGCTTTCAGACACGCTGCTAGCGCGGCTTAAATCAGGCGTCGTCGTCCTCGGCCGCACCGATGAAGGCAAGGTGAGCATTATTGTTCGCGTTTCCGACGACCTGACCGGCCGCGTAAAGGCCGGAAATGTGATTAAGGAAATCGCTCCGATTGTTGGCGGACGCGGCGGCGGCAAACAAGACATGGCCGAAGGCGGCGGCTCGGAACCTGACAAACTTTCCGAAGCCATCAACGCCAGTTACGGTGTCATCGAGCGAATGTTGGAATGAGAAGAGGAACCACGAAATGTCACGAAAAAACACTAAAAAGAAATTTCTGTTTTAGTGATCTTTCGTGTTTTTTCGTGGTTACGGATTTATGAGTGCAGTTTTAACAAAACAATCTGACGAGATCATCTCCTACAATCCCGCGACCGGAGCAGAAGTTGGACGTGTGCCGCAGATGTTGGCGGATGAAGTTAAAGCTGCTGTGACGCGCTCACGCACGGCATTTCAAAACTGGAAAAAAACATCATTCAAGGAACGTGCGGCATACATAATGAAGGCACGCGAAGTGATCTTGTCCGAAATGGACGAGATCGCACACCTCATATCAGCCGAATCAGGCAAACCGTTTGGTGAAGCGATCTCGATGGAGATCGCGCCGGTGCTCGACCTGATGCAGTATTTTGCCCGCAACACGGAAAAACTGCTCTGCCCCACAAAAATTGGTATTGGCTTATATGCTCTGCTCGGCCGCTCATCAAAGATCATCTATCATCCGCTCGGTGTAGTCGGCATCATCCCTGCGTGGAATTATCCGTTCTCGATACCGCTCGGCGAAACGGTGATGGCATTGATGGTAGGAAACACAGTCGTCATAAAGCCATCTGAACTGACACCGTTTGTTGGTTTGAAAATTGGCGAGATATTTGAAAAAATCGGACTGCCTGAAAACTGCGTGTCCATTGTCACAGGCGGCGGCGAAACCGGCGCCGCGCTCGTCGAAGCCGCGCCCGACAAGATAATGTTCACCGGCAGCGTCGCCACAGGAAAGAAAATTTC
Organism: Chloracidobacterium sp.; assembly: GCA_043773225.1. Taxonomy (GTDB): domain Bacteria; phylum Acidobacteriota; class Blastocatellia; order Pyrinomonadales; family Pyrinomonadaceae; genus OLB17. The sequence goes on from JAYVFJ010000322.1 coordinate 21,353, forward strand.
CGCAGCCGCCGCGCAAAATCTGACATCAGTCGTCCTCGAACTCGGCGGCAAAGACCCGATGATCGTTTTCGCCGACGCCAATCTCGAACTCGCATCAAGCGCCGCCGTCTGGGGCGCATTTTGCAATTCAGGACAATCGTGCTCGTCCGTCGAACGTCTATACGTCCAGGAAAGCATCGCCGACGAACTAACGCGCAAGATCGTCGAAAAAACCCGCGCACTAAAACAAGGCTCAGGCGACCGCGAAGACATTTCAATCGGCGCGATGTCGTCGGAAAGACAGATCAAGATTGTCGAAGATCATGTCGAAGATTTCCGCGCAAGGGGCGCAAAAATCGAAACCGGCGGACGCCGATGCACAAGCCCGCACGTCAGTAAGGGCGATACACGCGAGAGGGATAGAAATACACTTTTCTACGAACCTACTGTGATCGCAAACGCAACCAACGACATGCGCGCAATGCGCGAGGAAACATTTGGTCCGACATTACCTATTGCGACATTTACGACCGAAGAAGAGGCAATCAAACTCGCTAACGACTCCGAATTTGGCCTGACAGCGAGCGTTTGGACCGGAAATAAAGCTAAAGGCGAACGTGTCGCACGACAAATTGAAGCCGGCTCAGTTTGCGTCAACGAAGTTCTCTACACACACGGCATCGGCCAAACACCTTGGGGCGGTTTTAAAAACTCAGGCCGCGGCCGAACGCACGGTCGCGAAGGTTTAATGGAACTCGTCCAACCGCAGCACATTCATATTAACCATCTTGCGCTGCTCCCCGACGCATGGTGGATGCCGTATTCAGCAAACGCGGTCGAGACGTTTCGTCAGATGGCGCGAAAATTTGCCAGTGGCTCAGTAATTCAAACCGCACGTTTACTTCCGCAACTTTGGAAACGAATCTCAGAACTTCGCCGAAAATGAACGATTTTCCACAACCAAAATACACGCCGCTCGATTTTTATGAGTTGTCACCCGAAGAGCAGCACGAACGGGCAGATGATTTTTTTGCGCTGCTAAATCGCCGCAGGACGGTGCGCGAATATTCGAGCCGCGAAGTCCCGTTTGAGTTGATCGAAAAAGCAATAGCGACCGCCGGAACCGCGCCATCGGGAGCGAACATGCAGCCGTGGCGGTTTGTGGTTGTTCGTGACGCGGAAGTAAAAAAGAAAATTCGCGCGGCTGCAGAAAAAGAAGAATACGATAGCTATCACGGACGCATGTCGGAAAAATGGCTGCGTCGGCTGTCTGTCTTGGGGACGGACGAGCACAAGCCTTTTCTCGAAATCGCGCCGTATCTGATCGTCGTCTTTCGGATCAATTCAATAACCGAGGACGGCGAGACCGAGCCGACATATTACTCGCAGGAATCTGTCGGCATCGCCGTCGGGATGCTGCTCGCCGCTTTGCACAATATGGGTTTGGCAACTTTGACGCACACGCCGTCGCCGATGAAATTTTTGCAGGAAATTCTGCGTCGGCCAAAAAATGAAATTCCTTTTGTGTTGATCCCGGTCGGCTATCCGGCAGATGATGCAAAAGTGCCGGACATCGAACGCAAGCCGCTCGACGAAATAATGGAGGTGATCTAGATAGAAAATTCCGCAACAACCGGCGCGTGATCGCTTGGTTTTTCGAGTGCGCGAGGCTCTCTGTCAATCCAGCAATCCGTGCAAAGCTCGGCGAGTGGCGGCGAAGTCCAGATGTGATCGATCCGCAGACCCTGATTTTTCTCAAACGAGTGGTGAAAATAATCCCACCACGAGTATTCGTCAGGCTCGCTGTTGATCTGCCGAAAAACATCAATAAAGCCCCATTTTTTCACATTCAATAGTGCATCGCGTTCAGGCTTTGTAAAGTGCATCCGGTCTTTCCAGTAATTCACGTTCCAGACATCCATCGGATGAGGAGCAATATTGAGATCGCCGCACAATAAAACATCGTCGTCGAGACTAAAGTTGCGGTCAAAATATTTTCTCAGTCGAGCGAGCCAGTCGAGCTTGAACTTGAACTTATCAGAACCAAGCGATGTGCCGTGCGGAACATAAACATTGACAACGCGAACGCCGTTGATCGTGCCTGCGATCAGACGTTTTGGCGAGTCGGTTTTGTCATCAGGAAAATTCTTTTGCAGGTCGCTGATCGGATATTTAGAAATTATCGCAACGCCGTTGTAAGCCTTTTCGCCGTGAAACTCAATATATTCAAACCCGATGTCTCGAAAACGTCGCTGCGGAAATTTCCCGTCAACGCACTTTGTTTCCTGCAAACACAATACGTCCGGCTGATTTTTCTTGCACCAGTCAACGACCTGCTCGATGCGAGAATTAATTGAGTTGATGTTCCACGTCGCGATCTTCATTTCTATGTAGAAAATTCTGCGATCACCGGCGCATGATCACTCGGCAGGTTGAGTGCGCGGGTTGACTTGTCGATCGTACAGCCGATGCACTTGGCCGTCAGCGACGCAGATGTCCAGATGTGATCGATGCGCAAGCCCTGGTTTTTTTGCCATGACCCGGCGCGATAGTCCCACCAGGAGAATTCCTGCACGTCGCCATTCTTTTCGCGAAACAGATCGGTAAAGCCCCATTGTTTTACATTAGTGATTGCAGCCCGCTCGGGCTTTGAAAAATGCAGCTTGCCTGCCATCGCCGCCGGGTTCCAAACATCTAGATCGGTCAGCGCGACGTTAAAATCACCGCACAACAGCACATCCTTTTGCCCGTCGCATGTCTCGTCGAACATCCGCCTCAGACGCTGCAGCCAGTCGAGTTTGAATTTGAATTTATCGCTCCACAATTCACTGCCGTTCGGGACGTATGTGTTGACTATCCGAATGCCGTTGACGGTCGCGGCGATCAGACGCTTTGGCGATTCGTCGCCGTCGTCAAGGAAATTCTTCTGCACATCTTCGATCGGAAATTTCGAAATGATCGCCACGCCGTTGTATGATTTCTGGCCCATAAAAGCAGCGTTGTAGCCGGCTTCTTTTAACGCGGCCTCAGGAAACTTTTCATCAATGGTTTTTGTTTCCTGAAGACAAACCACATCCGGCTCAGCCCTTTCAAGCCACGGTAAAAGTTGCGGCATACGGACGTTGATGGAGTTTACGTTCCAGGTTGCGATTTTCACTATTCAGCTTTTCCTACCCAAAATTCCTTTATTCTTTCGAAATGGGAGATACGCTTCCCAATCTTTACAATCTCTTTTGGGTAAAACTGGAGCATAAAATCACATAACTCGATCATCCAGCTTCGACGTGTGTAATGGTCATTAATTGTAATTCGATTCGAATTTGCAATTTGAATTTGTCCCCAACCGAGCGCGCCCACGGTAAGGCAATCCCAACCGAGGAATTCTATAGGAATAAATTTTACATTTGTGACTATAACCTTCGTTTCTTCCACATGATAACTAATGAGAAGCAAGACGAAATAATTCAAATCATCCTCATAATACCTAGTCAACCTTTCGACCGACGTTAGGTTTGGTATATTAAATTTCGTGTCGGTTCGGTGTGTTTTCACATCTACAACGTAATAAAAACCTTGTACGTCACGAAACGCAAGATCGGCCATCGCACGCCGCGCGAAGCTCGCAGAATATTCGGCGCAGTTGTCGCCAAGAAGGGTTTCAAAATTTGACTCAAGCACGTTTTGAATAGCATCGCCAACAGCTCTCGTGCTGCCGATAGATGTAGCTGATATGTAATCTTCTTGGGAGTTTAGTAGATCCTTTGCGGCTTGTTCGATTTGTAGTCGCAGATCCGAATAAAAGATTTCGCTTTTCATTTTTGTGGTAACGAAGGCTGGGTAGCATTGGCTACCCCTTTACCGTTTTTAGGATTTTGAAGATTTAATGTATTTCTTTCCCAAAACACACCGTTCGTAAATCCTTGAATCGTCTTGTCCGTTTCAGCCAAATGCAGACGTTTTTCCGCCAACATACAATAAACTTCATCCGCTTCAATACCGACGAAATTGCGATTTAATTTCTTAGCTACCACCGCAGTCGTACCACTTCCCAAAAAAGGGTCAAGGATTAAATCATTCTCCCGAGTGCTCGCCAAGATAATTTTGGCTAGTAGCTTTTCAGGCTTTTGCGTTGGGTGGTCAGTATTTTCGGGCATCGACCAAAATGGCACCGTCAAATCGGTCCATAGGTTTGATGGGTAGGTAAGTCGGAAGTTGCCATCTTTGGATTGTTGCCAATCTTTCGGCTTTCCATTTTCCGTATACGGCGCAAGGACTTTGCGCTTCACCTGTATATCATCAATGTTGAAAACGTAATCCTCTGAAACAGTGAAGAACCAAATATCCTCGGAGGCGTTTTTCCAATTAGTTTTTGACCCACGGCCTTTTTCCCGTTCCCAAGTTATACGGTTTCTTAACTTAAAGTATCTCATTCCAATCCGCTGAATCGCTGAAGCCGAACGCCAATCTCCGCAAATATAAATTGACGCTGTACGTTTTAAGAGGGGCACACATGCCTTTACCCATCCTTCAAGCCATCCTTCATAAAGTTCAAGAGAAGTTTCACGAAATTTTTCTTTTCCGAAGTCTTTCGTTAAGTTGTAAGGCGGATCGGCGAATAGTAGATCGAAACTCGATGCTGGTAGTTCGCCAAGAAGTTTGAAGGTGTCCCCGCATACCACCCGGTTCTTCACCTCTCCAAGATTGGCAACCTTCGTTTTGACAGTAAGGCTAGGGCGCAGTTTTTTTATATCGTCATGGTCTAGCGTAAGTGTCCGATTTCGCGGCGCACGTTTCTTTGCGGATTTTATTTTTTGTTGCATAGCCAGTTCAGAAAAATATAGCACAGGGCTTATTGTAAACACTCATCAAGAAACTTTAGCATAGCTCGTTATCGCTCGATAAAGTGGCGTGAGAAAAACACACAGCGCGCGCCTTGCGCATCTGTGGCTCAACCAAATCACCTCGGCAGGCTTTCGACTCGGCGGTTGATCTCTTCCCAATTCACGTTTGTCATAAAGGCATCGACGTATTTCGCCGCCGCCGCGCCGTAATCCATCTGGTAAGCATGCTCATACATATCGAGGACAAGCAGCGGGATGCTGAATGGTGGATTTGCCGTGTGATCGAGCGACCAGTAATTGTGGACTTCTTTTGTATGCTGGTTGTATGAGAGAACGGTCCAGCCCGTACCGCCCGAAAGACTGTTGCCGGTGCGTTTGAATTCGGTTTCCCAATTCTCGTAGCTGCCAAACCATTTCTCGATCAGCTTTTTGGCCTTGCCGTCCGCTTTGCCGTTGCCGCCGAGATTGGCGAAATAGTTTTCGTGCAGCACGATCGAACCCGTGCGGATCAATTCCTGCCGTTTGAGATCGCCATAGATGTATGGCGGCAGGTCTTTCTCTTTTGACAGGGCGATGAGACGCTGCTCGACAAGATTGAGGGCTTTGACTGCGCCGACGTAATTGTTGTTGTGATGAGAGGTAATCAGCTTTTCGGAAATGCCGTTCAGCTTTGTCGCGTTGAACGGCAAAGGTTTTGGCATGTGCTTGCCCGCAAACGCCATCGGCAATGCCTCTTGAGCCTGTGCATCAGCAATACTATTCAACGTCAAAACCCCTGCGCCCGCCGCCAAAACACCTGAGATCGCATCTCTGCGTGAAATCTTATCCATAATTGCCTCCAAAAAAAATCTACTAAAGTGAATTATAGACCGAATATATGTGTGTTGCACGGAGGCTATCTAATTGGCAATTGGATAATTGTATTAAGCCTTTTGGGTTAATTCCTTTTCCGTTATTTTGGTTTTGATCTCGCGGAATGCGAGTTTGTCGCCGTCGGGGTAGATTTCGACGGTGCTTGTTTCGGTGACCTGGCCTTGTATGATGGCTTCGGAAAGCTCGTCTTCGACATATTTTTGGAGGGCACGTTTTAGCGGGCGGGCACCGTATTTGCGGTCGGCGCAGGTTTTATCTATGAGCCATTTTCGGGCTTCGTCGGTGAGGAGAATTTTAAGCTCGCGGTTTTCGACGATCTTATTTAATTTAGCAATTTGTAGATCGACGATGCGCAGAAGGTCTTCGTTGCTCAGCTCGTCAAAGATGATTATCTCGTCAAGGCGGTTAATGAACTCGGGTGCAAAGGTCTGTTTGACCTGTGACATCACCTGTTCTTCCATCCGCTCGCGAGAGGCATCGGCGGTCGCCTGAAAGCCAAGTGCGGCGCGTTTTTGGATAAATCTCGCGCCGAGATTTGAGGTCATGATAAAGATCGCGTGTTTGCAATCAATGGCGTGTCCCATCGAATCTGTCAAAACACCGTCCTCAAAAACCTGGAGCAAAACATTAAACAGATCGGGATGCGCCTTTTCCACTTCGTCAAACAGCACGACAGCATACGGCGAGCGGCGGAGCCTTTCGGTCAACTGTCCGCCTTCTTCGTGGCCGACATAGCCCGGAGGCGAGCCGATAAATTTCGAGACCGAATGTTTTTCCATAAATTCGCTCATGTCAAAGCGAATCAGGGCTTTTTCCGACCCAAAAAGATATTCGGCTATGCTTCTCGCAACCTCTGTCTTTCCAACGCCGGTCGGCCCGAGAAACAGAAATGAACCTACGGGGCGGCTCGGATTCTTTAGGCCCGCACGCGAACGACGAATTGCACGAGCGAGCGCCGAGATCGCCGGACGCTGCGAAACGATGCGTTCGTGCAAAGCGGTCTCTATGGTCAATAATTTTTCGGCTTCTTTTTGCTTGATGGACATGACGGGAACGCCTGTCCAGCGTGCGATGACCTCGTCAACATCGTCCTTTGTAACCTCGACAGCAAAGAATGTTTCCTCGAGCGACCGCAGTTCGTATGAGATCAACTGATCTTCGTTGGCGGCGGCACGTTTCCAGTTTTCGACGGTCTCTTTCCACGAAGGCTCGCCGCGATTTTCGTGTTGATAACGCAGTTTGGCCCGCGCCCCTGCTTCGTCCAAAACGTCAATGGCTTTGTCAGGCAGAAAACGGTCGGGAATGTATCGGTTTGACTGCGTGACGGCGGCGGCGAGAGCATCCTTTGTGTAATGAAGCTGATGAAACGCCTCGTAGCGTTCGACTATGCCCTCGATTATCTCAAGAGCCTCGGCCTCTGTCGGCGGCTCGATTTTGACGGACTGAAAGCGGCGTTCGAGAGCTCGATCCTTTTCGATTGTTTTGCGATATTCGCCGGGCGTCGTTGCTCCGATGCATTGAATGTCGCCGCGTGAAAGCGCAGGTTTTAATATATTTGCAGCATCGAGCGTTCCTTCCGCCGAGCCTGCTCCGACGAGCGTGTGCAGTTCGTCTATAAAGACGATATTCTCGTCACTCTCTTTCAACTCGGCCATTATCTTTTTGAGGCGTTCCTCAAACTGGCCGCGATATTTTGTGCCGGCGACAACTGACGAGAGATCTAACGAGAGAATGCGTTTGTTTTCGAGAAAGGTCGGGACGTTTTTATCGACTATCCGCTGTGCGAGGCCCTCGACAATGGCGGTTTTGCCAACGCCGGATTCGCCGATCAGCACCGGATTGTTCTTTGTCCGGCGGCAAAGTATCTCGATAATGCGTTCCATCTCGTCTTCGCGTCCGACAAGCGGATCGAGCCGGCCTTCCGCGGCATCAACAGTAAGATCACGGGTGAATTCGAGCAAACCGGGCGTCTTTGAGTTTTCCTTGTTTGCCGCAAGCACGCCGGGAATGCCGCTCTGACGCGACATCTCGTCGCGAACGTCACCCAACCGCAGGCCGTAGCCAAAAAGTATCTCGGCGGCAACGCTCTTTTCTTCGCGGACGATGCCAAGCAAGATGTGTTCAGGGCCGATGTGGCGATTCTTAAGCAAGCGGCTCTCGTCGTTTGCGTAAAACAAAATTTGCTTGGTGGCGTTTGAGAGGTGTAGCTCGGAGGATTGAGGAATGCGGTCGCGCAGAACTATCCTTTCTTCTATGTCGCGGCGGATCGAATCGACCGTCAAAGCGTGGCGAAATGGGAAAAATCTTGCGGAAAGAGTCTTGTCCTCGCGCATAAGGCCGAGCAGAATGTGCTCGGGCGCGATCACTTGGGATCCGTATTGGAGCGCTTCGTAACGAGCAAAAAAGATGACCCGACGAGACCTCTCCGTGTAGCGTTCAAACATAGGACTTCACTTCACTTCCGGCATTGTGTTGACGGCAACATTATAACGAAAAAAACGGGTGGTGGTAATTATTTCAAGTTCAGTTCTTACGAGCTTGCCTAAAATATAGTTGCAAAGCCCCATGAAATCCACAAGAAACGCAATAAAAAATAGAGTTTTTTGAAAAATCTTTGCTGATTCTTATTCGTGCATTCGTGGCAAAAAAAATTAGCCACGAATGCACAAATGAAAACCCGACTAATTTGTCAATCCCGAATGTGCGCCCACGTCCAGGTTTTCTTCCACGATGATCTCACGCACGATCGGCTCATCCTTGTTTGTGATGCTGCCGAGAATCTTGCCCGCCGGGGCGAGCTCTACACGCGATGTAAGAACGCGGGCAATGCGGCGTGGGAGGAATTTCGGGGCGATATTGGCTATCGAATCAGCCAGTGCAACAATATCGCCGCCGCCGGACCAATGCTGTCGAACAACAGTCTCGTCAGAGCGATTTATGAGCCGCAACAGAACCAACGCCACTACATAAAGATCGTCAACCTGTCCGATAAAAGGAAAAACGTCAGGAATAAAATCGAGCGGCGAAATAACATAAACAATCGCCGCCGCAAACAGAGCCTTTTCCGCCGCCGGAACGCGGGCGTCTTTTAGCAGACGCCCAAGCAGCATCACCATATTCGGCAGAAACATTATGAAGCTTCGCAGACGGCCTTTTAATTCGTTCTTTTCACGCCGTTTAAGTTTGGTTTTCGATTCGCTGCGTTTGCCCATGAGTTCAGTCTAAAAATAACCATTGGTTTGTGCAAGTTTCGCTTGGTTTAGTTGTATGTTAAATTCATTGTTCAACGCCCTGTCTGTCGCTGAAGGCGACAAATAATATAGCCTGGGGTGGAGCGAAGCGTAACCCCCAGGACGCGACAGAAAATGAATCCGTCCCTGAAGGGGACGAACATCAATCGTGTTGAATTGTTCGACGCCTTCAGCGTCGGACTCGATAACTGATCTTGACCTAGGGTTTCGCTCGTTCCTCGCTTCACTCTAGGCTATATATGTTTGTCGCCGTTGGCGACTAAATCTATGATCCTTCAAAAAATCCGCGAGCGTGCTGCAGCCGATCCGCAGCATATTATTCTGCCCGAGGGCGAAGATGTCCGCACTGTCCAGGCAGCGGCTATTTGCGCAAATGAGCGCATTGCAAAGATCACGATCATCGGCAACGAAGAAAAAGTCAGATCATTAGCTTCAGAAGCCGGCGCAAATCTCAACGGCGTTGAGATACTTGACCATCGCAAGTCACATGATTTTGGCAAACTTGCGACTCTTTATCACCAGATGCGGCACGCAAAAGGCGTCACACTCGAGGAAGCCGAGCAGACCGTAAAAGATCCACTGTATTTTGGCAACCTGATGGTGCGCGAAGGCAAGGCCGACGGTTCGGTCGCCGGTGCGACGAATACGACCGCTCACACAGTCGCCGCCGCTCTGCGTTGCATCGGCGTGAGGCAAGGCATGAAAACAGTTTCGAGCTTTTTCCTAATGGTTGTGCCCGATAAGAGTTTTGGCGCAAATGGCGCGATTATCTATGCCGATTGCGGCGTTGTCATCGACCCCGATGTCGGCGAACTTGCCGAGATCGCCATCGCGTCTGCCGATTCGTGCCGCGCTCTGCTGCAAGTCGAGCCGCGTGTCGCGATGCTGTCGTTTTCAACAAAAGGAAGCGCTCAGCACAAGCTAATAGAAAAAGTCGTCGAAGCGACAAAAACCGTCCGTGCCCGAATGCCCGACCTCGCCATCGACGGTGAACTCCAAGCCGACGCCGCACTCGTTAAATCCGTCGGCGATTCAAAAGCGCCCGGCTCGCCCGTAGCAGGCCGTGCCAACGTCCTCATTTTCCCCGATCTCAACGCCGGAAACATCGCCTACAAACTAACCGAACGCCTCACCGGCGGCACCGCCATAGGCCCCATTCTCCAAGGCCTTGATCGCCCCTGCAACGACCTCTCCCGCGGCTGCAAGGCTGAAGACATCGTTGACGCCGTCGCGATTACGGCTGTCCAGTCGCAAGCTCGTAAGAACCACTCCTGACAGCTACATCTTCTTTTTGACGGGTTTGTTCATCCGGTCGTATGCCGTCTCAGTTATTACCCTGACCCAGCCCTGGCTGGTATCTACGCCGACATCTTCGTTGTGCAGGACTATCTGATATTCCACGCGAATGCCTCGGCCCAGCCATAGAGGTTCATTCACTTCATACGCGTTGCCAACATCCGGTGTGATTTTGCCATTCTGAATAAGATTCGGTTGACCATATTTGGCCCTGAGTTCGGTATTGACCGATTTCTCGACCTTTCGTCCCTTTGTGCTGACAGCGACCGCGACCAGGACGCCGTCATGCATGAGGATTTCGGCTTGGCAACCAACCGAAACCCATGACGGGCAATGATCGTTGTCTAAGGTTACGGTCATTACATTCGGATCGGTAGCCATGGCCACACCTTTAGGCATCATCTTATCGATTAAGTCAAATATTCCACCACCGCTCGCATTGGAATCGTGAACACAGCTTTGCGGGATATCGCCGCATGTAGGAAGCGACAACGGCTGGCCAAGTTCCATACCGAAAACACTCGTGTCCATTTTGAAGGCTTTTGCCTTGACGATCGACGGATCGGGCGATGCTGTTTTAGTTCCCATAGTGGCCGACGATGCGGTTAGCGCCGGCACGGGCTTCCTGACCCACGCGTAGTAGTCAGTTCTAAATTTCGGTGAAAAGAACTGCGTTAGAAGCCCGTCGAAGAAAGCCGGGTCCTTTTCGTATTTGGCCTCGAGTGGACGGAAACGAGGGTCGCGCCCGGCAGGCGGAACCTCGTCGATACTATATCTCGTAATGGCGCCGGAATACCGATACTGCACGGTCTGAGCGGCGGGCGGCATATCATAATAGCCGCCGTTTGGAGCCTTCCTCAGGTCCTCCTTGATAATATCGTTGATCCGCCAAAGCGCGGCCATAAAACGGGCATGGCTGTCCACGTCATCAGATCCCTTCATAGCAGTTCGTATCCGCTCCACTGACGGGAATTGGCTTAGACTTGCGGGATTGGTGATTAACGGGCTCTGCGCAAACAATTGGATCACGCTGATGAAAATAAACGTAAATATCAGGAAAACCTTACAAATCGCAACTTTCGTATTCATCGCTAAAAACTCCTCACATTTTTTTATGCCTAATCTTATATCGCAATTCGGGCCGTTTGGCAACGCTTATTGAGGCGCTTAGATGTTATTTATTGATAAAGATCGGACTCACCTGGCGGCCTTGTTTTCCAGCGGCGGTGAATCCATATCCACTGTTCGGGATATGCGCGGATGATGCGTTCGGTGGCGGCTACGAAAAGAGCGGTTGTTTCTTCGATGTCACGTTTGCGGTCGCCGGAATTTACGGGTTCGATGATCTGGTCGTGTGCCATAAAATACTTGCCTCGCCTCTCGTCCCAGATCGCAAAGGCAGGGACGATCACGGCATTGGCCCGGATCGCCAGCATTGCGACGCCGGTTGCGGTGCAGGCCGGAATGCCAAAGAACGGCACGAACACACCTTCTTTTGGATGAGAATTGACGTCCGCCAACACGCCTAACGTCCCGCCGCTTCGCAAGACGCGCATTATCTGCGTAGCCGAATTTGTCTTGTCGATCTGTATATTTCCAAATCTTGTGCGTATTGCCAAAATCATTTCCTCGATTCGCGGATTGTCCATTTTGCGGGCCAGAAAACTAATCGGCTCAAAAACGACCGAATACGAAAATGCCTGAAGTTCCCAGTTGCCGATATGCCCGCCGAGAAGTATCCGGCCGCGCCCGGACGCTTTTATCTTTTCGTATTCCGCAACAAATGCCGGATCGACGTTGTATTCGATAAGGTCTGCAAGGTTCACGGCATTCAACTCTCCAAATTTGCTCACCATCGCCATCACGCGCCCGAGATTGCGAAATGCGGCCTTTAGTATTTTCGTCCGTTCGGCCCCGCTTTTATCCGGAAAGGCCAGTTCGAGATTTCTGAGCCCGACGCGACGCAGTTTGCCAAGCAGATAATAAGCCAACCGCCCAACAGAAACACCGAACCAAAACGCCACATTTCCGGGCAAGATCCGCAGAAAACCGAGGACCGACCGAGCAGCAGCGTATTCGAGCCAAATTTGTGTCGAGCCTTTATTTGCCATTGATTACATTATTGCGCAAGCCCGCGCGTAAGCAAGGGCGATACACTCACGCTGTAGGTATCGCACTCGTTCACACGCGGGCTTACGCATTCCCCGCCAAACCTTACAAAACTCTTGTAAAGCCGTAAAATCACAACGTATTAAACGCCAATAAATACGGGCGTTCTGCTCTATCGTATTACTGTAATTCGGATTTTTTGTCATTGCGTTGCCGTAGATGATTTTCAAAGCCGTCAAAATTTCGTAGAAATGTCTCATTCGATTGATGCGTATAGTCTGCCGTCTGCGCTAGTTTCGCGTGTCCGAGTGCTTCCTTTTGAGCGAACACATCGACGCCGAACCTGTTAGCCCGTGTGCTGAATGTATGGCGCAGGGAATGGGCCGTTATATCGTTAAGTCCCGCGGCCCCACATATCTCTTTCAGCTTTGTTGAAAATGTCTTTGCCCGGCAGTCCGGGCCGTCGAAAACTAGGCTGTTTGGCGACGGGTTTTTCGCCTCGGCAAACATCGCGGTAAAAATCTCACGGACGTTCGAGAATAACGGCGGGTTTCGCTGCGTTCCTGTCTTGGTTGTTTCAGATCGGAGCCGGAGCCGCCCGCGCTCAAAATCAACGTCGCGCCATTGGAGCAAAAATAATTCGTTCCGTCGCAGGCCGGTGTAGAGTAAAATTTCAAACTTCCGGCGCAGATCCGTATCGCCGTTCATGCGTGCGAGCAACAACTTTTCCTCATCATCGGAAAGAACACGATCGCGTTTTGGCAAGTTGCCGAAATACTGAATCTTGCTCACCGGGTTTTCTTTGACCTCGCCCATGCGCCCTGCGAGTTTGAAGATCGCGGAAAGCACAGCAACATCGCGGTTGACCGTCGCCCGCGAGCGTTTCTTTCCCCGCGTTGTTATTTCCGATGCTCTTTTTTGCTGGAAGTCGAGAACGCCCTGCGGTGTAACTTCTGCGAGACGCAGCTTGCCGAATGATTCTAATAAAGCGTTCAGAACCGATCGCTCCACATCAAAGCCCTTTTTATGCTGCCGGGCATGTGGTTTATAAACCTTTTCTACGAAGTCGGCAAAATTTCGCTGGCCGGTTTCGCCCCAGGTGCGCTCGAATAATTCGTTTCTTAAAACTCTCTCGGCCCTTTCGGCTTGTGTTTTGGTGCGGGCCTCTTTGATCGCTTTGCGGACACGGTTGCCGCCGACCTGAAATCTGACATACCAGGTGCCGTTTTCTAAAAATACCATTGCGCTTCACTCCTCAATTTGCCGTTGCTGGGTGATTCGCGCGTGATTATGTTAACACGCACAGATTGATAGGGAAAACACATGGCGCACATGGCGCACATGGAACCGTTGTTGCAGATAAAAGGCTTAGGCCGCGCAATGTGAGGCTTTTCAGAAGTTTCGACTTGGCACATGACATGGCGCAGTGCGCCATGTGGTTCCAAGTGGTTCCATGTGGTAAATGCGACATGGCGCAGTCTAACCGCTGTATGTTCAATAGGTTGTAAGGAATGTTCCATGTGCGCCATGTGTTTTTCTATTTAAAGAATCTAGAAAGAAAAAATATTTAGTCGATCTCGGCATTTTTCCAATTCTCGTTTAATCGCAATGTCCAAAGTCGTTCGCGGGTGCTTCGATCCGGCGGAATACATTCAATGCCTTTTTCGCGCAGGTTAGGCATTAGTATTTGTAAACGCCGTCCAACGGATTTTGGGTTCTGCGGAAAACCGCGCATCTTGTGAAGAGCGTTGTTATCGACCGACGGCCGCGACAGTCTTTCCAGCAGCTGCGACGCGGTGCCTTTCCACATCGGATTAATGCTCATGTCCATAAAATTCGCTACCGCCTCGGCGAACGGATCGCAGTCCAAAACTAAATCGTGAACGGCCTCCCGGTTTCCTTTGTAG
>JAYVFJ010000323.1:0-5352 GCA_043773225.1 Chloracidobacterium sp.
ATGTTTTAGAGAGGTAATATGACAACGAAAAAATCGGCAGGAAAAATAAAAGATCGAACCAACGAACGCGGAGCCGCATTGGTGATGGCTTTGCTCATCACGTTCTTGCTTCTTGTCGCAAGCGCGAGTTTGCTTTTGGAGTCTTCCATGAACGCCCAGAACGTAACTGACGCCACCACCGAGCAGCAAGCATATAACGCCGCCGAGAGCGGCATCCAGTCCGCGGTAAACGTCCTGCGCGGCAACGTCGTGCCAAACCCGCTGATCGACGGTGCACAGCCCGCAACCCACATAAACAACAAAATAGACTATGTAAAGGCTCTCAAATTAGTCTCCTCAAATGCCCCGGGCGACACGTCAACAGCCCCGCGCATGTCGCGTTGGGTAGGCTATAACGGCACTTGCAACGACCGCGTGACGATGGGCTCCACAGGATGCACCGGACCGAGCAGCTTTTCATACTCGCTCGCAATATCAGACCCCGACAACACGGGCGGAAATATTTCTTACACTACATCGGGAAAGATCTTTCAAAATGACGGCTCCACCTATGAATCTCAAATAACCTACGGGACATCGCCAAATCAAATTGTGGTCAGGTATTATCCAACAGCGGTCACCGACCTTAACGCAGTTGGCGGCGCGACGGCCACTAACTTCGGTTTTTTCAAGGTGACAATAAGAGGCGCCGGAGCTGCTATAACGAGCTTTAACCGGTTCGAGATCTTAGTTCGAATGACCAAGCCGTATCTTGCACGCCGCTATATACGCGGCTACATTGAAACAAACACCGCCGGCGCGGCGCCAAGGATCCTCTTTGACGCTCAAACATATAATTTGATCGGCAGCATCATGAGGCTCGAAATTCCCGGAGGCGCACCGATAGCGGAGTTACCCCCGTCGCAGAGATATGGTTATGAAGCGCAGTTGAGCGGAAGTGCAGCCGGGACGGATAATGTAGTTACCGGAACTATCACCTCGCCTGAACCGACACGGCTCTTGTTAACTTCAACCGGTTACGGCCCGCGCGGATCGACAAAGCGTCTCGAAGCTATAATCCAAAAAGATTTTTTTGCCGGTCTGCGTGCTCCGGCGACGCTTGTCCTGGTCGGGCCGCCGTCCACAATCGGTCCGCCCGCAACAACATTTTACTTCGATCCTGGAAACTCGGCAGTTACGGTTTATTCCGGCGATGACGCTGAATCGACCGATATAATACCCCCGATCGGCACCACTAACGAAGATAATCTCAATGTCGTCCAAGAGTCGGTTGACGGGGAGCCGCCTCGCCCATTTAACGGACGGGTGATTGGCGCACCGTCAAATATTTCCGGTGAAAATCCCGATTTTCTCAGCAGCCCGTCGGAATTAGACTCGATGATTAGATCTATGGCGACAGTTGCACAATCCTCAGGCCGCTTTTTCCCAAGCGGGACGACGCCCGCGACTTTTGGCAATTACGCATCCGCCCAGGGAATCACTTTCTGTGACGGTAACGTCGAATTTACAGGCGACGGCGGTGGCATCATGATCGTAACGGGCACCTTAACCCTGCATGGTAACTTTAACTTCAGGGGGCTGATCATCGTCACCGGACAGGGCGGCGTTCGCCGTAACGGCGGCGGGGACGGTACGATTCGTGGAAACATGATAGTCGCTCCGTATGTCGGCAGCCGGATAGAAGACGGCATCACGCCGACACTGTCATCGCAGTTTCTATCCCCTCAATACGACCTCTCGGGCGGCGGTAACTCGGAGCTTATTTACGATTCGACCGCGACCGCAAACTCCCTGGTCGCCGTCAGCAATTTCGTATTAGGCGTGGTCGAAAAATAGGAATATACGGGCGGAAACGCGAGTGTCAACGAGCGTGCCCATCGTGAACACTCATTGTAAAAGGAAATGGCAAGCTCCGAAACTGCGCGCTCCTTACGGTCGCGTTTCCGCCCGTAACCTAATTTAGTGTATTATCAATCCGGTGATTCGGTGACGGGTTACCGATCCCCCTGGCTCCGAATCCTGAAGGCTGTGTAGAAATACGCAGCCTTTTCGTATCCGTAGCCCGCACGTTAGTATGGGCTCAACGTTGATTTCCACTCAGGTTTGAGCCCTTACTCACGTGCGGGCTTCTGACACTCGCCTTTCAGTTTATATTCGGCTAAAATCGCAATGTATTTTACCACCGCCTGATGACTGAACAACCGCCAAAAAAAACATTTTCTGCCGACTGGCTGATGCGCGGCGTCCTCACAAAGCTCGGCGATTCATTTGACCGTTTCACCGGCCGCCGTTGGGTTCCGTCGAGCAGTCTCGCGGCCAGCGAATTGATCGAGCGCATAAAAAAACTCCTCGACGCCGAAGCAAAAGAAGTCACCGGCAAAGGCCTCGTCGTCCCGCACAACATCAAACTCAAAATGCAGTGGGACAAGTTCTCCGACGAATCAGAGAAGGCGATCAACGCTCTCCGCGACGAACTGCTCGCCGCCGCCATAGATCATATCAACGATTCGCTTTATTACACCTTCGCTCCTGTTTCATTGGAGGTAAAACGCGACTATTTTATCGAGGGCGTCAAGCTCTACGTCAGCTTCGACAAATTCAGCGACGAAGAAAGCGATGTCGAACAAAACGTCACGATCTCAGTTCAGAGTGACGCCTTCAGGCGTTCAACCCCTGACAAACCCGAGGCCGCCGCACAAGTAAATTCATATATTGCAAAATTCGAGATTGACGGCAAGCAGTTGGAAAAGCGCCTCGACTTCCCTGCCGGTCATCGCTGCAGCGTCGGTCGAACCAAAGCGAGCGATCTGATACTCGACCACTCGAGCGTCTCAAAGTTTCACGCCTCGCTCGTCGCCGACGAAAACGGCGTCCTCTCGCTCGCCGACACCGGCTCGACCAATGGAACTTTCGTCAACGCCCAGCGTATCGCTTACGGAAAGGCAATGCGGCTCGAAAAAGGCGATAGCATAAAATTCGGCGAGATCGAAGTCACATTCGAACACATCACGCCCAAGTCAGAACCGCCTGCGTAAGCGGGCGGCAAAAACCATGGGTTCGCCGCAACGCAGCAGAAAACAAATCGTTGACAATGAAATAAATGAACTTTTTCCTGCTAATAGATTGGCAAAAACTCCGCCCCGAATACATCTTCGGCGGCCAGGTTCTCGAACGCACTCCCGCCGGACTCACCATCGTTTACTCGATCGGCATAGCCGTCCTGCTCGTCTTTCTCCTGCTTGCTTTCATCGAAAATTTCCGCCGCCCAAAATTTGTTTTCGAGCGCGAACTGCCTGCCGAAGTCAGCAAAAAACTTTCCCAAACACGCGCCAACCGCAGCCTGCGCGTGTGGCTTGTCGTCTTTGTGCTGCTCGCATTTTTTGTTTTTGGCTTTCAGGTTTATTGGACAAACTTTGCCGACGACAACAACGAACAGTTTCAGGCTCTGAGCTACAAAGATCTCCGCAACCGCCGGGCAAACGCCGCAACATTAAAAGGCTGGATGCTCGACCGCAGCGGCCGACTCGATCAGGCTCTGGCGTATTACAAACTAGATTCAGATGGCGACATCGTCCGCTCGTTCCCGCTCGAAAAGGAAATGGCTCATCTACTCGGCACCGAACGCGGCACGCCCGGCCTCGAACGAACGCTTTACAGAAAAAACGCCGATCCGATGCCCGAGGCGTGGGACATGCTCTTCAAATACAAAAAGCCCGAGCCCGAAAACAAAGACGTGCGGATCACCATCGACCGCAACCTGCAATCCTTTGTCGCAAATCAACTCGAAGGAAAAAAGGGTGCGATCGTCGTTCTCAATCCGCAATCCGGCGACGTGCTGGCGATGTATTCCAATCCGTCCTACAACCTCTCAGACGCCCAGACCGACACGGGTTATTTGAAACTCGAAGGCGACGGTTACAACAAGCCTCTGCTCAGCCGCGCGACGCGCGAATATTACGTCCCCGGCTCGACGTTTAAGACGCTCACAATGATCTCTGCTTTTCGAGCGGGCAAACAGGATTTTCTCGGCAGCGATCTGCCCGCGCCCGATTGCTATACCCCTTTTCCGGGATCAAAACCGATCTGCGACGCCGGCGGAAGCTGCGAAATTTGCGCGACCGGAGTTCCGATCCGCGAAGCTTTTAAGGTGTCGAGCAATCAGTATTTTGCCCAGCTCGCCAATCATCTCGGCCGCGAGCGAATGGGCGAAACCGCACGTCAGCTCGGCATCGCCGCCGTTGACAAACGCGAGGACGCTCTGACGCAGGGCTACTTCCCCGACATTTGGAACACAAGCGACAAACGCATCGCAAACTCGATCAGCCCGGCCCGCGCGACGATGGTCGTCGGCAAAGACCTCACGCTTTTCGATTTCGGCATCGAAGGAATGGGTCAAGGCTTGGCGTCGCAAATGACGCCGTTTCAAATGGCTCTGATCGCGTCGGCTGCGGGAAATCTTCAAGGAAAATTGATGAAGCCAAAGATCGAGTTCGACATCCAGCCGCAGATGTTCTCGCAAGTCTTGTCACCGCAGCAAGCAGCCGTTGTCCGCGAGATAATGTCAACCGTCACCGAGGAAGCCGGCGGAACCGGCGGAGCCGTGCGAAGCGCTCTCGCCGGAACCGGCATCCAGGCCGGCGGCAAAACAGGCACCGCCGAAAAAGACAACGTGCCCAAATACGATCCCAAAACGGGCGAGCGCATGTTTGTTCTCAAAAAGAAAAAAAATGCGAACGGCGAGATGGTCGAATACAAAGACTATCTGACCTACAACCGCACCGACGGCTGGTTTATCTGCATCGCTCCGTTCGACAATCCGCAGCTTGCGATCGCCGTCGTGATCGAGGACATCGGCAACCGCTTCGGCGGTCAAACAGCCGCGCCAATCGCGGCAACTGTCATCCTCAAAGCGAGAGACCTCGGTCTTCTCGGTGACAGATTCAAACCAAAACCAACAACAATAAAAAAGCGAAAATAAGCCGGTGACAAACAAAACCTCAGCACATTTTTTCATCCTGTTTGTCATTGTCATTTTGACTGCGGCCGCGCATTATTCGATCTATTACGGAGCGATGATCCGCGGCTATGAGACAAGCGGCCTCGCGGCGCTCAGAAATCTGACGCTGCTTTTGATCCTTGCTTTGCTGCCGATTTTTATAAAAAGGTTTCTGCGATTCAGCGGAAACTGGACGCTTTACACAAGCTGCGTTCTGCTGTTCTCGATAGGATTAACGGTTCAATACCGCCTCTTCTCCGACCGCGAATACGTCGCCGACATCGATGCTTCTGAAAGAACGAGAATCCAAAATTCCGATCTCACCGACAAAGAAAAATCACGCGAGATGCTCCGTG
>JAYVFJ010000324.1:0-2363 GCA_043773225.1 Chloracidobacterium sp.
AACATGGCGATTGCCGCTGCCGGGGTCGCACTCGTCCTGGTGGTTTTTGGTGTCGTATTTTTACTCGGCGGAAACGACGCCCTGCTTCGCGGCATCGGCGTCGAAAACGCGGATACCGATCTCTCGAGCGGCCGCACGCATTTCTGGCCGATCGCGCTAAAGATATTTCTTGAACACCCGATACTCGGCGCGGGTCTCGAAGCCTTTGGCGTCGCCTTCACCAAACACGACACCTGGAGCGGCGTCTTCCGGGTTGAGCGTGCTCATAACGAATACCTCCAGATGCTGGCCGACGCCGGTGTTGCCGGTTTTGTCTGCTTGGTTGGATTCATCTATCTGCTCTTCAGAAAAAGCATGGCCATAATCGCCTCCGCGCTCCCCGGCCTCCGCCGCGACGCCGCAATCGGAGCCATCGCCGGATGCTTCGGGATACTAATCCACAGCTTCTTCGATTTCCCGCTCCGAACTCCGTCTAACGCCTTTGTATTCCTACTCATATGCGCTATGGCTGCGGTTCCTGTCGCTACATCCGAATCGACTCGCAGTCCGACGCGTTAGAGTGCTTCACTGAAGCGATAACAGGCACAGCACTCCCATTTATTTCGAGTGGTTTTTATTTTTAGCCAAGGATACCATTTTTTAAGTGGTGTTTTTGTGTGGCAATTCGTAAACTTGACAACGGCGGGCGAAATTTCTAATCTTTAGGTTCGCCTGAGATGGTGTGCCATATTCCGCAGTAGCTCAATGGCAGAGCATTCGGCTGTTAACCGAAGGGTTGTAAGTTCGAGTCTTACCTGCGGAGCCAATAAATACGGGCATCTCACGAAATTGTGAGATGTCCTTTTTCTATGTCTCACCTAATATCTCACCTAAGACTTGTCAAAAAGTGAAAAAAGATGATGATTTGGAGTCGATCTTCACTTGATGACATTCTCAGGAAATGGCGGTAACATTCCTGCTATCTCGATAATCTGGAACGGAGTTTCAAAATATGATGCGAATCTTGATGACGTTGCTTTATCTTCTGTTAGCAATTTCGTTGTTCGGACAAGTGCCGATCTCTTTTACGGAGCTTCAGGCAAAGGTCAAAGCAGAGAAGATCAAAGACATCGTTATTAAGTACGACAAATTCAAGCACCGAACAACGCTTACAACGAAGCCGCAGAATCTTGTCGGATCGACCGAAGGCGCAATGGCGATTGTTGCTTCTGGAATGGTCGGTGTTGGCGGTCAAACTCTACTAATGCTTGAAGTTGGTGGCGGTTTCAAAGGTGATAAATTATCGTCAACCATTAACGAATTTGTAATCGGCTTCGGTAGTACCAGTAAGGGGAAATGGCAATTCCTGAAAGGTGATAAAAATCTCTATCTGCTTTTCGACGAACAACGTCTCGAATTTGAGCCAATAGCAGATGATGCAAGCGTCTCTCTCGACTTGTTTGGATCGTCGATCAACACGAAAGAGAGCCTATATTATTTGGTCAAGCGCCAAGAGTTAGAAAGGATCGTTGCTGCAAAAAAGATCGAGATGAAGCTTGGTGATTCCAAGCCTCGCGAATGGAAATCCGAAACTGTGAAACGGATAAACGGCCTGCTTAGTATCACAAGACTCTAATAACTTTGACTTCGGAACTGATTGTCGTTCGCTTAATCGCCTCGCCATCAACGAAGACAATTTCGATCAGTTCCCTTTCGATAAGTTTGCCGCATTTTTCGCAATAGCCGGGCCTCAACCATTTGGCCCGTTCCCGATCGCGGTCTTCGTCTGATTTATCAAGATCAGGAATTAGAACATTACATCCGCCTTCGCCCGGACAATGGCAAAGCTCGCCTGATTCCGTCTCGAAGGTTTCTAGCTCTAGTTTTTTAATTCGATCCGTTACTTTCATATCTCACCTTTCCGCTTTCAATGTATTCTTTCGTTAGTTTGTTCGCTTCCGCCGGATCGCTCGAACACAGTCTCTTCAGTTCGAGCAACTCGCTGACCGAAAGCAGAGACAAATCCCAGCAATCGGATCGAGCCGTTATTTTTTGTTCGAGCCTATTGAGCCGATCCAGTATTCGCATTTTCTAACCTCTCCAGCCGTTCGAGTATGTCCAGCGTTTCGATCCCTTTGATCGCGTTATCCAAGATGATTTGAGCCGTGCGAACCTCTACCGCCGGATTTTCGCAATGCAAATTCCTTTGAAGCGTTTCCGCCGCTTCGTTTGCAGATCGCTGTAAAGTGCTTATGGCGTTTTCTACCGTTTGCCGTCTCGCATCGCGGTATTCCTTCAAAAAGTCCGCCTCGCGCAGATAGCGATAGATTGTTTCTTCGCTTAGCCGCGAAGCCTTTGCAGCTTCTCGGATCGATTTGGTATTC
>JAYVFJ010000325.1:0-17862 GCA_043773225.1 Chloracidobacterium sp.
GTCGCAGGACTACAACCACGTTCAAAACACCGCCGACGGCACATTCGTCGCGATGCCATTTGATGTGGTTGACACGACTGCGGCTATGGGAGCATTGGCAGCAAACGGCGGCACGACGCAGACACATCTGCCGGGCTATCCGGTGGCCGACCTCATCCCGAACGGAACAAGCGGCTGCGGCACGACCGTAACGCTTGACCAGCGTGTATTGGGACGTCCGTTCAACGGTGCCTGCGATAAGGGCTCTGTTGAAAGTCAGATAATCCTGACTCCGTCACCGACTGCGACCGCGACAGAGACGTTTACGCCAACGCCGTCAAACACGGCAACCGATACTCCGACGAATACGCCGACGGATACGCCGACGAATACGCCGACGTCAACTGCGACGTCAACGGCAACCGATACGCCGACGAACACCCCGACGCCTGCGTTTACGCCGTCGATACAGGGAACGATCAGATACGGTAACGCTCTTGGTGCACCGGCACCTCCGCGGTTTGTCCAGAACGTGCTGGTAAGCGGCACCGGGTCGCCCAACGTATCTAATACGACGGGAGCACCGGGAACATACACGCTGACCGGATTTGGTGCAGGTGCTTACACCGTGACGCCGAGCAAACCGGGCGGATCGAACGGAGCCATAAACTCGTTCGACGCTGCGAGGATCGCCCAGCACGTTGCCAGCATCAGCTTCCTGTCGGGCAACCAGTTGGCGGTGGCGGACGTCACCGGTAACAGCATGATCCAGTCGTTTGACGCGGCGAAGGTCGCCCAGCACGTTGCCGGGCTGCCCATCGCACCGCCGAATCTAAGCGGAAACTGGAGATTCTATCTCAATCCGGTTGTTCCTTTCCCGCCGCTTCCGCCGAGCGAATCGAAAAACTACGCGTCGGTCACGACTCCGTTGACAGGCGAGGATTTCACCGCTCTGTTGATGGGTGAGGTTTCGGGTAACTGGAATCCTGCGGTTCATCCGCGTCCGGCATTGGGACCTGAGAGAAGCACGACAGTTGCGGCACCGCGTCTCGTGACGCCCGCTGACAACGAAGTGATCATTCCGGTTTCGGTTCAGGGTGCGGCTAATAAGGGAATTATCTCTTATGAGTTCGACCTCAGATATGACTCGGCGGTGATACAGCCTCAGGCAAATCCGGTTGATCTTGCCGGAACTGTCAGCCGCGGCCTGTCTGTCGTTGCCAACGCAAATGAGCCCGGCTTGTTGAGAGTGGTGCTTTACGGAGCTTATCCGATCGAGGCCAACGGCCTGCTGCTGAACCTCAAGTTCAATGCAGTTGGAGCACCCGGCTCAACGACGGCGCTGACGTTTGAGCACATCATGTTCAACGAAGGCGATCCGGGAACGCTTGTGACGGACGGATTGGTAGAACTTTCCGCTGCCGGAGCAAACCAGGCCGAGATGACCGGCCGCGTGGTCAATTCAATTGGACAGGGCATTCCAAATGCCCGCGTCACAATGACTGACACCACGGGAGCAAGCCGCTTGGCGGTCACTGACGCATTTGGGGTTTACCGTTTCGGAGGGCTGCAAGTCGGCCAGACGTTTACGGTTAGCGTCGATGCAAAGACATTGGCATTCACGCCTATGACGGTCAGCATTACCGGCCAGTCAGTGAATGTTGACATGATCGCCGCACAGTAATCTGTAAGGCAATCAAAAGATTAGAGGCTGCCTGAAAAGGCAGCCTCTTTTTTGTTGTTAAGCGGGTTAAATTGGTTTGTGCCGGTTCATCTTGAAGGACACTGATTTTAGCCACGAATGCACGAATAAGAATCTAGTATGTTCGTGCATTCGTGGCTTAATCCCGGCTTACACAGGCCATACGCCACAGTAGGCGAGATCGGCACGGCCTGTAATGACTATCTCGTCATCCGCGCGCCAGAGAACATTGGTCGTTCCGCCTTCGGAATGGACGGCGACATTTCGTGCTGTTTTTTGCATGACTGCCGATAGAACGGCTGAGCCGCTTGCGCATGTGCCTGAGGCGGCGGTTTCGCCAGCGGCCCGTTCCCAAATGCGGATGTTGATATTTTCGCGGTCAATTATTTGGACAAAGACAATATTGGCGCGGTCGGGAAACATCTCGTGGGTTTCGAGCGTCTTACCAAGAGTGCGCCAGTCAAAATCAAAATCGTCAACAAAAATACAGGCAACCGGATTGCCGACATTTACGGCTGAGAAAGTCAGTTGTCGGTTGTCGGTTGTCAGTTGCCGGTTGATAACTGAGTCGAGGTGCTTGTCTATTGCGACGGGAATTTCGTTGCCGGCAAATTTGGGTTTGCCGATCTCGGCCTCGAACCAAAATTCGCTCGCGCCTTTTCGCTCGATCAGGCGGTAATTTTTTACGCCGCTTCGCGTCTCTAGCCGCAGGTTTTCGGCTGACCAAAGATTTTTGTAGTAGAGATATGAAACTGCGCAGCGTGTGCCGTTGCCGGAAAAGCCGGCGTAGCTGCCGTCCGGATTTACGATCTCGCAGAGGTAATCTGCCTCGTCGTTATCTAGTTTTTCTAAAACGGCGATGCCGTCGGCGCCTGCTCCCGTGTGCCGGTGACAGATGCTTTTGCCTAACTCGGGCAGTGAGACTTCAGAATCTATACTTTCGCGTTCCATGACGATGTAGTCATTGCCAAAGCCGTGAAATTTGCAAAAATTTATGGTGTTCATTGGATCTTTTTGATGCCGACTATTGTCTCGCTCGGATGTTTGTATTCGAGGACAAATTCTACGTTATCACCGACCTTTAGCCCATCGAGCAGCGAGGCGTCTCTGACGTAAAACTCCATTATCATCTTTGGCATCAGGCCGACGATCTCTTCATGATCGAGCTCGACCGAGACGAGTTCGGTGTTGATCTTTGTGACTGTGCCACGGCCTGGGTAGTTGCCGTCTTTTGGGATCGTTGACACGGCAATTGGCGCGGAAGCGATTTGCGTAAAAATATTCGTTTGATTTTCGGCTGATTTACCGCAACCAACACATAGAAAAAATAACGCAATAAACAAGAATTTGCATTTCATACATTTTACGGAGTGTCGATACATGTCCCGGAGGGGCGTTTTGATAATAGCCCAGCCATTTATGGCCGGGAACAAACGGTAATTAATTATCAAGTCCCGAAGGGACGATTGAAAAATGTGACAAACCGCCGATCAGTCGTCCCATTCGGGACTTCATCCATCTCTTCGTTTCCCAGCGATAAATCGCTGGGCTATTAACATGATGTCCCTACGGGACAAAAAATCGTTCTAACGTTTTACCGGCAAGATCTTTAACGTCAATCTCACAGTGCCGCGGAGCACGACGACCTCGTATTCCTCGCCGGCTTTCATGTCAACAAGCGTGTCGGTGTAATCGTAAACATTCCGAATGTCGCGGCCTGCGAGCTTAATGACCTTGTCGCCGGTTTTCACACCCGCTTTGGCCGCAGGCGAATCGTCACGAACGCCGTCGATCAGCATTCCGTCCGTCGAGTCGCCATAGTTCGGTATTGTGCCCAAACTGATATTAAAACCGGTGCGTCCGCCGGTGTTGCTAGATTTGGCGATGGCGTATGTCGGTCGCATCGGATTCTGATCTATGGCTTTCGTGATTGCCACGGCGTAGGAAATTAAACTTGCTTCACCTGCGTAGTTTATCTTTTCAGCCGTGTCAGAGGGCTTATGGTAATCGATATGAGTGCCCGAAAAGAAAAATAAAACTGGCACTTTTTTGCTGTAAAACGACGAATGATCAGATGGGCCAAAACCATCTTCGTTGAGCTGAAGAGTAAAAAATGGATTTATCGATAAACGTCGAGTAACCTCGACCTTTCTCGCTTGCGCCTCCATCGGGATTTTTGGCGAAGGGAGATCGATAGCCTGAAGCCCGTTCTCGTGATATTTGTTGTTGAATTCAACCAAACTCTTCCATTCACTTGCAGTACCAACACCGCCAATTGTCAGTTTGTTGTCCTTCAGCCTTCCCACCATATCGAGATTTATCATCGCGATGGTTTTGTCGAGAGGAAAAATGGGATTGTTGACGTAAAAATTCGATCCGAACAAACCTTCTTCCTCGCCGCTGAAGGCGATGAAGATTAGCGTTCGTTTATTGTTTCGTTCGCGGGCGAATTGTCGGGCTATCTCGATGATCGCGGCTACGCCTGAGGCGTTGTCGTCGGCGCCGTGGTGGATTTCGGTCGAGTTTGCGGCGAGGCTGCCTGCGCCGCCGCGTCCGAGATGGTCGTAATGGGCGCCGATGACGATCGCTTCATTTTTTAATACAGGGTCACGTCCCTCAAGAATGCCGATCACGTTCGATGCGTCAAAGCTCTTTGCCGGTGTGCTCGATTGATCCGTGGGCGTAGCTCCATGCGGATCGCGCACGGGCGTGAAGGAGAACGGCTGGAGATAGCTGCGTTTTCCATTTTTTGCTGTTATTCCCGGTTTGAGCTTGAGCTTGGCAAACTGGTCGGCGATGTATTTAGCCGCCAGTGTCGCGCCTGGCTCGCCTGCGCGACGGCCTTCGAGTTTGTCGGAGGCGAGATATTCGATATGGCGGCGAAGATTGGCCTCTAGCGGATTGGTTTTTGCAACCTGCGCCTTCTGAGCCGAAACACTGACTACAAACGAAAGTAATAAAAGAAGGCTTAATAATTGTTTTTTCATAACTCACACACGACTAAGGAATACATACGAACCTATGTTCTTGTTCTCCTTTGCGGTCTTTGCGTCTTGGCGTGAAATCTTCTCACGCAAAGCCGCAAAGGACGCAAAGTAAATCCGAAAGCTAATCCACCCAATCGGCAATAAACACATTTGTGTCGCCCGGTTGAGCTGCGTTTCTGTTTGAGGCGAAAACGAGCTTTTTGCCGTCGGGCGAGAACATCGGGAAACCGTCGAATGTTTCGTTGTATGTGATGCGTTCGAGGCCGGTGCCGTCCAGGTTTATCATTGCGAGGTCGAAGTTGCGTTTTCTTGGATCAGTCGCAAAATGGTTTGTGCAAAAAATTATTTTTTTGCCGTCGGGTGTAAAGAATGGAGCGAATGACGCGGCGCCGAGCTTTGTCACCTGACGTTTATTTGAGCCGTTGGCGTTCATCACCCAAATCTCGAATGTAGTCGGGACGACCAGATGCTCTTTTAAGAATTGTTTGTCCCGTTCGATCAATTTTGCGTCGGTTGGATGCGAGCCGCGATAGACGATCATCTTGCTGTCAGGCGAGTAGAACGCTCCGCCGTCGTAGCCCGGCTCGTTGGTAAGGCGTTTGATGTTCTTGCCGTTCGTGTCCATCGAATACAACTCAAGATCGCCGTCGCGCTCGCTTGTGAAAACTATCTTCTTTCCATTCGGTGAAACGGTCGCTTCGGCGTCGTAGCCGGGATGATTGGTAAGGTTTTTGATCTTTGTGCCGTCGGGCTTTGCGGTGTAGATTTCGTAATCTGGATAGACAGCCCAGACGTAGCCTTTGGAAAAATCGGGCGGCGGCGGGCAGGTCTTTCCGCCGCCGAATGTCGATGCGTAAAGCACTTTTTTGCCGCCTTTGAAAAAATACGAACAAGTCGTGCGGCCCATCCCGTTTGAGATCATGCGGACATTTGAGCCGTCGATGTTCATCGAATATATCTGGTCACAGTCGCGGCCGTCGCGTTTTGATTGGAAGATCAACTGCTTTCCATCGGACGAAAAATAAGCCTCGGCGTTCTCTCCGCCAAAGCTAAGTTGTTTGATATTCTTGAGGTGACGCTCGTTTTTGACGGTGAGAACATTTTGCTGCGCGAAAACGGTTGACAAAAGGGTTATAATAACTGCAAAGACAAGAAACGAAATTTTCATAGTATCGATTATATTATTAAGGCACGATTTAGCGCATCTGATGACGATAGTTTAACGAAGTTATATTGCAGATGACTTTTGAGACTAACAAAGACGTTCTCGATTGGTATGAGGGGCAGGAGCGCACCTTGACGCCTGAATATATCTCCGCGATACCGTGGCATGAGGTGAAAGATTATCGGCTAGACCCGCGTTTTGTGCCTGTGCTGCTCTACATGCGCGACGTCGAAACGCTGACCGACATGTATCACCGCGAGCTGCAACGGACGCCGACGGGACGCGATCCGCATATAAGCAAGTTTATGGAACGCTGGGGCATCGAGGAGGTGACTCACGGCGAGGTGCTCAACCGCTTTTTGAATGAGGCCGGCTATGAGACTGATGAAAAATGGCAGTCGCAGGTGCGGCGGAACGTTACGCACACATACAACGCTTACACCTATCTGATCACGACTCTGACAAATTTTATAGGCACGAAATTCACCGCGACTCACATGACTTTCGGCGCGATACACGAGATGTCAACCGCTCAGGGTTATCGCCGCATGAAAGATCTTGCGGATCATCCGGTTCTCACGCAAATTCTAAACGCCATCATTCGAGAGGAGGCCGCGCATACAAAGTTTTACTGGAACATCGCCCGTCTCGAATTGCGAAAAAATGATTTTGCACAAAAGATCGCGCGCTTTGTAATAGACCATTTTTACACTCCCGTCGGGCAAGGCTCGCTAGCCAAGAAACGCACGGAATATGCGCTCGGAACGCTGTTTGGCGACGAGGACTCGCTTGAAGTAATAGATAAAACCGTCACCCAGCGCGTCCGCCAATTGCCGGGCTTTTCCGACATCACAACGATCAATGAAGCGATCGGCGGTATGGCTCAACGAGCCGCGGTCAAGTTAAATGCAGCATAGACATAATGGTATAATTATGGCAGGAGTCGAAAGATATGACTTTAACGATTGAGATCGAAGATAATTTGCAAAAGTCGCTGGAGAAAATGGCTTTAGAAAACGGTAGGCAAATTGACCAATTTGTCGTTGATATAATCGACGATTATTTGGATCGACGCTTTACTGAAAATCGCGAAGACTATAAATTTATGAAGCTGTCTGAAACTTCTTTCAACGAGTGGAACAATAAGGAAGATGCCATCTACGACAGTTTATAAAAAATGGGACTTAATTCTCGTATCTTTCCCATTCACTGATTTTACCGCAGATAAACGCAGGCCGGCCATTATTGTTTCACCCGACGATTTCAATACGGGAAAAGATGTAACAATTATTTTTGTTACAAGCCAGCTAAACACACCCGTAAGAATTGGCGACTATCACATAAAATATTGGAAGGAAGCCGGACTGCCAAAGGCTTCGATGGTCAGAATGAAATTTGCTACAATTGACAAATCAATTGTCGTTAAAAAGTTTGGAAGTCTCAGAAGCGAAGATATAGCCGAGATCGAAAAAATTCTAATTTCCTTTTTCGGATCATAAACTCCTATAAAATTCCTTGTCATTGGACACTTCAACGGCCAATTTTCCTTCTGATTCCGCATAATCGAGATGAGCGACGGCCTCGGATATTGCAAGAAAGCGGTGAACGTCGTGGTCGAATGATCCAGGGAAAAGTCGGGTTGCAAGCTCATAGGCGGTTATGCCGCCGTGCGAAACCAGTGAGACAACCTTTTTCTGCCTCTCGTCAATTGAGCGCACGTAGCGGTGAAATATCTCTTCAAAATCGGTCACCGGCTCGCCGTGACCGCCATAGGCGAGCGTTGGCGAAAAGCTGCGAAGGCGGGCAAGGCTCACGAGATATTCGGCAAGCGAGCGAAAGCGTTTTGACGGATCGATGGGGTCGGGCGAGAGTATCGGGTTTGGCGTGATGCGTTTTAGGACACAGTCGCCGCAGAGCAATGTCCGGTCGGCCTCGCGGACAAATGAGCACGAGCCGGGTGTGTGGCCGGGCGTGTGCAGGACGCGCAAACTGCCGCCGGCAAATTCAAGTTCCATGTCATCTCGAAGCGGACGAAAATCGGCGTCATCGAGTGAATCGGTCAACAAGCTAATATCCTCATAAAGAGACCGCATCTCGTTAAAAACAGATTCGGGGACGCCGGATCGGAGCATTAATTTTTTGTGCTTGTCGTGTGCAAGCCGTCCGAACAGATGACCGGTTTCCCATTCGTGGACAAAAATCTCGGCGTTTTTTGATTCGTCGCGGACTTGTTTTGCCAGCCCGCAATGATCCTCATGTGCGTGGGTGAGAACGATCCTTTGAATATCGGCGAATTTCACGCCGTTTTTTGCGAGCTTTTCACGCAAAACTTCGGACGCCTCCTTTGTTTTTGGCCCGACGTCAATCAGCGTCAGTGGGTCTTCTTTTATCAGATAAACATTGACCTCGCCGACATAAAAGGGCGTGGGAATGGTGAGCGGGACTATCTTCATAAGGTTCGCCTTACAAAAACATTACACGATTGCTTGCTAAAATGCCTTTTTTGAGTTAAAAAGTTCAAAGCAAATCATTTCTGTTAAAAGTATCTGTCGGACAAATATATCTAAGTCGTTTTTGAGTGGCAAGCCGTCAATGCCAAACAGACGATAAATCGGATTTGGAACCCAAACACAATTTGGGATTTTCCGGCAGCAGAATCGAAGGCATCCATATTTCTTAAGGAGAAAAAAATGAGAGTATTTTCGCCAAGTAATTCCATAAAATTGGTTTTTTTGATAACTGCAATGTTGTTTTGTTCGGTTGCCGCATTGGCGCAGTCGCAGGCAGCAGGCGCCGATCTTAGCGGCAGCGTAACCGATTCGACAGGCGCGGTTATCTCCGGTGCCACAGTTCTAGCAAAAGGCATCGGAACAGGCATTAGCCGCACCGGAACCACAGACGGCGAAGGGAACTTCCAATTCATCGGTCTGCCGCCCGGCGAATATGAAGTTACCGCAGAGTCTGCGAACTTCAAAAAACTGGTTGTCTCGCCGGTAAAACTCACCGTCGGGCAAAGCGCCGAGCTGACGCTAAAACTTGAGGTCGGCGCGGCTACCGCGGTGGTAAATGTTGCCGGTGACGACGTTCAGCTTGTCGAAACGACGCAAACGGCCGTCTCGAATACCATCGAGCAAGCGAGCATCAACAATCTGCCGATCAATGAACGCAGTGCGACCGGTTTTGCCTTGACGATCTCGACGGTTGGGCGCGATAATGGCCGTCCTATCGGCCCGGCGCCGACATCGGGACTGAACATCGGCGGCCAGCGCGGCCGCTCGACTCTCGTACAGGTTGACGGTGCTGATTTTACGGATAACTCGATCAACGCGGCGCGCTCGACGGTTTCGCAGGAAGCCGTACAGGAATTTCAGATTACGACTAACTCTTACATGCCGGAATTTGGACGCGCGACGGGCGGCATCGTAAATGTTGTCACTAAACGCGGCACGAGCGATTTTCACGGCAATGCGTTTGGTTTTTTTCGACACAAGACGATACAGTCACGAAATGCCTTTGCCCCGATCATAGACAACGATCCAGGCAAAAAGCCTCCTTATACGCGTGCTCAATATGGATTGACCTTTGGCGGCCCGATGGACACCAAAGGCAAGAACTTCTTTTTTGGTTCATTTGAGCAGAGAAGACGTCAGGAATCCGGTTTCTTTACCGGCGACATTTTTGGCGGCGCAACGCAGAGCGCGGTTATCCCGGTTGTTCCCGGATTAAATCCAATCGCTCGGACATTTACCAACCTTACAGCTGCGCAGGTTGGATATGTAAATGCCTTAGTGACGGCAGGCGGTTCGGCAGTCTGTCTTGCCCGTGCATACGCATTTTTTGCATCGAGCGGCGGACAAACAGCCGTCAACGGATTTAATACTCTTTTTAGCCCGAACGACGGCAGCATGTGTCCCGCGATATCGCCGATCCTGCCAAGTGCAAATCCGATAGGCCAGAGATTTATTCTGTCGGGCACGCCGGTTCCGCTTACGAGAAATTCGGATGGGCAATTTGTGGCATTTCGGCCTCTTTCCCAGTTAAGCCAATTGTTCCCGATCTCGGAAAATACAAGCTACGGATCGCTCAGATTTGACAATGCATTAAGCGAAAGTCACCAATTGTCAATGCGACTCGGTTATAACCCGAGCACGATAAACGGCATTCAGGACGAATCGCAAAATCAGACTCTCGGCCAGAACGATTACTCGAGAACCGGGATTCAGAAACTTGAGGATTTTTCTTTTGGAGCATCGCTGACAACAGTCGCTACGTCTAAGGTCATCAATGAGCTTTATTACAATTTTGGCCGCCGCGTGGCAACGTTTGACTCGCAGATACCAAGCGTCGCTCACCAGATCGCCGGAACGGGCTTTATCGGATCTAATCCGTTTTCACCCGTCAACCGCATCGAAAAGCGGCATCAAATTCGTGACAACGTGTCATGGGTGTCCGGCAATCACACGATGAAGTTTGGCGGTGATGTTAATTTTGTTTCAGGCAAAGCGAAATTTGAATTGAATTTCCCTGCGCTGTTCAATTTTAGTCCCCAGGCTTGCAATTTATTGATAACGGGCTGCACAGGGCCGGCATTTACCGCCACTCAGACCTACGGACTCGGTTTTCCGGTCGTCTTTATTCAAGGTTTTGGCGACCCGAACAGCACGCTCGACAACAGGCCGGTTGCTTTTTTTGGGCAGGACTCTTGGAAGGTAAATCGGCGGCTGACGATCAATTTCGGCGTGCGTTACGATTATGAATTTACCAAGACTTTCGAGCCGACGCCTTTTCGCGATCCATTAACGGGAATAACCCTGAGTGCTTCGGACATAAGCGCTGCACAGGACGCGTTAAATATCACACAGGGATTTCCACGTGATGAGGACAATATTGCTCCGCGTCTTGGCTTCGCGTGGGACTTAGCCGGAGACGGCAAAACGGTCGTGCGCGGCGCGATTGGAAGATTTTTTGATCACCCGCTGCTTGCGGTCTCGTTTAATTCGAATATCGCTGACAGTTCGCAGCAACAGCAGTCAACGCTGCTGCCATTCGGCGGTCCGTCGCCGACGGCAACTCTCAATGCATTTCAGGTGTTTCACGGCACAGCAATTCCCGGAGTAACGCCGGGCTTGGCGGCGTCGGCACAATATTTGAACGGCTTTCAGAGGTTTAATCCTGCGACGTTTACCGGATTTGGGCCGATTTTGCCATTTACTCTGCATGTCTCGAAAAACTTCCAGTATCCCGACGCCATTCAGGCTAATCTGGCATTCGAGCGGATGATCGGCAAAGATATGTCGCTTTCCGTCAACGGCATTATGGTGAACGTAAAGCACCTTAACCATCCGCAGGACATAAATGCACCAAATACGGATCAGTTACGAGAAAATTTCCGACGGTTTGCGGTCAACAATCCGGCATTTCCCGGATGCACGACGGCAACGCCAACGGCAGCGAGCTGCTATCCAACAAGCATTACCGCCGCATCGTTCTTCCCGATGCCGACCGCCTCGAATGCATTGTTTACGGTCGTGATCCCTGGTTTGGTAGCGATCAATGCCACGACCGGCCAGAAATTTGTCAGCCCGATCGCCGCAAATTTTTTCCGCCCGCTGGCACCTAATTATTTCTTTGCAAACTCTGTGATCCCGGGCGGCACTGTTACAAAAACGGTCTTCGACGCCGCATTGGCCGGCTCGGTCAGAACGCCGGGGCCAATCACCGCTCTCGGAGACGTGAGCGCTCAGTTGTCGGATGGGAATTCGTATTACAACGCGATGAATGTCGAGTTGAAAAAGCGGTTTTCGAGCAATATGCAGTTTCTGGCGACTTACACTTGGTCGCACTCGATTGACGATTCATCAGATCTTCAGACGCTCTTGAAACCGCAGAACAATTTCAATTTTGGGGCTGAGCGATCGGATTCTCTGTTCGATCAGCGGCACCGTTTTGTTTTTAGCGGCATCATCAACGCTCCCGACAGCTGGAAATCCGAGGGTGGTTTTTATGGATTTATGCGCGGATTTTCATTTGCGCCGATCATTGAATTCGGCTCAGGCCGTCCGTTCAATATTATTGCTCCCGGCGATTCAAACGGCGACTTTCAGAGCTCGAACGAGCGTCCGTCTGTTCTGGCTGACGGGACGCTGTGCCAGA
Organism: Chloracidobacterium sp.; assembly: GCA_043773225.1. Classification (GTDB taxonomy): domain Bacteria; phylum Acidobacteriota; class Blastocatellia; order Pyrinomonadales; family Pyrinomonadaceae; genus OLB17. The sequence goes on from JAYVFJ010000325.1 coordinate 11,987, forward strand.
CTGGCGTCGATGCGGGTTGCTTCGTTGGCGACTTTCCGCGTGACGGAAACCTGCCGCGAAATTTTGGCATTACGCACAGTTATTTTTCGGTTGACGCAAGGCTTACGCGAAGGGTCAGGCTTGGCGAAAAAGTCAATCTCGATCTGATAGCCGAAGGCTTTAATCTTTTCAATCGGTTTAACGAGGCCGCGGGCAATCCGTTTTATAATGTGGTTAATTCGTTTGGCGAACGTAAGGGCAACAGATATTACAGCCAGCCTACCTCGGCGTTTGACCCGAGACAATTTCAGTTTGGAGCAAAACTCAGCTTCTAAGCTAGCTGGGTAATAACTTCTTAACGGCCGGATGGTTTAAACTGTCCGGCCTTTTTTATGCGTTCGTGCCCGTTTTATCGGATAATCATTGTATGTCGCTCGTTTCTAATGAGATCAAAAAAAAAGCTGTTGAAATCGGCTTTGACAAGATCGGCATCGTGCCTGCCGAGCCTTTGATCGATGAGCATGAGCGTTTAGAAGATTGGCTCGAACGCGGCTTTCACGGCGAGATGGCATGGATGGAACGCGAACCTGAAAAACGCAGCGATCCGCGTTTGCTGTTTCCCGAAGCCAAGTCGGTAATCGTCGTCGCGCTCAATTACTTCACAGATCACGAGCATAAGGATGACGCCGATAGTGGCAAGCTCTCGCGTTATGCGTGGGGCGACGATTATCATGATGTTGTTCGCGAAAAGTTAAATGAATTACTCACCTGGATCAAAATCCAACAACCTTCCGCTGACGGCAAGATCTGCGTTGATACCGCACCGATGATGGATAAGGCTTGGGCTGTTCGGGCCGGTCTCGGCTGGCTCGGGAAACACACAAATTTGATCACAACCGAGATCGGCTCGTGGGTTTTTATCGGTTCGTTACTGCTAGATCTTGAGCTCGAATACGACGATACAATCGTTGAAGATCATTGCGGAACGTGCACTGCATGCCTCGATGCTTGTCCGACAAACGCCATCGTCGAGCCTTATGTCGTTGATTCACGCAAATGTATTTCTTACGCCACCATCGAACTGCGTGACGAAAAGCTGCCCACAGATGTCGCCGCAAATATGGAAGGCTGGCTCTACGGCTGCGACATCTGCCAAGACGTTTGCCCATGGAATCGCTTTGAGACACCAACGGGAGAAAAGAAATTTGAGCCTCGCAATGGTGAAATAACTTTACCGATCGACGCAATAGCTGAAATGATGCACGAAGAATATGTGACGCGCTTTCGCCGCTCAGCGATCAAACGCGCAAAACTCTCCGGCCTAAAACGAAACGCCGCCGCCTTGAAGTCCAGTTGAAATTTCTCAAATTCCCTATTCTTTTCTCTGCGTCCTTTGCGGTCTCCGCGTTTAGAATCTTAGGAATTTCTAAACGCAGAGGCCGCAGGAAACGCAGAGATTGAATTAGTTGACTTTGGTTTGTTGTATTATTAAAACTATGCCGTTACGCGATGCTCATAACAGGATAATTCGGGATCTCCGCGTTTCGCTGACTGACCGGTGTAATTTTCGATGTTTCTACTGCCTGCCGCACGGCGAGCCGTCGTGGGCAAAGCGCGAAAAGCTGTTGACATTTGAGGAGCTGGAATATGTATCTGAGATATTTGTAAGCTTAGGCATCGAAAAGATCAGACTGACAGGTGGTGAGCCGCTTATTCGCCGGGATGTTCCGATCCTGGTTGAAAAATTGGCAAAGTTAAAACCTCAACTGCGCGACATTGCGCTGACAACGAACGGTTATGATTTTGTCCGTCACGCCGATGCTCTGAAAAGCTCCGGACTCGACCGCGTGACATTCAGCCTCGACAGCCTCAATCGCGAAAAGTTTATCGACATCACCGGCGTTGATGCTCTTGATAAAGTTTATACGGCGATTGACGTGGCCAAAACTCTTGGGTTTGAGCCGATCAAGATCAACGCCGTTCTTGTTCGCGGACGCAATGATGATGAGATCGTAGATTTCGCTCGCTTTGCCCGTGACAATAAAGTGTCGATGCGGTTTATCGAGTTCATGCCGCTCGACAGCGGCCACGATTGGAGCCGTGAAATGGTCGTCCCATGCCGCGAAATTCACGATTGTATTAATGCAGTCTATCCGCTGAGGCTAAAAGACAATTCACGCGGCAGCGAGACCGCCTGGAAGTATGAATTTGCCGACGGCGCTCCCGGCGAGATCGGCATCATAGCGCCCGTGACCGAAATGTTCTGCGGTGCCTGCTCCCGCATTCGCCTCACCGCCGACGGCCAGATACGCACTTGCCTATTCTCGACCAAAGAACACAATCTGCGTGAGCTGATCCGAAGCGCTGCCAGCCGTGCTGGGATCGTCGGCTTTATTGAAGACGTAGTAATGAAAAAAGAGCCGCGTCATCATATCAACGACGCAGAATTTGTCCAGCCGGCGCGGACAATGAGTTTTATTGGGGGTTAGTGTTTAGAAATTGTCCAATCAAGCGTTCATACTCGCCGTCAAACTTGATGGAATCATGAGTCGTTCCCGGGAGAATCTTTACATCAACTTGATCATGAGAAAATCGTTGGACAAGCGCAACGGTACTCGCTCGAGGAATAGTTTCGTCGTGTTCCGCGATAAGAATTAAGGTCTTAGCCGTTACTTTTTCTACTCTCGACGCTGAGTCGAATTTGTCTTTCAACAGTAAGCTCATAGGAAAAATGGGGAAGTGGTGTTGTGCGACGTTCTCAAAGCTGTCGTACGGAGTGATCAAAACGAGTTTTTCAACTTTACGCACTGACGCAAGATAAACTGCAATGCCAGTCCCTAAACTGCGGCCAAAAACCGAAACATTGGGAAACTGTGCATGGACATAATCATAAACCGCGATCGCGTCTGCAAATAATCCTGCTTCGGATGGTGTTCCGGTGCTGCCGCTATATCCCCTGTAGTTGACTAAGAATAGATTTTGCTTCGGAACCGCCTCAGCAAAAGAATCTAAATAACGAGATATATCCTCGGCATTTCCGCCAAAGATAATTACGGCATCGGGACTGTCTGCCTTGCGGGTTAGGATTCGCAACGTTTCCCCTTCCGATTGGATCAACGCAACCGAATTAGCGCCGCGATCAGAAATGGCAGTCGGAAGGTAGAGGAGCGAACGCTGTTTCACAAACAATAAAATGCAGGCGGAAACATAAATGATCGGCAGTAGGATCGCCAACATTATAATTATCCGCTTGATAGTAATTGATCTCATATTTGCTTCCTGCCTGCCATATCCAATCCGACGGCGGCCACAAGTATAGCTCCCTTGATGATGTCCTGCATAAAATCGCGGACGTTCAAGAGCGACATGCCGTTATCGAGGCTTGCCATGATTAGCGCTCCGAGACAGGCTCCGAATATTGTGCCGCGTCCACCCATGAGCGATGCTCCACCGATTACACACGCGGCGATGGCGTCGAGTTCCTTTAGAACGCCTGCGTCCGGTGCGGCGCTGCCGACGCGGGCGGTGAATATCAGGGCTGCGATGCCAGCAAATGCTCCCAAAAGAGCATAAACTTTGAGAATATTTCGCTTGTTATTAATGCCTGAAAGTCTTGCGGCTTCGGCGTTGCCGCCGATTGCATAAAGATAGCGGCCAAAAACGGTCGAGTTTGTTAAAAATGCTCCGAGACCGGCTACAGCCAGCAAAATCAAAACCGGGATCGGCACTCCCTGATAGGAATTCATTACCCAGATAAACGCGACGATGCCTCCGATTGGAATGACAGATTTTAATAGCTCGCCACCGTAATTTGCCTCGCCGATTCCGTAATCCTTGACCGATCTTGCCTTGCGATAAGCCATAAACAAAACAAGAAATATAGCCGCCGCTGCCAAAAACCAGCCGACCGATGCCGGAAGATTGTTGTTGCCGATTGACTTGAATGTCTCATTCGAGATCGGTATCGTATTGCCGCCTAGCAGCCACTTGACCGCTCCGCGCCACGCAAGCAATCCACCAAGCGTTACGATAAAAGCAGGTATATTAAAATACGCAGTCAGCAAACCGTGGAAAGCGCCGACCGCAACGCCGATAAAAATCGCTGCAACTATTGACGCAGGCAGACCAAATTCCAAAACCGTCAATGAATATGCCGCGATGCCGCCTGCAAATCCGAGCAGCGAACCAACCGAAAGATCAATATTCCCCGAGACGATAACCATCAACATCCCGACAGCGAGTATTGCCGTCACGGACATCTGCGTCATCAGATTAGACAAATTTCTTGGCGTCAAAAAGATCGAGTCGGTCGCCCAATGAAAATAAACCCAAATCGCGCCAAGAACAGCGATCATTATGTAAGCCCGCAACGAGGCACTTGTTAATTGTGAACGGTTTTTATCGTCCATGATTTTTACTTTTCGAAAAAACTGAAAAGTCGAACCTTGAAACTGAAGACGGTCAGACGTTTATACTTTTAACCTTTTAGTTTTCAGTTTGTTCGGAATGTATCTTAGTGAGTCGCCGCTGCCATCACTTTTTCCGGCGTCACCTCATCCCGAGAAAATTCACCAGTAAGTTTTCCTTCGTGAAGAACGATCACACGGTCTGACAATCCGAGCACCTCGGGCAGCTCCGACGAAACGAGTACGATCGCCATTCCTTCTTTTGCCAGCTTATTTATCTCGGCATAGATTTCCTGTTTTGTCCCTACGTCGATGCCGCGTGTCGGTTCGTCGAGAAAGAGAATTTTTGGTTTGGTCAAAAGCCATTTTCCGAGCACTACTTTTTGCTGATTGCCGCCGGAAAGTGTTTCAGTGACGATCATAGGCGAATTCGATTTTATTCGTAAGCTTGTTATTGGTTCTTTTACCGCAATAGTTTCCCGCGTTCGATCTGTCAGAAATCGTCCAGATAAAGACCGCAGCCCGGCGAGCGTCATATTATCGAGAATCGTTTGATCAAGTATCAGCCCGAAACGCTTGCGGTCTTCGGTTACAAAACCGATACCGTTTGAAATCGCGTCGGCGGGCGAGTTTATCATTGTCAACTTGCCGTCGATCTCGATCTCTTCGGAATGTTTACCCTGCCATGCTCCAAATATCGTCATCAAAAGTTCTGTTCGTCCTGCGCCCATTAGTCCTGCGATCCCAAGTATCTCACCTTTCTGGACATCAAATGAGACATTGTCCAAGACCTTTTTGTTGGCAACTTCATTGGAATATGCTGTCAGACTTTTCACGCTTAAAGCCGTCGCTCCGATCTTATGTTCGGTAACCGGAAAAATATCGCTGATCTCACGGCCGACCATGTCGGTGATAATTTTGTCTTTGTTGGTATCACCAGCGTTATGGGTTGCGACTGTTTTGCCGTCTCGCAAAACCGTAATGCGGTCGCTCATCTTAATAACTTCGTCGAGTTTATGCGAGATGTAAATCATCCCGACACCGCGCGAGCGGAGTTTTTTGAGAATGGTGAAAAGCGTTTCAACCTCGGTCTCGGTCAGCGCGGCAGTCGGCTCATCGAGGACGAGAATTTTTGCGTCTTTCGATAGTGCTTTTGCGATCTCGACGAGTTGCTGCTGGCCGATGCCTAAGCTGGCGATTTTGACACGCGGATCAATTGGTAGATGCAGGTCGTTCAGTAATTTCGAGGCCTCATGATAAAGCTCTGACCAATTGATGACGCCAAACCGCGACGGCTCTTTACCGAGAAATATGTTCTCGCCTACGGTCAATTCCTTTATTAGTGAAAGCTCTTGAAAAATGATCGCGATTCCCGCGTTTTCCGAATCGCGTATGCCGCGAAAATGTTTTACTTCGTCGTTGACCAGTATCTTGCCGTCAAACGTGCCGTCGGGATAAACGCCGGAAAGCACTTTCATCAAAGTCGATTTT
>JAYVFJ010000326.1:0-9787 GCA_043773225.1 Chloracidobacterium sp.
GAAAAAGTGAAAAAGTGAAAAAGGGGAAATGTGAAAAAGTTTCGCGCGTCCCAGACATATTTCGCCGGTGTCACAGTGTGACACAAAGCGCGTCCCAGAGAGTGTAAGTGAAAAAGTCGAAAAGGGGAAAGGGGAAAAATTTCTGCGCGTCCCAGAGATATTTGGCGTGTGTCACACTGTGACACAGGGCGCGTCCCAGCAATTTTTTACCACATAGGAACATAGAACACATAGAGAGCTTTTTCATTTTTCCTCGCGCGTCCCAGAATAAATTTTCAAATATCTATGTCGTTTCGATCTGTCAGCGATTCGATCCGTTAATTATTTCTCGTCGCCGGAGGTGACAAGAAATATAGGGTAGGGCGCAGCGAGGCTTCGGAGCGAAAACCTGCGATGCGAATACCGATCATTTCCGTCGCTGAAGGCGACGAACAATAGAAAGTGAAAAACTGAAAAGTGAAAGGTGAAAAAGTTGTCGGGTGCAATTTTATAACTTTTTCACTTTTGCGCTTTTTCACTTCTCCACACTCCATGCGCGTCCCAAAACAAATTTTGTTCGTCGCCTTCGGCGACGGATTCTTTGGCGGCTGCAACCTGGGGTTTCGCTCGCAAAGCCTCGCTGCACCCCAGGCTATTATATTAGTCGCCTTCAGCGACCGGGAAATGAATTGACGGATAGAAAATTGCGGGCTGTGGTCGGCGAACGTTTGGCACATGCGATTTTGGTTCATGGACAGAACATAACATGAAAACAGTTTTATTGAAATACCAACTTTCCGGATATGACGTATCTTTCCGAATATGACGTAACTTTCCGAATATGACGTGGTTTTCCGAATATGACGTGGTTTTCCGATCTGTTTCAACCGCGAAATACGCGAAAGACGCAAAAAAGCCCTTAGAGTTTTTTCGCGTCTTTTTGGGTATTTCGCAAGCCAATGTTTCCGGTGCGGCATCGTTTTTGACAGTTTCCCGCATCGAATGATGTATTCTGAGAGCGGTTAAATGAAAGGCATAGGAATATTCACAATTGCGGTCTTAATCTTTGCGGGTGCTGCTGCTGTCAATATCGAGGCGCAGTCGCGGCGCGAGAAACCTTTGACTAGGGAAAAGGTCAATCAGAGGCCAGCCGAACCATCGCCAACTCCTACGCCCCAAACTGAAGCTAATACTTCCGTTGACGACGGCGAGATCATAAAGGTTGACACGCAGCTTGTAACAATTCCAGTTCGCGTAATGAACAAAAACGGACGTTTTGTCGGCGGGCTGGCTAAGGAAAATTTCAAGGTCTATGTGGACGGGGTTGAAAAAGAGATCGCGTTGTTCTCGAACGAGCAGCAGCCTTTTACAGTCGCGCTTGTTTTGGACATGAGCATTTCAGCGACATTTAAAATAGCCGAGATTCAGACAGCCGCGATCGCATTTATTGACCAGCTAAGAGCGCAGGACAAGGTGATGGTGATCTCGTTTGACGAAGAAGTTCACATACTCTGCGAAGCGACAAACGACCGCAAGGCTATTTACCGCGCGATCAAAAGCACAAAGATCGCCTCAGGAACCAGCCTTTACGAAGCGCTTGACCTGACAATGAACAGACGCATGAATAGGATCGAGGGCCGCAAGGCGATCATTCTATTTACCGATGGTGTTGATACAAAGAGCATAAGAGCTACCGCAGGCAATAATCAGAGCGACGCAATGGAGCTAGATGCCCTGATTTATCCTATTCGTTACGACACTTACGCCGACGTTCAGAATATGAAGAACAAGGTGATGATCCCGCTGCCGCCGATACTAAATCCGCAGACCGGCGACAATCCAATTTCGATTCCCGTCCCGACCGTTACGCAGCCCGACGCCAAAGGCACGACTGCCGCAGAATATGAAAAAGCCCGCGACTATCTCGATCAATTGGCATATCGGACGGGCGGCACAGTTTATCTCGCAAGCACAACAGGAAATTTGGCGGAAAGTTATGCCAAAATCGCCAGCGAACTGCGTGAATTTTACAGTCTCGGCATCTATCCGGACGAAGTGAAAATCGGCAAGGTGAGAAAGCTAAAAGTGAAAGTTGACCAAACGGGTTTGGCAGTTCGTGCGCGTGAAAATTATGTCGTCGGGAAAAAAGGAGACAAGTCCAAATGAAAAACAAGATTTAGCCACGAATGCACGAATATAAGAGATTTTATTCGTGCATTCGTGGCTAAATGATTATTGAGTTTGAAGCCTGTATTCCCGTTCGGCTTTTATCTCGTCGAGAGTGTATTGATCGGGAACCGTTTCCCAGTCCTCAACAAGCCCATTGTCAACAACAGCCTCGATGACAGCCTGAATCCCGACCGGAACATTTGAGAAGAAATCGTAGCCGGTCAACGCTTCGACAGAATCAACGCTCACACGGTATGTGCGCCAATCGCTGTTTACATTATCATCGTTCGGCATATTAACCGCTATCGTGCGCGTCGACGTCGTTACCCGGGAAACGTCATTATTACCGCTCGGAAGGACAATTATCACCTTCCACGTCTGTGTAGGAAGAGCGACGTTGCCTGAGCCGATAGTACCGTTGACCCCATAACCGCCGGAAATTATGTAAAGTTCGTTGCCCGCGTTTGCCAGAGTTCGACAATAACTTTCTAGGTTCGCCCATGTTGTCTGGTTGTTGACAGGAGCCTGCGGGATAAAGTTCGTCATTAAGAATGTAGATGAATTGTCCGCGACGCTCGCAGTCCGATCGCCCGAAGGGCACATATGGCCGCGGTCATAACCGGAGCCGGAATAATCGCCTGCCTGAACATGATACCAGGATGCCGGCAATGCCGGGTCGGGCCGATAATCATCCTGCCGCGGCGTTGAACCCAACCATGAATTGTCGAGATGCCAGGAAACCCAATTCGGCCTGCGGTTGTCGCGATGATAAGACAAACAGTAGGTCGATTTTTCCATCAGGTAATTCGTCGGCTGGCCGACGTCCGTAACGGCGTTCGACGGATTGCCCATTGTCAGATGGACGTTCGAAGGCGTGGGCGTTCCTGTCGGCGTATTAGTCGCTGTGGTCGTCGGCGTATTTGTCGGCGTATTCGTCGGCGTATGGGTCGGGGTTGCCGTCGGCGTATTTGTCGGTGTTAACGTCGGTGTCGGCGACCCTGTCGGCGTGTTAGTTGATGTTGATGTCGCCGTCGCCGTCGGAGTTGGCCCGCCCGTACATGGGGCCGCTGCCGTTCCTGTATTACGGGGAACAGGTGCGGTCACCACGTCGAAATCTGCATTGTTGTTATCGGTATCCTGACAGCCGCCGTTTTTACGCACTCCGCCCTGCGAGGACGTGATCGCAACGCCGTTGTTGACAGAAGTGCCGCCTTCGCCGTTTCCTGCCGTGCCGTTTCCGGCGGCTCCGTATGCGACCCAATCGACAATCAGCGCGAGCTGAGAAGCATTGCACGGCGTTGCGGACGATCCGCAAGTATTTATGGCAAGGCCGCTGGTTACAAGCGCGACCTTTCCGCTAGTCGCGGACAGATTCAGGTTGGTCGTGGTTGCATCCGGAGTTACGGGCAATGAAGCGCCGGACGTTCCGGCATTACCGAGTTGCGCAAGATAATACTGGCCGGGATTAAGGGTCACATTCGGCAGCGCAAATGCGTTCGATGCGGAACTCGCAAAATTTCCGGTTGCCGCGCCATAATAGAGCGAAAGCGTATTCAGAGATTGGACGCTGTTCGAAACGTTCTTGATCTCAACATAGTCATTCAAGTAGGTGCCGGTGCTTCCTCCACCACCGCCATCCACCTGGCTTAGGACTAATGTCGTTGAACCATTAATTGGTGTCGGCGTTGCAGTAGAAGTACTAGTCGCGGTTGCCGTAGGAGTCTTCGTCGACGTGTTCGTTGAAGTTGCCGTCGCTGTATTAGAAGGCGTAAATGTCGGCGTATTCGTTGATGTCGCAGTCGCCGTATTCGTTGGGGTGCTCGTCGCTGTTGCGGTAGGCGTAGCTGCAAGGAAACTCGAGACTGCAATTTCATCCCAATTGATCCGATTCGTGCCGCCGGAAATCTTGCGAAGCTCAAAACGTATCGGACGTTTTGCTCCTATAGTAAATGTCTGGGTCGCAAGCGTCTGAGAGCTTGTCGTGATCGTTGACCCAAACTTCTGCCATGTCGTGCCATTGTTTAGCGATCCCCACAATTCCCAACTGCTGCTGGCATCTGTTCCGTAAACGGCGTGCTGCACCGAAAAGGTCGCGGCGCTGCTCACGTTGAAAGTCATCCTGACAACGCCGGTATTGATAACACGAGCGGCGTAGCTGCCGACTTTATGATCGTTAGCCAAGTTACCGGTGAGGGCGTCGGCCATATACCAGTCGCCTGATTTCAAGGTAACAGTGCCGGCAGCATAGGCTGCTTTGCCTCCGGCCTCAAAGCCCTCGTTCAATAGGTTTGAGGCAACGGAACGGTCGGAGATACTGCCAAAAGAATACACCGCTGCAAGGGCGATGATAACCAAATAAAATATTCTTCGCTGCTTGATCACAATTTCTCCGTTTTTAACTCTGAGCAACAAGATTATATACCTAATTTAAACAATTTGTAATCTAAAATCTAAGATCTGAGATCTAAATCACCGTTCCGTCCGCAATAACCGCATTCTTAGGAATAATTATGATGCCGTCGCGGATGTAGAACGATTTGTCGTCGGCATCTCGATTTTCGGCTCCGTCCTGATTTAGCAATTTCACATTTTTGCCAATACGCACGTTTTTATCTATGATAGCCCGCCGTATCACGCAGTTTTCGCCGATGCCGATATGCGGCGTGTTATTTGCGATATTGTTACGAATTTCGGCAAAAGACTCAAAAAAATCCGATCCCATGACGATCGAATCCTGAATATCCGCGCCTTTATCAATGCGGCTTCGCAGGCCGATTATCGAATTGCGCACCTTGACGCCATTCAGGATGCAGCCTTCGCTGAGCATCGAATTATCAATGTCGCAGCCGTGCATTTTTGACGGAGGCAGATAACGGCTGCGCGTATAGATCGGTGCCGAGGCATCAAAGAAATTAAATTTCGGGAGCGGTGCGGCGAGATCGAGATTTGCCTCGTAAAAAGCGCGGATCGTTCCGATGTCTTCCCAGTAGTCATTGAATAAATGTGCCTGCACATTGTATTCCTTGATCGCAGCAGGAATGATCTCGCGGCCAAAATCAACCCATGAGTTATCTGTTTCCAAAAGTTCGACCATCCGGTTGTAATTAAATACATATATGCCCATCGACGCGAGAAACGGACGATTTCCGGCTTCTTCCGCGTTTAAACCGAAATTTGTCGTATCAACGCGCATTGCTTCGAGCGCGTCGCCTTTCGGTTTTTCCTTGAACTCGACGATCTTGCCTGCGGCGTCGGTTTTCAGCAGGCCGAACTCTCCGGCTTCGTCCGGACGGCAAGGGTGGACCGAGATCGTCATGTCGGCGTTGGTATCGAGGTGGCGTTTGAGAAATTTGCGATAATCCATCCGATAAAGATGGTCGCCGGACAGAATTAATAAAGTATCGACACGCTGGTCACGCAAGTGCGGCAACACCTGTCGAACCGCGTCCGCTGTGCCCTGAAACCATTCGGGATTTTCCTTTGTCTGTTCTGCGGCCAGCACCTCTACAAAGCCCGACGAGAACCCCGAAAATCTATAAGTCCGCGCAATATGGCGGTTCAGCGACGCCGAATTATACTGCGTCAGCACAAATATATGCGTGACCTCTGAGTTGATGCAGTTCGACACAGGCACGTCTATCAGCCGATAAGTCCCGCCCAGCGGCACAGCCGGCTTTGACCGCTCGTGCGTCAAGGGAAACAACCGCGACCCCGCGCCGCCGCCCAATATCACCGCAACCACATTGTCGTATTGACCCATACCTTCTTAGTGAATAGTAAATCGTCAATCGTAAATAGTAAATTGTCAGTTGCAAATCGCTTCGAGAAATCGTGACTGATGATTTGGCGTTTACTATTAACGATTGACGATTTACTATTTACGACTAGGAATGTGGTATTGGACTAAAATTATCTTTCTCGTCTTCGTCGGTGCGCTGCTCTTGTGGTTTCTCTATGAGTTGATTACGTTCCCGGCGATCTCGCGGCTGCGGAGTGAGAATCCGACGACATCGTCCATGATCGAGTATCGTCTGTCCGAAGCAAAGGCCAACGGAACCGAACCAAAGAAGTTTATGATCTGGACTCCTATCGAGCAAATTAGCCCGAATCTGCAGCGGGCCGTTCTTGCGGGCGAGGACGCGCGGTTTTTCCAGCACAACGGCTTTGATTGGGAAGCAATTCAAAAGGCTTGGGACGAGGCCGTAAAAGAAGGCGAAAAGGAAGCTCGCGATGAATGCGAGCCAGACGCCAAAACGCCGCAGGAAAAGAAGGACTGCAAACCCAGCGAAGACGATTGGATACCGCCGATGCCGAGCTTCAAACGCGGTGCCTCGACCGTCACGCAGCAGCTTTCAAAAAATCTTTTCCTTTCCGAAGACCGCAATTTCCTCCGTAAAGGCCGAGAAGCTGTTTACACATACTTTCTCGAACGCGAACTCACAAAAAAACGCATTCTCGAACTCTATTTGAACGTCATCGAATGGGGCGACGGCATCTACGGCGCCGAAGCCGCGAGCCGAGCCTATTTCAAAAAGTCCGCCAACGACCTAACCCGCGACGACGCCGCGTTCCTCTCGGCGATGATCCCAAGCCCTCTGAACATCTTCAACCCAACCAAAAACCGCAAGCGCGTCGTCCGCCGCCAAAGAGTGATATTACGCGGTATGAACTCGATTCGCCTTGATTATTCGGAAAAATGATGAGTTGCCAAATTTTGTAGTAAAATCAAGCTGGAGGAATTTTGAGATGTTGACAGCGATCGAAACAACTGGAACAAATAACGCGAATCATCAAATTGTCCTGGATGAGAATTTGCCCGACAACGCGCCGAGCCGTGTGCGGGTGATAGTTTTGTATGACGAAAATAATGATATTAAGGAAAAAGACTGGTTGCAAGCGGCTTCAATAAACGGGGCTTTCGATTTTCTGAATGACGAGGCCGAAGACATTTACACTTTACAAGACGGGGTCGCCTTGAATGTTGAAAAATAATATTGTCCTCGTGCCGTTTCCATTTGACGATCTGTCAACAACCAAAGTTCGTCCCGCGTTATGTTTAACCGACGAAGTTCAACCATACCGACATGTTGTATTGGCTTTTATTACAAGCAATACTCATCCCAATCCATCTGATACTGATCTCGTGATAGGTTCTCAGGATGCAGATTTTAAGCAGACCGGCCTAAAGGTTTCGTCCACCATCCGATTGCATCGGTTGATGACAGTCTCCAACTCCATAATTCAACGAAAACTTGGCGAAGTTTCAAAAAATCAACAGACCGAGATAGAAAACCGATTACGGAAATTATTTGGGATATGAGAGAGAAAAGGCTTCATCCTCGCGGACAAAGCCTTTTGAATTACTCAATTGCTTTTCCTACTTTTTACCAACTAATTTCATCTCATCAACGACCCACTTGGCATTACCAAATTTTTCGGTGACGAATAAGACATATCTTATATCAACCGAGATCGTCCGATTTGTGTCGTAATCGTAGTAGAAATCGTTGCCGAGTCCCTCGAAATTGCCGTCGAAGCAGATGCCGACCTGTTCGCCTTTGGCGTTGAGGATCGGCGAGCCGCTGTTGCCGCCGATGATGTCGGTCGTCGAGAGGAAATTGACGACGACGCTGTTGCCTTCGCCATAGCGGCCAAAGTCGCGGGCGTTCTGCAAATCAACAAGCTTTTGCGGAGCGTCAAAAGGCTTTTCGCCCGTATCCTTCTCGATCATGCCCTTCATCGTTGTAAAAGGCGAGCGGAACTCGGCCTCGCGGGGGCTGTAACCTTTGACGTGGCCGTATGTGAAACGCATCGTGAAGTTGGCGTCGGGATAAACAGTCGTCGTGCCGCGCATTCCACTTAATGCCTCAATATACAATACGCGAAGCGGTTCAATGCGCGCATTAAATTTGGCGGTGCGTGCACCGAGTGCCGCTTTTTCATCAACAACGCCTGCCAGGAAGGGATGTTTCGCCTGGATCTCGGACCAGGGCATTGAGGCCATCGCCATTATCTTGTCAGCGGTGTTGAGCTCCCGCTGATCCATCTGGGCCACAAATGCTGCCTCCGCTTCGCGCCGTGTTTTTCCGCTAGTCCCTGCAAACTTTTGATCGTAGGCTGCGAACCGTTGGTTTGCGGGCAGAGCGTCAAATCCTTCGAGAAAGAATTTGGTCATCTCGCGTTCAAATACGGGATCGCGTTTTTCGAGCATGCCTGTGATCGCAGTTTTTTCACGATCACTGAGCGGTCGTCCCTGTTTTGCCGCTGTCGCTGCAAGAACAATTGCGGTCGAAACGCCTCCCGAGAGCGTGTCCGGAAAACGCCGTACTACGACATCTCGTTTTGCCGTCGCACCGTATTCATCCCACGCTGTTTTTAGATCGGCTAAGAGAGTGCCGAATTTTTTCTGACGTGCCGGATCGGCAGCGATCCATGCAGCCATCCTTGTTTCTTCTGCTTGGCGCTGCTGAACCACATTGGCCCGGATAAGGCGAATATAGCCTCCGTCCCATGCCTTGCGCGTATTGTCGAAGCTTGCAACATCGCCCTGGAACTTGATCCGTTTTTCTTCATCTGTCCGTCCGATCTGTTTAAGAATGTCACCCGCCGAACGCAGCCAATCAGCGTCAAAAGGAAGCCTGGCATCGCGGGAGTATTGCACCGACTGGCTTTCGCGATAACGCGATGTGCCGCCAGGAAAACCAAGAACAAAAACAAAATCGTTTTCCTTAAGTCCGCCGATATTCATCGTCAAATATTTTTTTGGATGATACGGCACGTTGTTCGGCGAATAATCGGCAGGCGAACCGTCGGGAGCGACATACGCTCTCAGAAAAGTAAAATCGCCGGTGTGCCGTGTCCATTCAAAATTGTCGGGGTCGCCGCCAAAGATGCCGATGTTACGCGGCGGCGCGTAAACCATGCGAATATCATTGATCTGTGCTGTCTGATAAAGATAGTAAAAATAACCGCTGTCGATTGCCTGAATGACGATCTTCGAGCCTTTCGGAGCCTTATCCTGTTCGGACTTGGTCAAGTCTTCAGTATTTTTCTTGATCGCCGCTGCCAGATCGGCACCCGAAAGGTTTTCGGTGCCGGCCTTGATCTTTGCTGTCACGTCGTCTATCCGTTGGGTAAGCGTGATCGAATAGGGATCGTCGCCGCTCTTCGCATGAAACTCGCCCGCTCGGCTGCCGGCGTTAAAACCGGTTTCCACAAGATCCTTGTTGGTTGTCGAATTCGCTACCAAAGCATCAAAACCGCAGTGATGATTAGTCAGTATCAGCCCGTCCGGAGATACAAACTCCGCCGAGCAGCCGCTGTCCAGACGCACAATAGCGTCCGTCAGCCCGCCGCCGGCCGGATTGTAAATGTCGCTGGGCTTGATCTTAAGACCTTTTTTCTTTAACTCAGAAGTTAGCCCGGCAATCTGTCCCGGCACGAACATCCCTTCGTCGGGAACAAAAGCAAAAGAAAAGCTCGAAAAACACATCGCGACCATCATCGCGAGCGATAGAAAACGGTTATTGTTCAATTTCATAGTGAAAATTCCTTATTGATTGCCAAAATTTTATTTCAAGGTTATGTAAATACTAACAATTAGATTTGGAATTACAAAATAAGGTGCACAAGCCCGCGC
>JAYVFJ010000327.1:0-9236 GCA_043773225.1 Chloracidobacterium sp.
GTTACATGGAGAGTTGTATTCATATATTAAACATATACAGATCTCATACATCTGTCAATCCTCTCGTCGCTGGTCGCGCCAAGCCGCCATCGCCTCCGCCGCACCCGCGTGCATTATCTCCGGCTTGTGATACTTCCAATGTTTCTCAAAGTCTTCCTCGCTAATCTGTCCCATCTCGCTGCGTGTCTTTTCCTTTAAAAAATTCTCGGCCCAGGCACGAATATCCATATCCGTATTCAACGCCGTGCGGGCGCCGTGCATCAAATTATCGCGTTCCATTTATTTCGTCTCCGTGTGTTACATTTCAAATAGGCCAAGCCGTTTTATGAAAAATCTACTAGCCTTATCACTTTTGATATTATCACTTCTGCCTCTCCAGAGTCCTGCTCAAAAAAGCCGGGCGGCGCTGCCAAAAGCGCAGCCGGCGACGACGGCCAAACAACAAACTGCGTATGAGATACCGTTCGTTACCAAAACGCTGGCGAACGGAATGCAGGTGATCGTGTTGTCTGATTCGTCCGTTCCGCTCGTGACCATCGAACTTGCGGTTCGCAACGGCTCATTCACCGAGCCGCCCGAGCTCAACGGCCTGTCGCATCTTTACGAGCACATGTTCTTCAAGCCGAACACCGCTCGGCTCCTCGCCCAGTGCGACGCCGCGTTGTTAAATGGTCCGCTCAACGCCTATGGGCAGCAAGTCTGCTCTCCGGCGTTAAAGTTAAAATCAGCGATCGGCGACACGAGTTATCTCAATGAGATCGGCCAGATCGGGGTTTCGCCAAACGCCGAGACTCACGAGGAAGTTGTAAATTACTACGTCACGACAACCACGCCGCAGTTGCTGACAGCCTTGAAAAGTTTAAAGGACTCGATCA
Source organism: Chloracidobacterium sp. (assembly GCA_043773225.1). Taxonomy (GTDB): domain Bacteria; phylum Acidobacteriota; class Blastocatellia; order Pyrinomonadales; family Pyrinomonadaceae; genus OLB17. Next base: position 876 of record JAYVFJ010000327.1, read on the forward strand.
GATTCCCAAGATTTGACGAAGAAGATTTTGCGGGCGAAAAAACGGTCGTGCTCGGCGAACTAGACCGCAACATGTCGCAGCCGTTTTATTTTTTGGACAGGGCTTTGCACGACAAATTGTTCTATAAATATCCGTCGCGAAAAAGTCCGGGCGGCACACGCGAGACCGTCGGCGCCGCGACGACCGAACAGATGCGGCTCATCCAATCGCGTTATTACGTGCCGAACAACACCGCTCTCATCGTCACAGGCGACGTCAAGCCCGAAACCATTTTTGGCCTCGCCGAACAGCTTTTTGGCGATTGGCAGCGCACACAAGACCCGTTTGTAAAATATCCGCTCGTCGAGCATCCGCCGCTTGCAAAGAGTGAAGGAGCGATAATTACAAATCAGGTCGAAAACGTGATCATGCAGATCGGTTGGCAAGGGCCGTCTATCGGCAAGGACAATGCCGCGACCTATGCCGCCGACGTTTTCTCTTATATCGTCGAGCAGCCTGATTCGCGGTTTCAGCGGGCGATGATAGACAGCGGTTTGACCGTCGCGGCGAACGTGCATTATTACACGCAGAAAAATGTCGGCCCGATTCGCGTAACTCTTGCCGCCTCGCCCGAAAAGGCAAGAGCCGCCGTAAAGGCGTTGTATTCCGAGATCAATCAATTTACCGATCCCGCATACTTTACCGATGAGGAGCTTGAAAATGCCAAAACCCTGCTCGAAGCCGACGACCTTTTCCGCCGCGAAAAGCTCAGCGACTACACGCACGCGATCAGCTTCTGGTGGGCCACGACCGGCGTTGATTACTATCGCGGTTATCATAAAAATCTGCGAGCAATCACCCGCGCGGATATTGCCCGATACATTAAAACTTACATTCAAAACAAACCGCATGTCGGCCTCGCTTTGATCTCGCCCGAGCAGCAGGCAATCGCAAATCTCACGCCCGAAGACCTTATCGGAGGCAAACAATAATGACCCCACGATCGCACAAAAACTTTATCCGCATCCTGCTGACATTGGCGATTGTTTTGTCGCCGCTCTATGTTGTCCTGCCGCAATCGGCAACGGCAAAAACCCAAGTCGCTGAATTTGATGTGAGCGGGATGAAGGTGCTCGTCAAACGGCGACCCGGAACGCCAACAGTCGCCGCCGGACTTTTCTTTCGCGGCGGCGCGAGAAACATGACCGCCGAAAACGCCGGCATCGAAGGCTTTACGCTAAGAGTCGCGGCCGAAGCCGGCAAAGCCTTTCCGCGTCAAAAACTGCGTAAAATGACGTCGAGCACCGGAACCCTCATCTCGGCCGGCTCAAATTACGATTTCAGCGTGCTGTCGCTGGCTTGCACAAAGCAGAGTTTTGAAACTTCATGGCAAATATTCGCCGATGTTGCCGTCAATCCGGCATTTTCTCCCGACGACGTTGAGCGGCTGCGAGAAGGCACGATCGCGGGCTTGCGGTCAGAATCCGACACACCCGAAGGCGCATTGGGCGCTCTCAACGACAAGATAATCTACGCCGGCCATCCTTATGCCAACTCTCCGCAAGGCACGATCGAGAACATTACAAAATTCAAAGCCGCCGACCTCGCCGCCTATTACCGCAAATTGCTGCAAACTTCGCGCATGCTTCTTGTAATAGTCGGCGACGTTGATCCCGACGTTTTGCAAAAGCAGATCACGGCTTCATTTGGAACTCTGCCGCGCGGCGATTACAAAGACACGCCGCTGCCGCCGTTGAATTTTGAAAAACCGAGCGTTGATATTACGTCAAAGTCCGCGCAAACCGAATATGTCAAAGGCGTGTTTGCCGCGCCGTCGATCCGCGACGCCGATTATTACGCAATGCGAACCGCGATAACTATTTTGCAGGCACAGGTTTTTCAGGAAGTAAGAGTAAAGCGAAATCTCTCTTATGCGCCGGACGCCTCGATAGACGATCTTTCGGCAAATACCGGTGCGATCTCAGTATCGTCCGTAAATCCAAACGAGTCGGTGCAGATCATGCTAGGCGAAATACAAAAATTAAAGCAAGGCAATATCGCCCAGGAAACATTAGCTGAAATGGCCGGATATTTTTTAACGACGCATTACCTCAAACAGGAAACCAATGCCGCACAGGCTGCGGAACTCGCGCAATACGAACTATACGGCGGCGGCTGGCGAAATTCGCTCGAGTTTCTCGACCGCATCCGCAAAGTCAAACCGGAAGACGTTCAAGCCGCTGCAAAAAAATATATGAAGAATCTCCGCTTCGTCGTCGTCGGCAAACCATCCGCCATCGACCGCTCAATATTTTTGCAAAATTAGTAACCGCGAAAAACGCAAAAAACACGAAAGGAAATCATCATTCCTTTTCGTATTTTTTGCGTATTTCGCGGTGAAAATTCTTAATCCTGCGCTTTTTTGTTTCCGCTGTCCGGCGCTTTTGCCGGCGGCTTGCTCTCCTGCTTTGGCTCATTCCGGACCGGCGGCCGCCGTGTTGGCGCGGGCTCTGATCGCGGAGGCTGTCTCGTCGGCGCAGGCTCAGATCGCGGCGGCTGCCTTGTCGGAGCAGGTTCACTTCGCGGCGGTTCCTGTCTGACCGGCGGCTGGCGCGTTGGCGAAGCTTTTACCGGCGGGCTGTCATTGTCGTCATTGGTTTTTACCTGAGGCACCCGAACAGGCTCCTGTCTGATCGGCGGCGTTGTTTCAGTTTGCCTGACCGGAGGCTGGCGTGTCACCGCTCCCGTTTTGCGCGTGTCTGACGGAACGATGAGCACAGGTTTGACGCCGGCTGTATCGTTCGTATTACTGAGCGGCGACCGTCCGCCAAAAATGCGAGTCGTGCGCAATTCTTTATCCAAAGGCGCGTCCGTCTTTCGCGGCGCGGCGCCGACTTTAGTCTGTGCCGCGACAACATCAGCCTTTGGCCGCGTGGTCTTTATTTCGCTGCTGACTTTTACTGTTGAATACGCCGGAAGAACGGGATCGGTCATATCCTCAAACTTCTTTGAGATCACCGAATTTGCCACGCTCAACGGCGGCTTCTTGATACCTTTCTTATTCGTCCCAAAATCATCCGCGTCCATTGCCACAACACTCGATGGCGGAATAGTGAACTTCGTGATCGGCGGCTTCGGGGGTTTTATGCCGCCTGTCTGCGGCGGCGGTTGATAATGCCCGCCGCTATTATGATGCCCGCCGTTATGGCAGCCGCGTCGGTCGCGATGGCAATTGTATGAGTAATTGTAGTTGTAATAACTGTAATGATACGGCAGCGGATACCAGCATACGTTGTTGTTAAAAACATTCAGCACGACCAGCGCCGGCGACCACCAACTCCGCGAATACCGGTAATAGCCATACGGCGACCAATACCAATAGCCGTCGTCAAAAAACCAACGCCCGTGATGATACGTCGCCCAGCCCCAAGGCTCGTCGTTGACCCACGTCCAGCCATAAGGCGGTATCCAGCGCCAATGCCCGTAGCGATACGGCGACCAGTCGGCATAATAGCTTGTCACATTGCGATAAGGCCGCCAGACATTACCATAGCTGGCCGTGTGCACCCATTCGCCGTAACCGTTCAGATCGTCCGCTCCGTAAATATCTCTGTCATAATATTTGTCATAAAAAGCGTCTCTCAGGCGTTGTGCAATAGTTGCGTCACGGTCGAGCGACCACGTATCGAATTCATCCGAGTAACGCGACGAATCCGCCGCTTCCCACTCACCTGAGTTCGCTCCGTCAACAAAAATACGCGCGCTGCGATTATTCTTTAACGTAAAACCTGCGTCGTTTGAGTAAACCCGCGCCTCGCCGTTTTGCGTGACGGCCACCCGAATTTCATTGTCGTTCTGCTGCCCGGCGTCGATGCGATAAACGCCCGTTTTTTGAATCGCGATAGTTGTCTTCGGCGCATCAATCTCAAAAAATGCACCGTCTTTATCGTATTGCGTGATCCGAGCGATCATCGTGCCGAGCGAAAGGCTCAACGCGATCCCGTCGTCCTTGAGCGTAACGACTTTCAGATAAGCATTTTCGGCGAGCCGCACATGCTGGTTATTATCAAATTGTATCTCAAGCCGCGCGTCCGCGCCGGTCGTGATCTCATCGCCCTCGACGATTGGCAGATTTAGCGTAACTCGTTCCCAATCGCCGCCGTCCGCGCGTCGTATCTGCGCATCGCCTCTCAGAAAACTGATCCGCGCAACGCGCGCCGTCACATCGGGAGCATCATCATTCTCGACCACATAACTGCCCGCTTCATCCGGCAGATTGATCGTCTGAGCCGGACTCGCCCCAAACGCAAAAACACGGCTGAGCGTAATAAACGCCAACGCAAAAATAAACGGCCAGATCAACTTACCCACTATTCGCATAAGACATCTCCTGCTGATTCTTTTTTTTCCTTTAGGAAGAGCAGTTGAAACCAAAAGACTCCAACCTTTGCCCGACGTAACAGCAAAAATCATACCGCTGTTCAGAGTTACGCCTTTAGGCGTGAAAAGGGCAGAAACGCGAGTGTTAACGAGCGTGCCCACGCCAAATCTTCTACCAAATCGTGCAAACGCAAATATTTCCAACACGAAATGGTCAGTTTTCATGCGTCCATGCAACCTTATGTCCTATTCGCGTTAAAAAATAGTTATAATCTCACAGTGAGGTGCTAGTCATGAAAAATCTTTTATATGGAACCGCAATTCTCCTGCTCGCAACATTTTCGGCATTCGGCCAAAAGGCAGCCGCCGGCAAGACCGACCCGACAGCAGGCGTTCGCGAAGCGTTCGACCGCCTGATCGACGGCGTCAAACAGGGCGATGCCGATAAAGTGATGAGCGTTTACGAAAAAAGCGACCGTCTGCTGATCTTCAACAACAACGGCACCGCGACCAGCGGCTGGGACAACGTCAAATCCAACGTCGCCGCGTCGTATGCCAAAACCAAAAACGTCACGATCGACATCACCGGCCTCCGCGTCGAAATGCTCGGTCCCAAAGCCGCCTACGTCACCTGCAAATGGAAACAGACTCAGGAATTTAACGAAAAACTAGAAGACTCCTCAGGCCGCATGACGCTGGTTTTCAAACTCGTCAACAAAAAATGGCTGATCACCCACCGCCAAACATCCCCCGACAAACCCGACCCCACCCGCATCCCGCCCTCCGAACGCGAGAACTAAATTGAGCGAGAGCCATCGGTTCTTTGCGCAAGCCCGCGCGTCAGCAAGGGCGATACACTCACGTCGAGTATTCCGCCCTTGCTAACGCGCGGGCTTGCGCACTATCGATTAAAACAATTCAACCCGTCCGTCCGTCACCGCCACCTGCGACTCGCCTTCATTGAACATTATCCGCTCCCAAGTCATAGGCGACACCGAACCGGCTGTTCCCAAGGCCGTGAATCTCAGATTCAATAACACGCCGTTTTCGTATATCGGGATTGGGCCGTAAACGACGACTCTCAGCAGTCCCGGCTTGTTCGGATTCGCAACCACCATAAGCCCGCGGCTGACAGTTCCTGCAACATCGACCGGATCGGCCAAAGGTTGTATCACCGATGGATCATACCTAAGGTCGAACTCATAAGAGATAATCCCCTTATCCGCCACGCCCTGAACATTGACCGGAACGACTAGCTCCTTCTCCGCTGCCGTGACAACCTCCTGAACCGTAACTCTGATCGATTCCGCTGTCTCGCCGTCTTCGCTCTCCACTCTCGACTCTCCACTCTCCACTCTGCCCCCCGGCCTCGGATGATTCGCCGGATTCCAGTTGCCCGAAACTTCGCCGACAAGTATGCCTACAAAATCCTCGCCCGTCACGTTGCTTGTCACCGAAGCATATGTCCTGCTGTCGTCATAAGTTTGCGGCGCCGTCGGCAGCGGCGACGGTGCGCCGGTTACGAAGAACTTCCACTGTCCAGCATTTCCCGTGCCCGTAAGTCCCGCCGCAAACCTTGCGATCAACGCCGCGTCATTCGACGTAACCCCGCCGTTGCCGCTCACATCTGCCGCAAACCTCTGGTTTTGGCTTGCGAAGTCCACTGCCCCGCTTACACCCTGCGCGACCCTCGCCGCGTCGTTCGAGGTTATCGCCCCATTCGAGCCACCCGGCTTGCTCGGTTTGATCGTGTATGAACCCGCCCCAAAACCCGTCAGCGTGTAAGTTCCGGGCGTTCCAGTAATGACCGGGCCTACCGAAGGTGATCCGGAAGTGCTGCTCAAAGAAACGTTCTTCACAAATCGCGGCGGAACCGGATTGCCGATCGCGTTGCCATACGTAACTGTTCCGCTGATCGCAGCAGCCGTCGGAGTTGCTGTCGGAGTATCCGTTGCTGTTGCGGTAGGCGTCGGAGTATCCGTCGGTGTGTTTGTTGGCGTGTTCGTCGCCGTCGGTGTTGGGGCCGTAACAGAATGTGGCTCACCTGCCGAGGCTGGGCTGGCGTTGAAATTACTGTCGCCCATATAGGTCGCGGTCAGCGTGCGGTTGCCGGCGGTTGTAAGAGTGACCATGCAGTTACCGTCCGCGACGGTTCCCATGCAGGAATTGACGCCATCTGTGACCATGACATTTCCAGTCGGCGAACCGGCTCCGGGAATTGTGACCGTAACATTGTAATTCACCGTAACGCTCTGCGTGGTCACCGACGGATCGGGATTATCCGAAGTAATTGTCGTCAATGTGTCGGCCTTATTGATCTGATGCGGCTCGGTGTCGCTGCCGCCGTTGAAATTGGCGTCGCCTGCGTAGGTCGCCGTTATTGTCCGGGCACCCGCCGCCGTCAGAGTTATCGTGCATGTGCCCGAAGCGATCGAATCCGTACAGGTTTCGGCTCCGCCGCTGACGGTTATAACCACGTTTCCGGTTGGCGTTCCCGCTCCCGGTGCTATTGGCACGACCGTGAAGTTGACCACAACATTCTGTCCCGTGACCGACGGATCGGGATTGTCCGTCGTAATGGCCGTCGTTGTATTGGCCTTGTTAACGATCTGATTTAAGATCGATGAAGCAGGACTGGCATTGAAATTGGTATTGCCGTTGTAAACGGCAGTGATCGGGTGCGTTGCCACCGAAAACGTGCTGATCGAGCATGTCGCTATGTTTGCAGCGACTGTCTGGGCGGCACACGTCCCGATATCGACACTGTTGTCTTTGAAAGTAATATTCCCTGTCGGCGACCCGGCGCCGGGCAAGGTCACGGTGATAGTCGCGGTAAATGTAACCGACTGGCCAAATACGGATGGCGTGCCGGACGTTCCCAGCGCGACAGTTGTATTGGCTTTGTTGACCGTGTGGGCGACACCGGGAGATGTCGGACTCGCGTTGTAATTCGCATCACCGGCGTATGTGGCAGTGATCGTCTTTGCGCCGGGGGTCGTGGAAGTCAGGTTGCATGTGAGAGCGCTGACGGCGGCCAAACAGGTTTGCGAACCGTCGGACACGGTAACATTGCCCGTCAATGCTGCACCGACACTGCCCGGCAAGTTGACCGTTACGCTCCAGGTGACCGGATACGATTGACCCACGACAGTCGCCGTTTGCAGCGCGACCGCATTGGTAATCGTCGTCGTCGTGTCGGCTTTATTGACCGTGTGCGCGACACCCGCCGAAGCCGGACTTACATTAAAGTTTGCGTCGCCCTGATAGGTCGCCGTTAAAGTTTTATTACCTGCCGTAAATGATGTTAATAAGCAGCTTCCGGTTCCGGCGGCGTTGATAGCTCCGGTGCAGGTTTGCGAACCGTCAGATACCTGCACGTTTCCGGTCGGAACGGTCGGATTGTTGCTGCCCGGTGCGTTGACCGCGAGACTGAAATTCACAGTGTAGCCTTGTCCGACGACGGTTGTTGCCGGGTTATTTGTGATCGAGGCCGTCGTGTTGGCCTTATTTATCGTGATCGCGGCGGTCGCGATGGCGCTGTCAACGGTCGCGTCAGCACTTCCGGCACCAGCCGAACTAGCGCGGAAAGTGGACGTGGCCGTGCCTTTGCCCGCACCCGAAACTTGGATGACCGTGCCCGAGCCGGAGAGAGCGCCGCGGACAGGGTTGCTGAAAGTGAGCGGAAGCCCCAACAGCACATCGACATTGGCCGACACGTCCGTGCCGGCGGAGTTGAGGTTGACGCTGGCGGTCAGTGTAGTCGTCTGCCCGGTGACGATGGGCGCGGGAGACGGAGTATTTCGCAACTGCAGCCAATTGGTAAGGGTCATAACAGCACCTGCTGCCAATGCAGTTGCATCATTAGGGCCGGGCCCTGTATTCACTCCCCACCAGTTGTTATCGGCAATTGTGGTATGTATTGTGGCTCCACCGGCTTGTCCGACAATATTTGCTAATGGCGGAAAACTGGTATTAGCACAAGTATTACCAATAAACCGGTTG
>JAYVFJ010000328.1:0-3635 GCA_043773225.1 Chloracidobacterium sp.
TGATTACACGTTCCGCCGGCTGATAAAGCGTCGCGGCGGCGTCGGTCTCGTTGTGTCCGAATTCATCTCGGTCGAAGGCCTGACGCGGCACAATCCTAAATCCAAACGACAGATGCGATTTGACGAGGAAGAACGGCCGTATGCCGTGCAGATATTCGGCGGAAAGGCCGATCGCATGGCGATGGGAGCCGAAATGGCCCAGGAAGTCGGCGCTGACATACTCGACGTCAATTGCGGCTGCCCGGCACCGAAAGTCGTCAAGAACGGAGGCGGTTCTGGACTGCTCCGCGATCTGCCAATGCTTGAGACGATCCTGAAAGAGATCAAGAACACTATCACGATCCCGTTGACGCTCAAGCTCCGCACCGGTTATTCCGATTCGACGATCAACGTCGTTGAGGTCGCCAAAATGGCCGAGCAGTGCGGCGTCGAGCATATACAGGTGCATGGCCGAACGCGCGAGCAGGGCTATAAGGGCCTTGCCAATTGGGACCTGATTCGTCAGGTCAAAGAGGCGGTGAGCATTCCTGTTTCGGGCAATGGCGACATCACAACTCTCGAATACGGCCTGCAGCGCTGGCGTGAAACCGGCACCGACGGCATCCTGATCGGGCGCGGAGCGATGCAGAACCCCTGGATTTTCCGCCAATTCAACGACGTTATCAACTGCCGCGAGCCTTATCAGCCTGACCTGCAGGAAAAGAAGGACGTGCTGCTCGAATTCTTCTCGATGTGCCGCGAAGAGATGCCCGAGATAGTCGCCCTCGGCAAAATGAAACAGCTCGCCGGCCAGTTTACAAAGGGACTTGTCGGTGGAGCCCAATTTCGGCAAACGCTCTATCATTCGCACTCGGCGGACGAGATACTTGACAATATCTCGACCTATTTTGAGACGCTGACAAAGCGCGAGACGTTCGGCGACGGCATGGTCGAGGCAAATGATGGCGACCTGGAATTCGACTCGTGCGACGTGTCCGCAGCAGTGGCTGCCATATAGCTGTCAGCGGTTAGCTGTCAGCTATTCGGAGAAAAACATATGCACTTACGATATATACTCGCCATCCTGATACTCCTCCTTTCGACCTCAGTTTCCTATTCGCAGACCGGCGAAGTTGGGCCTATACGGTCTTCGGCGGCGTATTCCGAGGTTTTGCTGCGCAAGACGCAGATACAAGCCGATCTCGAAGCCTTTTTGGCCGATTATACCGAGGCTAACCCGAAGATCATCGACCTCCGCACGGAACTCGCGGCGATCAATAAATCACTGGAGAAGATATACAACGTAAAGCCAACGGAGACCGGGAAATTGACGCTTGCGCTGGGTAAATTGATAATCGATCAGGCGCGGCTGCAGACCGATCTTGCACGGCTGCTGCGCTCATACAGCGAGACCCATGCCGAGGTGAAGCGAGCCAAGCGAAAGGTCGAAATTTTCGAATCCGCCATCAACGAAATACTTCGGTAGCAGTGGTCGCTCGGGCAACTAGATCAGGAAAATAGCGACGGATTTTCAGCAGTTCGCATCGAGGTTTCGAGGCCGAAATGCTCATAGGCGAGGCGGGTCGCCATGCGGCCGCGGGGGGTGCGGTTTAGGAAGCCGATTTGTAGCAGGTAAGGCTCGATGATCTCTTCGATAGAGTCTTTTTCCTCGTTGATAGCGGCTGAGATCGTGCTGAGACCGACAGGGCCGCCGTCGAATTTTTCGATGATGGTTTTGAGCAGCTTTGCGTCGCGTTCGTCGAGGCCGTAGCTGTCAACTTCCATCCGGTCGAGAGCGTTGCAGGCGACACTCTCAGTCACGCGGCCGTCATGGTCAACCTCGGCAAAATCACGGACACGCCTTAATAATCTATTGACGATTCGCGGCGTGCCGCGTCCGCGTTTTGCGATCTCGTGCGAGCCGCGCTCCTCGACCTCGACATTCAGAATATTCGCCGACCGCTCACAGATGGTTTGAAGGTCATCAACGCCGTAAAAATCAAGGTGAAAGATGATGCCAAATCTTCCTCTTAAAGGAGCCGTTATCATGCCCGGCCGCGTCGTCGCACCAATGAGCGTGAACTTTGGCAGTTCAAGTTTTATAGACCTCGCCGCCGTGCCTTGCCCGATCATTATGTCGATGTTGTAATCTTCCATCGCCGGATAGAGGATTTCCTCAATGGCCGGATTGAGTCGGTGGATCTCATCAATAAAAAGCACGTCGCCTTCCTCAAGATTGGTCAGGATAGCAGCGAGATCGCCCGCCTTTTCGATGATCGGGCCGGCAGTGGACTTCAGGGACGCGCCCATTTCGTTTGCAACGATATTAGAAAGCGTCGTCTTGCCAACACCCGGCGGCCCGGTCAGCAGAATGTGGTCAAGAGCTTCGCGGCGTTTGAGCGCGGCCTTCATAAAGACGCGCAAATTCTCCTTCACCTTCGTCTGGCCGATGTATTCGCTCAATTGCGCCGGGCGCAGCGATGCGTCGAACTGACTTTCTTCGTCGGATAAAGCTTCGTTTCTGATATCTATCGCTTCAGCAGCTGGCATATAGAGATTCTATTATTGCGCAAGCCCGCGCGTTAGCAAGGGCGATAGCCACAATGTTGACTCTTCCGCCCTTGCTTACGCGCGGGCTTGCACATCATTTGGCCAAAATCTGCAACGCCCGACGGAGAAGTTTTTGGACGGTGATCTCCGTGCCTTCCTGAGCTGCTTGATTAAGGGCTTTCTCGGCAGCGTTGCGTTGGTAACCGAGACTTATCAGTGCCGAGAGAGCGTCTTCAAAAACGGCATCAGACGGCATTGCCTTTCGCGAAGCCGTATCGAGAGCCGAGCCTTCGGACACGTCGCCGACCTTGTCGCGAAGTTCGATGACGAGCCTCTCAGCCGTCTTTCTCCCAACACCGGGAATCGAGGTCAGCCGGGCCAGATCGTTGCTGCGGATCGCCATTATTATCTCGTCGGCGCTCATTCCCGACAACATCGTGATGCCCGATTTTGCCCCGATGCCCTGAACCGAGATGAGTTTCAAATAAAGTTCGCGTTCGCGCAGGGTTTTAAAGCCGAAAAGCTGGATCGCGTCTTCGCGGACGTTGGTGTAAATCCGCAGGCTGACATCCGAGCCGACATCGCCAAGCTCGTAAAATGTCGAAAGCGGTATCGACACTTCATAGCCAACGCCGCCGACATCGATGATAGCCGTGTTTGTATGTTTCTCAAGAAGTTTGCCGGAAAGATATGCGATCATCGTTTCACACTTGCAACGCAATTGTAGGAGAAATCTTGTGGTATGGCAACAGTTCAAGAGGAAAGATTTACCACGAATGCACGAATAGAAAATTTATTCGTGCATTCGTGGCTAAGATAATCTCTTTTTCAACTTTGAAGAAAAAATTAACTCTTTTTACGAAAGACCCGAGAAAAAACTTTGCAGTTGCCGTCAAACGCGATAATATAGATTTACATAGTTGAAACCAAAATTGAAACGCCGACGTAAATCAGTATTAATAGTTTTTGAGAGGTAAGATCAATGGGAAACAAGGGGTTGTTAAAAAGAATGCTGCCGTTTTTTGCGACATTCGCATTCGGCATTTTTGTCGCCAGCTTTTTTGTGAATATCGGCGCCCCGCGTATTGGCCATCGTGAAGGCGGCA
>JAYVFJ010000329.1:0-2576 GCA_043773225.1 Chloracidobacterium sp.
GGCAATGATGTCCGAGATCAACGGCACGGTCAAATTCGGCCCGATCTCAAAGGGTAAACGCAAGATCATCGTCATCGGCGACGACGGCAGTGAACGCGAATACGACATTCCGCGCGGAACACACATCAACGTGCAGGAAGACGACCGAGTCCGTTCAGGAGAACCGCTCATGGACGGCCCGCTCAATCCGCACGACATTTTGCGTGTTCTCGGTATGGAAGCGTTGCAGAACTATCTCGTCAACGAGATACAGGAAGTCTATCGTCTGCAGGGCGTGAACATCAACGACAAGCATATCGAGGTGATCGTCCGCCAGATGCTTCGCTGGGTCAAGATCAAAGAGGTCGGCGATACCGAATTCCTGCTCGAGGAACAGGTTGACCGCTTCCGCTACGAAGACGAAAACGCTCGTGTCCGGGACGAAAAAGGCCAGACATCGGTCGGCGAACCGCTCCTGCTCGGCATCACGAAAGCGTCACTCTCGACCGACTCGTTCATCTCGGCCGCCAGCTTCCAGGAAACGACTCGCGTGCTGACCGAAGCCGCGATCTCAGGCCGCATAGATTATCTTCGCGGCCTAAAAGAGAACGTCATCATGGGCCGCCTCATTCCTGCCGGAACCGGCATGAAGTATTACCGCAACGTCAAGATCGCTCCTGACGCTACCGAGAATCGCAAGCAGGAGGACGAGTTTGACGAGATGACCGACTACATCCGCGGCGGCATGCCGATGATCCCGATCGTTACCGACGTTGAAGACCCCGATTTCGAAGCCGAGTTGGACGACGATCTCGATGGAGATGAAGAGGTTTTTGACATAGATGAAGCTATGAAGATCGATGTCGAGGATGACGAGGTCTAGTTTGTATTTCGCACAAGGTAGAAAGGCAGGAACTAAACCTTCCGGCCTTTTTTCATTGCAGAGGTCGAGTTTATGTGACGGGAACGAAACTTTCTGCAACTCGCTGTTGGAGTTCACGCGCGAGTACTTTGCGATCGGGGTTAACTATCGGCTCGTCGCCAAAAATGATGATAGCGGTGTATTCGCGAACCTTCAGCAGTCGCCAGAGATGTGCAAAAAAACTCGTGTCTTCCCACCAGCAAGCTGACATACTTGCAGATGGTTCTCCGGGCGGCGTGCGGTAAGTGATAGAAGCATAGGAAACCAGAACATCGCCCCGAGCAGCAAATTCTAGAAACGACGAGTTGAACGGCAGCACTTCTTCGCCTTTTGTGCTTGTGCCTTCAGGGAAAACGACAACGCCTTCGCCTTGTTCGAGCCGCTCGATTATCTGCTCGCCTGCACGCGGAATGTCGCGGCGGTTTGAGCGGTCAATAAAGATCGTCCCCATGTCGCGGCAAATTCGACCACCGAGAAACCAGCCTTCGACCTCTTTCTTTGCGACGAAGATGCCTTTAACTACGGCGCGAATAGCAGCGATGTCGGTGTAACTCAGATGATTTGTTACAAGAAAGAAAGGCGGTGTCGGCGGCGTTCCCGTGACTTCTATCTTCATCTTCGAAATACGAACAAAGCTGTTTGTCCACGCCCCAAAAATCACCTGCCGCCACCATATTCTGTTTGAGAAAAAAACACGAGCGACAAACCAGATCGAATACAAACCGAGCGTCGAGACAACAAATAATACCAATCTGATCGCGGCCCTTATTGTTCTCATTTCGGTTCGATCTTCTTGAAATTGTATCGCAGCAAAAACCGCATCGGCAATTGCTTACCGTTGCGCTCGGCCGGCCGCCACTTCATCGTGCGAACGGCTTGTTCAACAGATTCGTCGAGTCCATAGCCGGCCCAGCGCACGATCTCAGTTCTGAGAATCGCGCCCGTTCGGTCGAGATCGACAACAATATCAACCGTTGTCACTATGTCGTAAAGAAAAGCGTCAGAAGTATATTCCGGCTTGATGCGGCGGTAAGGAATAGGCGCACGGAAGTTATTCGCCGCAGGCGAGGCATCATCAGGCGGCTCTTCCATTGCCGGCGGAGCTACTTCGGCCAGTTCGTTTTTTGTTGTCAGTTTTAGTTTAGTTTCTATCTCCTGTGCCAAACCACCGGACGCATCATTCAGCAGGTTTTGAGCAGCTTGAGCTTTTGATTCTTCAAAACGCAGCAGACGCCAAATAACTAGTCTTCCGGTGCGGGAACTGACGACATAAATTCCAGCGTATGATTCATAATATTCATGACGCTGAGATGAACTTCGACGCAAGGTTGCCGAACGAACCAAAATAAAATAATCGCAGCCGATGGCAGTGCCAATTGCTATCGATGCCGTGGTTGTCAGATTAAATGGATGGTCCGCTTTAGCCGAACCGAACGCGGCCTCACTCATCGCTTCATCCAAAAAACGAAATTTTTCTGCGAGCCGGGCTTCGAGCCTTTCGGCAAATTCTCGGCTTGTTTCGGCTTTATCCGGGGTTAAAATAGCAACCTTTTGGGCCGTGATGGGAACAAAGAAAATTAACGCAAAGACGCAAAGACGCAAAGACGCAAAGTTAAGAAAAACGGAATGGAAGTTCAAGACACCTTTATAAAATCTTTGCGTCTTTGCCTCTTTG
>JAYVFJ010000330.1:0-2554 GCA_043773225.1 Chloracidobacterium sp.
AAATCAAGACTATTCCGATGCCGCAATCATATTAGGGAACGTTTTGGACATCTTTTTTAATTGAGAGGGAAAACTTTATGAGAACATTGAAATTGACCGTTTGCTTTGCATTTGTCATTGCGTTTGGCGCATTTGCATTGCTGAGAACAGACCCCGTTAGCGGTCAGTCCGGTGTGCTTTCCGCGCCGACAGGCGTGATGGCGTCTGATACGAAATACAACAACAAGGTCAGAGTCGAATGGGACGCTATTCGCGGCGCCACGTTATATCGTGTGTTTAGAGGAACGACCTCTAATTCCGCGACAGCAAGCGACATCGGAAACACGCCTGCGAATACCTTCCTTGATACTACAGCGACCCCGGGACAAACATTCTTTTATTGGGTCAGAGCTGAAAATGCGACGACAGTAAGTGCCTTAAGCACAAGCGACGCCGGAACACGATCGAATACGACCACGCAAGGCCCCGTTGCTCAACTTGATCCACCGCCGGTGCCTGCCGGAAACCCGATCACGGCTGCAAAGGCTTACCTCGGCAAAGCTCTTTTCTGGGACGAGCAGATGTCCTCTACGCGAACCGTCGCATGCGGCACCTGCCATAAAGCAGCCGGCGGCGGCGATGATCTGCGTGCCTTTACTTCGCAGTCGCTATCAACCAATCCCGGCCCTGACGCTTTATTTGGCGGTGCGGACGATATTGTCGCCTCACGAGGTGTGCCGCCGACAAATCTTGACGGCACTTATTTGTGGTCTTCGACTTATGGGCTTCAGGAACAGGTTACGGGCCGCAGTTCTATGTCATATCTCAATGCTGCTTATCCCACCACAATGTTCTGGGATGGACGTGCAACCGGAACCTTTCGCGACCCCATAACAAACGCAATCGTAATAAACAGCGGTGCGGCACTCGAAAGCCAAGTGCTCGGCCCGCCGGTCAGCGGTGTCGAAATGGCACACACCGGACGTGATTGGAATCAGGTCGCGGCCCGGATCAACGAGTCAAGGCCACTTGCGCTGGCTACAAACATTCCGACTGCCCTTCATACATGGATAGGCGGACGCAGTTACAGCGATCTGTTTAATGAGGCTTTTGGAACGTCCGATGTAACTCCAACTCGCATTGCGTTGGCAATAGCCACCTACGAGCGAACGCTTTACACCGATCAAGCGCCCGTTGACCTTGCAAATGCCGGCATCACGCCGTTGACCCCGCAAGAGAACAATGGCCGTAATATTTTTGTCCAGCAGGTTCAGTGTGCGGTTTGCCATGCCGGTCCATTGACCAGTGATAACACCTTTAGATACATTGGCGTCAGGCCGCCAAATGAAGATACCGGACGGTTTCAGGTCACTGGAAATAACGGCGACCTCGGCAGGTTCAAAACCCCGAGCCTTAGAAATGTCGAACTGCGTGGCACTTTCTTCCATAATGGCCGATTCACAACTCTCGATCAGGTCGTGGCATTTTATAATCGCGGCGGCGACTTTAACGCACCGAACAAAGACCCGGCTGTCCGTCCTCGTGGACTAAATGCGCAACAGCAGGCTGACATCGTAGCATTCCTGAAAAGGCCTCTGACAGACCCACGTGTCGCGGCCGAGTTGCCGCCGTTCGACAGGCCGACGCTTTATATGGACTCGACGCGAGTTCCTCAGATCACCGGCACAGGCCGTGCCGGCTCGGGCGGAATTGTGCCTGTGATAAAAGCAATTTCACCGCCGCTTGCCGGTAATCCGAACTTTACGGTTTCAGTGTCAAGCTCACTCGGCAACGCCGAAGCCGTCTTGGTTATTGACTCATCCGATCCCGGCGCGGGGCTGATAATCCCTACCACCGGTTCTCTCGCCCGTATCACTACGACGACTCAGAACACCGGTGCCGGCAACGGCTGGGCTTCCGTAAGCCTGCCGCTCCCGGATAACATCTGGGTAACAAGCAGGACGTTTTTTGGACGCTGGTATATTACCGATCCTTCTGCCTTACGTGGATTTTCGGTTTCGCCCGCGATACAGTTTACTGTTTTTGGAAACACGGCTTTCCCGGCGGGTGAAGATATTAAAATTGCATTTGACTAAGCCCGGAAGGAAGTTTGAAATCTATTTTATGACCGGACATCAATTCGATGCCCGGTCATTTTTGTTTGTGAGATACTGGCCAATCTAACCCATTCATCGAGAGTGAGAGTTTCAGCCCGACGACGGCTGTCGATGTCCGCGGCTTCCAACAATGCAGGAGCATCGGCATATGCAATTTTGAGATTGTTCAAAATATTCTTCCGCTTTTGTGAAAAAGATACGCTCAGTAACTTTCTAAAAAAAACCTCATGTGAAACAACCGATGTTTTAGGAGTTAATCGAACAACCGCGCTCCAAACTTTTGGAACCGGCTGAAACGCCTGCGGCGGAACATCAAAAAGATGTTCAGTTTCAAAAGCATTCTCAACCAGAACGCTCAGAAATCCGCGTTCCTTTCCTCCGGGCGTTGCCGTGATACGCTCGACAACCTCGCGCTGGAACATCAAAACGAGACGTGAAAAAAGATGACGCTGATCTAT